>JAGHHM010000160.1 GCA_017887695.1 Oscillospiraceae bacterium | reverse complement strand
TCTATGCCATTGGGCACGAAACGCATGGTTTTCCGCACCTTTTACGGTTCACATTGTTTATCTTTCCTATATACTTTTATTATTACTTCGTGTATCCTATCTTTGATATTTTAAATCAAGGAGGAAGCATTGTGCTTTTCTGGAAAATGAACGGGGCGGGCAATGACTTCATTGTCCTCAATAATATGGTAGAGAAGCTGGACCACAGTCTTCTCCCCCAGCTGGCCAAAACACTGTGCCACCGGCATATGTCCATCGGCGCCGACGGGCTGATGGTGGTGGAAGCACCCAGCCAGGGCGGTGATTACCGGATGCTCTTCTTCAACGCTGACGGTTCTGTGGGGGAGATGTGCGGCAACGGCGCCCGCTGCATCTGCCGCTACGGCTATGAAAACGGCCTGGCAGGCGAAGAGCAGACCGTGGAAACCGCTTCCGGAATCGTCACAGGACGCCGGATCGACCAGCGCAACTATCGTATCCGGCTGACGGATCCCAGCATGATTCGCCTGGACTATCCGGTGGAGGCGGGCGGAAAATTCTGGCCTTGCTCTTACATTGAATTAGGAAACCCAGGCCTTCCCCACGCTGTGATCCCCTATCCCGGCCTGGCGGGTAAGACTATGGATGAGCTGCGTACCCTGGGCCGCAGTCTCCGGTGGAACCCCGCCTTCCCCAAAGGAGCCAATGTAAACTTCTACGATATTGCCGGGCCGGACCAGATAACGGAGCTGACCTTCGAGCGCGGTGTAGAGGATTTCACTTACGCCTGCGGCACCGGCACCGGCTCCACCGTCCTGGCTCTGACCATGAAAGGGCTGGTCAGCGGCAAGGATGTAACCGTATCTGTCCCCGGCGGTACCCTTCGGGTAACCATTGACCGGGAGGGCGCTTCTGTACAGAGCATCTGGCTCACCGGCCCCACCAATGTTGTCTGCGTAGGTGAGATTCGGGACGAGGAGCTTGCTATTTGACCCTTTTCTCGTGTGTGTACCATTCTAGAACGGCAAATTATTAGGAGGAATCGCTATGAGCAATCAGCTAAGCAAAAAATCCGTGGCCAGAAACTACGTCTTTCTCGGCATCATGCTGGCATCCATGATCCTTGGCTCCGTTGTCGGCTGGATCTTCCCCCAGGTGAAAGAAGGGGATGAGGTCATCCAGGCCGGAGCAACTGTTCTCAAGCCTTTGGGAACCCTCTTTATCAACATGATGTTCTGCATCGTGGTTCCAATGGTATTCTCTTCCATCGCCGGTTCCATCGCTACCATGAAAAGCCGCAAGCGGGCCGGCAAGATTATGGGCACCACCATCCTTACCTTCGTGGTTACCGGCGCCATCGCCGCAGCTATTATGATCGTGCTCATGAAGCTGATTCCCCCCGTACTGGAGCCCTGGAGCAACCTGGCCAGCGGCACGGTGGACGATCCCATTTCCATTCCTGACCTGATCGTCAACTTCTTTACCGTAAGCGACTTCTCTCTGCTCCTCAGCCGCAGCGCCATGCTGCCCCTGATCGTATTCTCCATCCTTTTCGGCTTTGGCGTGAACCTGGGGCCCGGGCCGGAAAGCAATGTAGCCAAGCTTCTTACCGGTGTGGCTGATGCCATGATGGTAGTTGTAAAGATCGTCACCTACTACGCCCCCATCGCCTTTTTCGGCTTCTTTGCCGACCTGGTGGCCGTGTATGGTCCCCAGATCACCGCCGACTACGGCCGGGCCCTGGCGGTATATTATCCCCTGTGCCTCATCTATATCTTCACCGCCTTCCCCCTCTTTGCCTGGTTCGGCGGCGGCAAGCACGGCGCGCGCACCATGTTCCGTCACATTGCCCGTCCCGCCATCACCTCCCTTGGCACCTGCTCTTCCGTGGCTACCATCCCCACCAACATGGAAGAGGCGGAAGAAACCGGCATCTCCAAGGATGTCAGTGAGATCGTTCTGCCCCTGGGCGCCACCATGCACATGGATGGCTCCTGCTTCTCCTGCGTGCTGAAAATCGCTTTCCTCTTCGGCGTGTTCGGCAAGCCCTTCAACAGCATCGGAGACTTTATCCTCATCATCCTGGTGGCCGTTCTCTCTTCTGTGGGTATGTCCGGCGTACCCGGCGGCGGCTACATCGGAGAGTTCATTATGTGTTCCATCTTCTTCCCCACCCAGATGGAGGTGGCCTACCCTATTGCCATCACCATCGGCAACCTGGTGGATCCCCCGGCTACCATGATCAACTCCGCCGGTGACTATGTGGTCTCCTTCATTGTCTCCCGGTTTGTAGACGGCAAGGACTGGCTGGACAAGGCCCTGGCCCGGAAAAACGCCAACTGAGACAATCCCCCGCAAACAGCAAGTCCCCCTGGAGCGTAATACGCTCCAGGGGGACTGTTTTTTATGTTTTACAGAATCAGCAGCTCCTTGGGGGCCAGGGTGATGTCCTCGCAGCCGCCCTCCTTCAGCACCAGCACATCTTCGATCCGCACGCCGAAACGGCCGGGCAGGTAAATGCCAGGCTCCGCGGAAATCACCGCGCCGGCAGGGAGAGGCTTGGCATTGGCCGGAGAAGCGTTGGGGGCTTCGTGGATCTCCACGCCCACGCCGTGGCCAAAGCCATGGCCAAAATAAGCGCCATAGCCTGCCGCAGCAATCACATCCGCCCCCGCATTGTGGACGGCAGCGCCGCTGGCGCCGGCTTTGGCTACGGCGATTCCCGCCAGCTGAGCCTCCAGCACCGTATGATAGACCTTCTCCATCTCCTCCGTAACATGGCCCACCGCCACAGTACGGGTCATATCAGAACAATAGCCGTCATAAATGCAGCCGAAATCCATGGTGATGAAATCACCCGCCTCCACTGCCTTGTCTGTGGGGACACCGTGGGGCATGCTGCTGTTGGCGCCGCTGACCACGATGGGGTCAAAGGACATCTTCTCCGCCCCACCCAGCAACATCTGATACTGAAGGAAAGCGGCAATCTCCTTTTCCGTCCGACCTACACGGATAAAATTCAGCACCTCGGTGAGGGCCTTTTCCGCAATGCGCTGGGCAGCAATAAGGGTGTCGATCTCCCCCTGGTCCTTCACAGCCCGCAGCTCGGTAAGAAGGGCGGAACCAGGTACAAGCTCGCAGGGCAGCTTCTCCCGCCAGCCGTTATACTCCTCCACGGTGGTGTAGGACTCCTCAAAGCCCAGCTTCTGAATATTATGGCGGGCAATGACCTCGCAAGCCAGGTCGCTCACGGGCTTTTCCCGGGTGTTTTCCAGCACCTGGCAATTGTCAATGCGGCGGGAAGCGGCCTCGATATACCGGCTGTCGGTAAAGAAATAGCTGCCGTCAGTGGTAACGATGGCCATACCAGCTGTGGAATGGAAACCGGTGGCGTACAGCCGGTTGGGCTCGCTGGTAACCATCATGGCGTCCAGGCCATAATCATCCAAACGGGCCGCGATCTTGTCAAATCTGCTCATGAAATGGTACATCTCCTTTTCGCAATTGCTTTGAAGGGGCGCTGCAGCAAATGCAGCACATGGTTCCAGGCCCCCACAGGACCGCCCAGAGGTTCCACCATCAGGGCCAATATCCCGCTGCGCCGGGCCCCCAGCACGTCGGTGAGAAGCTTGTCCCCCAGCATAGCAGTCTGCTCTGCCGGAATTCCAGCCTGTTCCATAGCCGCCCGGTAACCGCCTACCCGGGGTTTCCCGGCGTGGCCCACATACCGGATTCCCAGTTCCCGGCAAAAGGTCTCCACCCGTCGGCTGGAGCGGTTATTGGATAAAATCATCACCGTAACACCTGCCTGACGCAGCTCCTCCAGCCAGGTATGGAGCGTTCCGTCAGGCTGGGGCACCGATTTCGGTGCCAGGGTATAGTCCAGATCGCACAGCAGCAGCCGCACGCCCAAACGTTCCAGCAGGGCCGGCGTCACCTGGGTATACCGCTCCAGCACCTGGTGGGGAATCAGGGAAAATGGCATAGTGCCCTCCTTCATCGCATAATTTATTTCAGTATAGCACGACGCAAGCGCGTCCACAAGGGGGAAAGAGACTGTGCAGATCTATTTGACTGCCGGGCCGGAGCATCTGTCAAAGGCGCTTCGCTACACCCGCCGGCTGGCCCACGCCGCTTACCGCATCGGCCCGGAGGGCCGTCTGCTGCGGCAAAATCAGCCGTCCCAGATCCGGGGCGGCCTTATGGTGGTGGACGACCGGGACTGCGGCCCTATCCGAGATCGGGATGCCCTGTGCCGCGAGGTGTGGCGGGAGTGCGTAGGGCGGGGCTATTCCGGCGCGGCGGCAGATTTTGAGCAGCCTGTCAGCGGCGACCGGCTGGCCTTTCTGGAGGCCCTCTCTCAGATCTTTTCCCGCAGCGGCAAGCGGCTCTATGTACCGGAGGCTTACGGCTCCCAGCTCCCGCTTGCCTATATCATGATCTGTACCGCCCTCTCCGGCGGGATCTTCCAACAGCGGCTGGAAGAAGCCGTCCGCCGTTTCGGGTCCGGAAGGCTGGCCCTGGACCTCCAGCGCCTGCGGATGGACTTTCCTCTGCCCTGCCCCTCCGGAGAGGGCACCCCTCTTACCAACGAGGCCCTCCGGGCCATGATGGCAGAAAAGCAGCCCTCTGTGTTCTACTCCGCCGACCTCTGCGCCCGGTACTTCACCTGCATCCGGGAAGGCGACAGCCACTTTGTCCTCTTTGACGACGCCGGCACCATCACCCGAAAGATCCAGGCAGGCCAGGCCCTGGGGATTCCCACTGGTTTCCTGCTCTATCCGGAGACAGAGGATCTGCTGCCACAGCTCTTCGGCCGCAGCGCCCCCCGGGGCTGATTACAGCAGTGCCTCCATACTGTAACAATCCCAGCGCTCCTCCCCATGAGGAAAGCAGCCCAGCTCCAGCCCAGTCTCCCGGAACCCAGCCTTTTGGTAACAGGCCCTTGCGGCGGCGTTGTGGGCAAATACCCGCAGTGTTACCCGTTCCATACCCAAAATATCCCGGGCGTAGGAAAGCACCAGCTTCAGAAAAGCCGTGCCCAATCCCCGGCCGCGGCAGGCAGGGTCCACGATGATCATCCCCAGGTGAAGACTGTTTTTCCGGTAATCTGCCCGGGTCATCATCAAAAAGCCTACCGCCTGCCCATCCTCATCCAAGGCCGTCATAAGCCAGCCATCGCTTTGTTCCTCGAAGGCCAGGCGGCACTTTTCCAGGGAGGCCTCCGTCAGAGGCCAGTCCAGCAAGTCCGCACACCAGGTAGAAAAGCCGTCATGATCCGTCACCCAAGTGACGATCCGCCCGGCGTCCTCTTTCTTATAGGGCCGCAGCCGCAGCATATGCCATCTCTCCTCTCCCGGGCCATAAGCCCTGCAAAAAGTATGAAAAGGGGATCCCTTTCCAGGGATCCCCTTTATCAATCAATAGTAACGCTTATTGCGGTTCTTGCGAGCAGCCTCGGACTTCTTGCGACGCTTGACACTGGGGCTCTCGTAATGCTCTCTGCGACGGACCTCAGCCAGAACGCCGGCCTTGGCGCAGCTGCGCTTAAAACGCTTCAGCGCGCTGTCCAGAGACTCATTTTCCTTGACATGAACTTCAGACATCTATTTTCCCTCCCTCCAAAATATCCGGCTCAAATCCAGGATACTCTTTAAGGGCCAATAACATGGCTTAACAGATAGCATTATACTGATTCATCTTTCTCTTGTCAAGGCCAAAATATGCAAAACCCTGCAAAATTCTTGGAAAGCCGCCTTATCGGGGATATATTTCCCGGTTTGCCCAGGTTTCTTACGAAAGGATTACCGGGCCATCCGCTTCCGTTTACTTTATTTTGCAGGCTTTACGATCAGGTTCACCAGCTTGTTCTTCACCAGGATCACCTTCACGATCTCCATACCCTCCAGCTGCCGGGCTACCTTGTCCAGAGCCTTGGCGGCAGCCACCACGGTAGCCTCGTCGCTGTCCATGGGCACCTTTACAGAACCACGGAGCTTACCCTGGATCTGTACGGCCATCTCCACCTCGCTGGCCACCGTCTTGCTCTCATCATAGACAGGCCACTGGCTCTGGCAGGCCATCTTTCCGGTTTCGGCGGCAAAGCCCATGTTCTCCCACATCTCCTCGCAGATATGGGGAGCAAAGGGGCTGAGCATCAGCAGCAGAGCCTTCATATCGCCCCGGCTGGCGCCGTTGGCATAGAAATCGTTGACCAGGGCCATGAGGGCAGCAATGGCGGTGTTGAACTTCATGGCCTCGATGTCCTCGGACACCTTCTTGATGGCCTTGTGGACGGCAGCCTCGTTGGCGGAAGAATACTCCTCACCAGTGTGCTCCATCTCGCCCAGGTTCCATACACGGTCCAGGAACCGCTTGCACCCCTTCACCGCGTTGGCAGACCAGGCGGCAGCCTTCTCAAAGTCACCGATGAACATGATATAGGTGCGCATGGTATCCGCGCCGTACGCATCCACGATGTCGTTGGGATTGATAACATTACCCCGGCTCTTGCTCATCTTCTCGCCGCCCTCGCCCAGGATCATACCGTGGGAGGTGCGCTTCTTGTAGGGCTCCTTGGTGGGCACTACGCCGATGTCATAGAGGAACTTGTGCCAGAAACGGGAGTAGAGCAGGTGCAGGGTGGTATGCTCCATGCCGCCGTTGTACCAGTCCACAGGGCTCCAGTACTCCAGAGCCTCCTTGCTGGCCAGGGCCTTGTCATTGTGGGGATCCATATAGCGCAGGAAATACCAGCTGGAGCCCGCCCACTGGGGCATGGTATCGGTCTCCCGCTTGGCAGGGCCACCACAGCAGGGGCAGGTGGTGTTCACCCAATCGGTCATGGGCGCCAGGGGGCTCTCCCCGTTGTCGGTGGGCTCATAGCTGTCCACCTCCGGCAGCAGCAAGGGCAGCTGGTCCTCAGGCAGGGGCTGCCAGCCGCACTTGTCACACCAGACCATAGGGATAGGCTCGCCCCAGTAGCGCTGCCGGGAGAACACCCAGTCGCGGAGCTTGAAATTCACCTTCGCCCGGCCGATTCCCTTCTCCTCCAGCCACTTGGTGATGACAGGGATGGCATCCTTGACGGTAAGACCGTTGAGGAAGTCAGAGTTGACCAGGATGCCGGTCTCATCCTTGGCGGTGAAGGCAGCCTTCTGCACATCCTCGCCGCCGGCGACCACCTCGATGATCTCGCAGCCAAACTTCTTGGCAAACTCCCAGTCACGGTCGTCGTGGGCGGGAACGGCCATAATGGCACCGGTGCCGTAGGTGGCCAGAACGTAGTCGGAAATGAAGATGGGGATCTCCTTGCCGTTGACAGGGTTGATGCCCTTAACGCCGCTAAGGCACACGCCAGTCTTCTCCTTGTTCAGCTCAGTGCGCTCCAGATCGGACTTGGAGGCGGCGGCGGCCTGGTAGGCCCGCACCTCGTCGGCATTGCCCACCTTGCCGCTCTCCAGCCAGCTGCGGATCAACTCATGCTCGGGGCTAAGCACCATATAGGTGGCGCCGAAGAGGGTGTCAGGGCGGGTGGTAAACACCACGATGTCATCGCCGGTAGTAGCTTTGAAGGTGACCTCCGCACCAGTGGAGCGGCCGATCCAGTTCTTCTGCTGGGTCTTGACCCGCTCGATAAAATCCAGATCATCCAGATCATCGATCAGCCGCTGGGCATACTCGGTGATCTTCAGCATCCACTGACTCTTTTCCTTACGGATCACAGGGCTGCCGCAGCGCTCGCAGACACCCTCCACCACCTCTTCATTGGCCAGCACACACTTGCAGGAGGTGCACCAGTTGACGGGCATGGAAGTCTTGTAGGCCAGACCGTGCTTGTAGAGCTGAAGGAAGATCCACTGGGTCCACTTGTAGTAACTGGGATCTGTGGTGTTCACCACCCGGTCCCAGTCAAAGGAGTAGCCCAGCATCTGCAGCTGCTTGGTGAAGTTGGCAATATTGTCGTGGGTCACCTTGGCAGGGTGGATATGGTTTTTGATGGCGTAGTTCTCCGTAGGCAGGCCGAAGGCGTCATAGCCCATGGGGAAGAGCACATTGTAGCCGTCCATCCGCTTCTTCCGGGCCACCACGTCCATGGCGGTGTAGGGCCGGGCATGGCCCACATGGAGGCCGTTTCCGGAGGGGTAGGGGAACTCCACCAGACCATAGAACTTAGGCCGGGTGGTGTCGCCGGTAACGGCGGCATAGGTTTTTTCCTCCATCCACTTCTTTTGCCATTTCTTTTCAATGGCGGTAAAATCGTACTTCATGTCTCTCTCACTTTCTATCTCAATTCAATATCGCTTTATCCATCTGATCCGAGGCAAAAAACAACGCCCCCGACCAAACTGGTCAGGGGCGAAAGCATCTTCGCGGTACCACCCTGCTTCCGCGGCAGATCGCTCCACCGCGCTCACAGGCCCAAGGGGCCTTGGGCCGGTAACGGG
The DNA here is from genome assembly GCA_017887695.1 of Oscillospiraceae bacterium. Taxonomy (GTDB): domain Bacteria; phylum Bacillota; class Clostridia; order Oscillospirales; family Oscillospiraceae; genus Pelethomonas. The sequence continues at coordinate 1,448 of JAGHHM010000160.1, read as the reverse complement.
GCCAGTCCGTCCCGCCCTGAGCAAAAGCCTCAGGCGGAAAGCTCCGGAGCCAGTATCACGCGGCGCCTCCGCCGGCTTTCACCCGCCGCCGGCTCTCTGAGGGCAGGCCCTCCGCGCTTTTTCTCCTTCATCGCTGTCAGCGCCCTATATTGTACGGGAAAAGCCGGCCCTTGTCAAGGGATATGTAGCCTTTCCGCCGTGAAAGTTCCTTACTCTTCCGCAAGGCGTTTCACTTCCTCCGCTGTAAGATACCGCCACTTTCCGAGGGGCAGATCCCCCAGGGTAAGGCTTCCCTCCCGCACCCGCTGCAGCCGCTTTACCCGCAGCTCCGCCAGAGCGCACATCCGCCGGATCTGCCGGTTGAGGCCCTGGCAGATGGTGACGGAGAGGACCCATGTTCCCCCGTCCCGGCGGAGCACCGTCACCCGGGCCGGAACAATAGGGCTGCCGTCCTCCAGGGCGGTAAGAGCCGCCAGCCGCCTTTCACAGCCAGCAAGCCGTCCCGTCACCGTCACATGGTATTCTTTCTCCTTGCGGTGGCTGGGATGGGCCATGCGCTGAGCAAAATCGCCGTCGTTGGTCAGCAGGAGCAGCCCGTCGGAGTCGCAGTCCAGCCGACCCACCGGATACACCCTGGTTCCGCAGTCCGCCGTCAGTTCCGCCACAGCGGCACGCCCCCGCTCGTCAGACAAGGTGGTCACATAGCCCCGGGGCTTGTTGAGCATAAGATACACCTTTTCCGGCGGAGGGGCCAGGGGCTTTCCGTCCACAGCGACGGCAGAGCGCTCCGGATCCGCCTTGTCCCCCAGGGCGGCAATTCTTCCATCCACCGTCACGCGGCCCGCCTTCAGCCACTCCTCCGCCTGACGGCGGGAGCAGAGCCCCGCGGCAGACAATATTTTCTGTAAACGCTCCTCCACGGGACTCCTCCTCTCTTATCGGCCCAGTATTCGGGCAAAAAAGCCCTTCTCCTCCTCTGGCGGCGTATATACCGCCGAGGGCTCCAGGGCCACCAGGTCCACGGTGGCCACACAGGTCCCATCCAGCCACAGCGACGCCGTCCCCAAGGCCTGTCCAGGCACCACCGGGGCAGAGACAGACGCAGGGGCAGAAACTGTCACCGTCAGGCACTCCCCCTCCGCCACCGGGCAGGCCAGATCCCGGTCCGGCCCCAGGGTAATGAGAGGTACCGTGCCGTTTTCCACCAGAGTGGAAGCCAATGCCTGTCCGGCGGGAACAGCAGTCATCATATCATAGGTGGAAAACCCATAGTCCAAAAGGGCCATGTGGTCGTTCCAGTCGTCCCCGTCACTGAGGGTGACGCAGATAAGGGTCATTCCCTCCCGCTCCGCCGCCGATACCAGCGTGCGGCCGGCAGCCTTGGTAAAGCCGGTCTTGACCCCGATACAGCCCTCGTACAGCCGCAGGAGCTTGTTGTGGTTGGCAAG
>JAGHHM010000015.1 GCA_017887695.1 Oscillospiraceae bacterium | reverse complement strand
GACCAGACCAGGCGCTCGCTGTTCTGGCTCATCTCCAGAGCGGACACAGCCACACCGCCGGCGTTAACAGCCTTGGAGGGGGCCACGATCATGTTCATCTGCTCCATCAGATAGAACAGAGCGTCATTGGTGGTGGGCATGTTGGCCACTTCGATGTAGTACTTGACGCCGTTGGCCACGATCTGCTTGGCATGCTCCATATGGACGTCGTTCTGCATGGCGGAGGGCATCACCACATCCACCTTCACGCCCCAAGGCTTCTCGCCGGGGAAGAACTGCACGCCGAACTTGTCGGCATAGTCCTTAACCTTGTTGCGGCCGCTGGCACGCATCTCAAGCAGGTAGTTGACCTTCTCCTCGCAGGAGGAAACGCCGTCGGGATCGTAAATGTAGCCGTCGGGGCCGGACAGAGTGACCACCTTGGCACCCAGGTGCATAGCCTTCTTGCAGATACCCCAGGTCACGTTGCCGAAGCCGGCGCAGGCAATGGTCTTGCCCTTGATGTCCTCACCCTCGTGGTTGAGAACCTCCTGGAGGTAGTACATAGCACCGTAACCGGTGGCCTCGGGACGGGTCAGGCTGCCGCCGTAGCTGAAGCCCTTGCCGGTGAGGACACCGTTCTCCCACACGCCCTTCAGGCGGCGGTACTGGCCGTACAGGTAACCGATCTCGCGGCCGCCCACGCCCATGTCGCCGGCGGGAACGTCGATATCGGGCCCAATGTAACGATACAGAGCAGTCATAAAGCTCTGGCAGAAGCGCATGATCTCAGCGTCGGACTTACCGGCGGGATCAAAGTCGCTGCCGCCCTTGCCGCCGCCGATGGGCAGGCCGGTCAGGCTGTTCTTGAAGATCTGCTCAAAGCCCAGGAACTTGATGATGCCGGGGTACACATTGGGCTGGAAGCGCAGGCCGCCCTTGTAGGGGCCGATGGCGCCGTTAAACTGGCAGCGATAACCGATGTTGGTGTGATAGTTGCCGTTATCGTCCATCCACACCACACGGAAGGTAAACATACGCTCAGGCTCTACCATGCGGTTGAGCAGGTCAGCCTTCTCATATTCAGGATGCTTGTCTACCATGGGGGCGATCGAGGTGAGCACCTCTTCAACGGTCTGGACAAACTCGGGCTCGTTGCCGTGCTTCTTCTTCACATTCTCGATTACGCTGGCGACATATGCGTTCATTGGAATCATCCTCCTCTAATTTTCCTTGCAGAACAAGCCAGAGATTTCCAGCCTGTTCCTCCATCAAATTCATACTACCATCATTTCGGGCAAAATTCAATACGCATTTTCTTTTGCAGTGTGTGAAAGTTTTCTTTGTTTTTTTGTGCAACACATACAATCATCTCCTGTCCAGCGGCAGTATTTTACCTGTATATGTCCAATTCTTTTTTATCTTTTTCACAAAACATCAGGTTGTTCCCTTCTATTGTAAAATCGTCGGAACCTCCCGGGATATACCCCTCCTATTACGAATCCTTGACTTTTTCTTCCTACATTTATATAATATTTGCTGGCAAGCAGGGCGGGAAATGACATTTACCCGTTTTCCACCCTCTTTCTGTTTTCCGGCAGCAAGCCGGCGCTATCAATCATAAGGAGGGTTTTCCCATGACCTATACCATGAAGGTCGCCGGCCTGGAGCGGCAGCTGCCCCTGTGCAAGGTGGCCGATAATTTCTACATCGGCGCATTCATCATTTTCGGCGACGCGGAACTGACCGTGGCCTGCGCCAAGGAACTGCTGGAAAAGATTCCTGCCGACAGCTACGACTATATGCTCACCGCTGAAGCAAAGAGCATCCCCCTCATCCACGAAATGGCCCGTCAGTCCGGCGCCAAGAAATATTTCATCGCCCGGAAAGGCTCCAAGGTCTACATGCCCGATCCCATCCATGTCTCTGTCCGCTCCATCACCACCCTGCGGACTCAGGATCTGTTCCTGGGGGCTGATGACTGCGCCCTTATCAAGGGCAAGCGGATTCTGATCGTAGACGACGTGATCTCTACCGGTGAGAGCCTCCATGCCCTGGAGGAGCTGGTCAAGACCGCCGGGGGTATCGTCACCGGCCGGGCCGCTATTCTGGCTGAGGGCGACGCTCTGGGCCGGGAGGATATCACCTATCTGGCCCCCCTGCCGGTGTTTAACGCCGACGGTACGGTGAAGGAATAATTTCCCTGGAAATAAAGAACACGGCGCGGAAGAGTTCCTTCTGCGCCGTGTTTTTTATTTGTCGGGGCACCTTTTTTGCTCCTGGCGAAGTTCTGAGCCCTTCCGTCCTCTACTGTCATCGGAAGGAAATCAGCGGGTACAAATTGGAGGCATACGAGTCCTCCCGGTACTCGTAGAAGTTCCAGGCATCCTCCCGGTCCAGGCTGTGGTCGATGCGCGCGCCGTAGGTGAGGCCCTCCTCCTCATAGACCTGAACCCAACAGGAACAATCGCCGCTGCCGGTAATACCGGAAAGCACCAGCCGCTCCCCATCATAGCCGCAGGTCGCGGCATACCACCACTCTTTTACATAGCCTTCCCTCGTATCCTGGGTACCGGAGAGAGCCGGGGTGTAAAACCCCTCCTTCTCCTCCACTACCCGGAAGAAACCGTCATCCCGGGCCATGACCCGGAAGCCATCCCCGCTACCCAGGACGGAATAGTTCTCCTCCTCCCCCAAGGGGAAGATACTCTCCCACTGGACGCACTGCCAGGTATCCGTGTCAAATACGGAGAGCTTCAGTGCCCCATCCTCCCGGGCGTAAAGGAGCATCTGCCCCTTCTCCCCGGCCAGCAGCAGCGGGCTGCTCCTCCAGTCCAAGGGGCAGAACATCCGGATATGGGTTAAGTCAAAGACAGGATCCCCCTGCTCATAGTCTGTTTTCAGCTCCTGAGAGAAGGGGATGAAGTAGACACCGAAACCATCCCGGCAGCTCACCGGAACGTCCGGCATCTCCACACCCTCGCTCTCCACAGTGATGGAAAGGCACACGCCATCCTCCAGCACCACCGTATCGCAGCGAAACCAGAAGCGTTGCTCCCCGGTTTCGTTGGAGTCTATGTTAATCACATTGCCCGCCTCATCCTTGGTGACGCTGACTTCCACCATCAGATCCTCTGGTACCTCCATCCGAAAGTAGTCGGTAAGAGCCTGGCATTCCTCCCAGGTTGCGTACACGCGGGAATAGCCCAGTGCGTTCGGCAGGTGCATCTCAACAGTGATGGGATAATACGTGTAATAGTCTGCAAGCCGCAGGGTCTCTGTCCGTGTCTCCCCGTTTTCCGTCCGCTCCGCGATGTCCGCTGCCGGCAGCACCATCATGGAATTTTCCATGGCTCGCCCAGGATCCATTTCTCCTTCCCCGGTGTATTCCGCAAAGTCGATATTGCTGTTGCTGCTCATACCGAAGCTGGTACTGCCGGTGTAAATCTCCACCGAGGGTTTCGCCTGGGCCTGGACACGCCTGCCATTGGGATAGAAGGTAAATTCTGTCTCCGGCGCCAGTTCCTCCGTCCCCAGGTCTACTGCGGTCTCCCAGCAGGTCCGTCCCTGCTGGTCCCCTGTGGGCAGCGTGAGAGTGATGCCCGCCGCCGCTGCGGGATCGCCGGCAATCAGCGTATGTGTCAGTTCGATAGCATCCTCTCTGTCGGTGAGATATACTGTCCCGGCGGTGAGAAGCCCCGCCGCTGCCAGGAGCAGAGCCAGAAGAAGAATCAGCGTCCGCTTCATCTCTCCTCCTCCCCGGTCAGCTCCGAAAGAGCCTTCCGCACCCGGTCACTCCGGTAGCGGTAGGTCTCCTTCACATAGTCCATGAGGGTCCGGCCGCTGTCCTCCAGCTCCTCGGTGGTCACATCTCCCACCACGCGGCCCTGCCGCAACAGCACCGCACGGCCAATGAAGTGCTCCACCTCCTCCAGCAGATGGGTGGAGAGGAGTACCGTCTCCGTGGGCTCCAGGATCCCCAGCAGCACCTTGTAAAAGTCCTCCCGGTTGAACACGTCGTTGCCGGCAAAGGGCTCGTCCATAAGGATATAGTCCGCCCCTTGGCAGAGAGCCAATATCACCTCCAGCTGGTTTTTCTGGCCGGTGGAGAGCTTCCCCGCCGGGCGATCCATGGGCAGCTCAAAAAAATCCATAAGCCCCTGGAACCGCTTCTCCCGCCAGCGGGGGAAATGCATACGGTAGAAGTCCCGGTGGCCCGCCGGAGACAAAGCTGGGAAAAAGGAATGCTCACAAGTGGCAAAGGATAGCCGCTGGATATTGCTCCGGGTGATGGGCTCGCCATCCAGGGTCACCGTCCCCTGGTGGCGGAGATAGCCCAGAACGCACTTGAGGAGGGTGGTCTTTCCCGCCCCGTTCTCCCCGAACAGTCCCACGATCTCCCCCTGGGACAGCGTCAGATTTACATCCAGCAGGGCGTCCTTCTTTCCATAGGACTTGCTGAGGTTTTTGATCTCGATCATATGCGTCCACCTCCTAAGGCGTATAGCAGCTGCTGCCAGGGTTCCTGTGGCAGGCAGGGATCCGGCGTAACTAGCAGAAATACAAGAAAATACCCAAATGTCAGAAGCTCAATCGCCAGCAGGCATACCGCCGCCAGCAGCACCGGCACCATCAGGCACCGCCGCCACAGCTCCCACCGGTCCGGGAGACGGCGCATCACATAGATACTGCGGCTGCCCAGGTAATAATAAGCGTAGTGGTAGCAGGCCAAGGGGATGGTCAGGAGCATCCCCAGCAGAAGCCCCGCCATGGCCTGGACCAAAAGTTCCGGAAAGGGATCGATGGTGCGACTCTCCACCAGGACAGACTTACCGCCTACCCAGTCGTAGAGCCGGCGGCAGGCATTGGAGAATTGGTAGAAAAACGCCACCAGACTCCACAGGGCTCCCACAGCCAGCCCGCTGACAGCCCATTTGACCTCCGTCCACCAGTCCAGGCCCGGGGGCACCTGCCGCTCTATCCACTGTGAAAAACTATTTCCCATCTTCTTCATCTATGCCGCCCCCCTTCCATGCCATCCAAAGCGTAAAAAGCTGCCAGATCGTCACAACAGCAAGCATGACGGACGTGCTGCCGATGATCCCCAGCTCCCCCGCCGGAACGGCATAGGTCCACAGGGTCAGGGCCAGGGCGACAAATCCCGCGATTCCCTTTCGCCCATGACGCTGATGGTAGCCAAACATGGCGGAGGTAATCCCCAGCGCCACCCCTGAAATCATAATGTAGCCCCATCGCAACACGTTGGCCAGGGGCAGAAGTCCGTGGAGAAAGCCTGAGCGGTAGAAAGCCAGGAACGCCGACTGATCACTGATGTAAGCGGGATCTGTTGTCCCGGCATACCACAGACAGAAACCCAGCGCCAGCGCCGCCTGCACCGCCCACAGCAGCGCCAGGCACACCATATGGTACCCACTCTGCCAAAGCACTGCCGCCTCCTCGCTGATTCGCAGCCGCCGGAGGGTATAGCCCAGCCGGCCGCCCTTCAGCTCCGTACCGCTGAGAATCAGCAGCACAAACAGCAGTATCACAGCAATCCGGTACACCCAGTCAATCTTGGCAAAATCAAACAGATCCTCCACCGGGGCGGGGCAAGTCTGATTGTCCATAATATCCCGGGTCAATCCCTGGGACAGCGCCCAGGCAAAAAGGGCCGTCTCCGCCGCCGCCATCACCGCCAGCAAAGCCAGTATTTTCCCCATGGTCTGCCGGGCCCACAGGCCCAGCACCGAGAGATGTTTGTTCATTCCTCATTCCTCCTCTCCGCCTCATCCCACAGCCGCTCCAGCAGGGCCCCGGCTTCCTCACGGGACACGCCCATACGGCGGATGGCCAGCACCAAAGCCAGGGCATCCGCCTCCAGCAGCTCCACCCGAATGGCCTCCGCCTGGGCCGCCGTGACGGCGATAAAGCTTTTGGCTCCCATCCGGGACTGGAGCAGGCTCTCCTCCTCCAGTATCCGGCATGCCTTCTGGATGGTGTTGGGATTCACCCCCAACAGGGCTGACAAAGCTCGGCGGGAGGGAAATTCGTCCCCGTCGACGATGGTTCCCGCCACGATTCCCGCCTTAATGAAACGGATGATCTGGCTGTATATGGGGCTGCCGTCGGAGAGAGAGAAGCTGTCAAACGAGATCAGCGCCATCTGTCCGCCCCCTTCCAACTGTATTAGTCAAGTAGTACGGTCAACTGTATTATACGAGTAATACGGTTCTTTGTCAAGCCCCGGCATTCCTTTCGGCCAAAAAAGCAGGCAGCATTGACAAACTGCCCAATATCACCCACTTTTTCCAGAATGGTAATGGACATTTCGTACACTTCATGATATACTGTACAATTAACAAACCGGCCGTCCTATGGGACGGCAACACCATATTTTATAAGAAAAGGATGGTTCTGCATGGCAACGGAGAGCTACACCGGCAAAATCAACCGCAAGCTTAACAAGAAACTGCGGATCGTGGAGGTGGCTGCCGGACGGCAGAAGGCCGACCTGGTACTGAAAAATGCCGCCTACGTCAATGTATTCAGCAACGAGATCTGCCACGGGGACATTGCTGTGGCAGAAGGGCTGATCGTAGGTATGGGTACCTACTCCGGAGAGCGGGAAGTCGACATGGCCGGAAAGATCGTCCTGCCTGGCTTTATCGATGCCCATATCCACCTGGAGAGCGCCATGGTAACTCCCCGTGAGTTCGTCAAGGCGGTCCTGCCCCACGGTACCACCACCGTCATCTGCGACCCCCATGAGATCGCCAACGTCATGGGTACCGACGGCATCGAGTACATGCTGCAAGCTACCGAGGGCCTGCCGGTGGATGTACGCTTCATGCTGCCCTCCTGTGTCCCCGCCACCCCCATGGATGAAAGCGGCGCCATTCTGGACTACCGCACCATCGACTCCTTCTACGACCACCCACGGGTCCAGGGCCTGGCGGAGATGATGAACTTCCCCGGCGTCATTGGCGCCGACCCCCAGGTGCTGGAGAAAATTGTGGCGGCCCAGGCCCACCACAAAAAAATCGACGGCCATGCCCCGGACATTACCGACAACGATCTCAACGCCTATGTGGCCGCCGGCGTCTACTCCGACCACGAGTGCCATGACGCCGCCGACGCCATTGCCAAGCTGGAACGGGGCCAGGTCATTATGATCCGTGAGGGTACCGCCGCCCGGAACCTGGAAGCTCTCCTTCCCCTGCTGACGCCCAAATACGCAGAGCGGTGCATGTTCTGCTGTGATGACAAGCACCCCAGCGACCTGCTGGAAAAGGGCCACATCGACTTCAACATCCGTGAGGCCATCCGCCATGGTGTGGATCCTATCCTGGCTGTTAAGGTGGCCAGTCACAACGCCGCCCGCTATTACCTTCTCAACAACCGCGGCGCCATTGCCCCAGGGTACCTGGCGGACTTTGTCATCATTGACAACTTCCAGGATTTCACCATTGAGCAGGTCTACAAGAAAGGCGTGGAGATGTTTGACGGCCAGGCAGTCAGCGACTTCCCTGTACCGGAAATCGATCCCTACCTGGCACAGAAGGCCCACGACACCTTCCATGTGGCCCACCTTACCGCCCAGGACTTTGCTGAGCGGCGGCCCCGTGGCATCATCGGCATGGTCCCCGGCGAGATCGTCACCGTGGATCAGGGGTACAGCGACCATATCGACGTGGAGTGGGAGATCCTGAAGATTGCCGTTATCGAGCGCCACAAGAATACCCGTCACATCGGCATCGGCTATCTCCAAGGCTACGGCCTTAAGTCCGGCGCCATCGCCACCAGCGTAGCCCACGACTCCCACAACATCATCGTAGTGGGTACCAATGAGGAGGACATGGCTGAGGCGGCCAACCGGATCGTAGAGAACCGGGGCGGCATCGTGGTCATGGACAAAGGCGAGGTAAAGGGCGAGGTGATCCTTTCCATCGCCGGCATCATCAGTGATGATACCCTGGAGCATGTAAACCGGGATCTGGAGAATGCCAAGGAGGCCGCCTTCGCCTTAGGCGTCAGCCGGGGCATCGACCCCTTCATGACGCTGAGCTTCATGTCCCTGCCGGTAATCCCCACTCTGCGCCTTACCACCCGGGGCGTCATCGATGTGATGACCCAGCAGTACATCTGATTCTTTCGGAGGTGTTCTATGAAACGAAGCCCCCTTTTCCCCGTCTATGTTCTGGCGGTGGCTTGCAGCTTCCTGGCCGCCGTAGCGGGATTTTGGCTGCTCAGCAGCCTTGCTCCCGCCCAGCCAGTGCGGATCATATGTGGGGCACTGTTTACCGCAGCACCGGTCCTCACCTTTCTGCTGCTGCCACTGGCCATCAAGAAGCCTTCGTAGAGAAACCACCTCTCCTTGTGAAAAAGTCCCCTCCGGGCAAATACCCGGAGGGGACTTCTCATCTTTTACATAGCTTCAGGTTCGCAAGGTAGCCCGAAGACGGTCCTGCTTCAGCAGCAGATCCAGCCCGTCGATAATAGAGGTAACCACCACGTCCGACCGAGCCACCAGGGCTCCGCAGCAGCCCTCTCGGCCAATGACGCAGACAGCGAGGGCGCAGGCCTCCGCCATCTGGAGGTCATTGAAGCCGTTGCCCATACAGGCCACTCCTTCCCCCAGCTTCTCCGCCACCTGACGCTTAATGGCTCCCACATCCGTAGTGGGATAAGTCAGGACTTCCACAGGCAGGTTCCCACAGGCCGCCGCAGCGGTTCCATGGGTATCGGCGGTAACCACATAAAGGGACAGGGAGCGACTCAGGGCCCGCAACCGCTCCGCTACCCCCTCCGCCAGTTGCCCATCCTCTGCAATAGTGCCGTTAAAATCCAGGATCAAGTGCCGAAGAACCAGATCCTCCCGGCCAGGAATTGCAATTGTCAGCATAAGCCTCTCCTTTTCCGGCGTTGCCGCCATGTCAAGTGCTGCTGTAAATACTGCCGCCATTATATGACCCGATGCCGACTTCGTCAAGCGGCCCAGCAGCTCCCCCCTTCCTTCTCTCTTCTGAATCTTTTGTCAGTTTTGTGCATGATTCTGACGAGGAATTGGGATAAATTTTCAGCATGTATTTTTTGTATACGCAGTATTTCCTGCACATTTTACTAAATTACGAAAGAAACAATTCGTTTGCTTGTAAATGCTCATTTTTTGCAAGTTTTCTTTCGTCATCCATACAAAAATCCTCGTTTTATCTATTTATGGATTCACAAAAAAATTCGGTTGTGTTACACTCTATGCATCGGAAATCAACAGGGCCCGTCCCTGTGTATATCAGGATTGGAGGAACACGGATCATGGTAGAAGTGATTCAAAAAGGTGCCTATCTGAAAGACGGCGCCATCGTATGGGCCGACAGCGTTTCCAACGCAGAAGCCCCCGACATCGCCCGGGAGAAAACCATTGCCTACTCCATTCTCCGCGCCCACGACAAAAGTGGCGGTGAACAGAAGCTGCGGCTGAAGTTCGACGCCCTGATCTCCCACGACATCACCTTCGTGGGCATTATTCAGACGGCCAAGGCCTCCGGGCTGAAGGAGTTTCCCATTCCCTACGCCATGACCAACTGCCACAACAGCCTCTGCGCTGTGGGCGGCACCATCAATGAGGATGACCACGCCTTCGGTCTCTCCGCGGCCAAGAAATATGGCGGCATCTACGTCCCCGCCAACCAGGCGGTGATCCATCAGTATGCCCGGGAGCGGCTGGCCGCCTGCGGAGGCATGATCCTGGGCAGCGATTCCCACACCCGCTACGGCGCTTACGGCTGCATGGGCGTAGGCGAGGGCGGCGGCGAGCTGGTAAAGCAACTGCTGGAGAATACATACGACGTGGCCGCCCCCCAGGTGGTGATGGTCTACCTGGAGGGTAAGCCCCCCAAGGGCATCGGGCCCCAGGACGTGGCCATCGCCTTGGTGAGCGCCACCTTCCCCAGGGGGGACGTGAAGAACAAGATCCTGGAGTTCGTGGGCCCCGGCGTGAAGGAGCTCAGCGCCGATTTCCGCATCGGCATCGACGTGATGACCACCGAGACCTCCTGCCTCTCCTCCATCTGGGAGACCGACGACACCATCAAAGCCTACTATGAGAACATCGGCCGTCCGGAAGCCTTCCGGGCACTAAAGCCCCAAAACGGGGCTTACTACGACAGCGTAGTAAAGATCGACCTGAGCAAGATGGAGGCCATGATCGCTCTGCCCTTCCACCCCTCCATCGCCTACACCATCCACGAGATCAAGGCCGACCCGGAGGGGATCCTGCGGAAAGTGGAGGATGACTGCAACAAGCAGCTGGGCGGCAAGGTCACCATGGACCTCTGCCACAACATTGTGGACGGCAAGGTCACCTGCGACCAGGGCGTGATTGTAGGCTGCTCCGGCGGTATGTATGAGAACATCGTTGAGGCCGCCGCCATCCTTAAGGGCGGCAGCATCGGCAACGGATACTTTGACATGAGCGTGTATCCCTCCTCCACCCCCATCTCCTTAGCCATCACCAAAAACGGCACGGCGGCCACCCTTATGGAGGCTGGCTGCGTCATGAAGCCCGCCTTCTGCGGCCCCTGCTTCGGCGCCGGCGACACCCCTGCCAACAACACCCTCTCCATCCGCCATGCCACCCGGAACTTTGCCAACCGGGAGGGCTCTAAGCCCGGCAACGGCCAGATCGCCGCTGTGGCTCTGATGGACGCCCGGTCCATTGCCGCCACTGCCCGCAACGGCGGCGTGCTGACTGCCGCCACGGACATCGACTACGATCTGCCTACGGCAGAGGAGCTTACCTACCACTTTGATGGCAGCGTCTATGAGAAGCGGTGCTACGAGGGCTTCGGCAAGGCCGATCCCACAGCGGAGCTGCGCTACGGTCCCAACATCAAGGACTGGCCTAAGATGCCCCATCTGGAGGAGGACCTGCTGGTGAAGCTCTGCGCCGTTATCCGGGATCCCGTCACCACCACCGACGAGCTGATCCCCTCCGGCGAGACCAGCTCCTACCGCTCCAACCCCATCGGCCTCAGCGAATTTGCCCTGAGCCGCCGGGTTCCGGAGTATGTGGGCCGCTCCAAAGCTGTGCGAGCCCTGGAGGAAGCAAGAGAGGCCGGGGAAGTCCCCGCTGAAGCGGCGGAGGTACTGGAGAAGGTTGGCGGCGATATCCGCCATACAACCATCGGCTCCTGTGTATTTGCCAACCGGCCCGGCGATGGCTCCGCCCGGGAGCAGGCCGCCTCCTGCCAGAAGGTGCTGGGGGGCTTTGCCAACATCTGCTATGAATACGCCACCAAGCGCTACCGCTCCAACTGCATCAACTGGGGCATCGTGCCCTTCACCCTGCCGGAGGGGGCGGACTTTCCCTATGAGGGCGGAGACTGGGTATATGTGAAAGGCATCAACAAGGCCATTGACCAGGGCGTGGAGGACATTTCCGCTCAGGTCATTACCGCTGCCGGCCAGGTACAGAACATCCAGCTCAAGTGTGCCAGCCTCACCGCCAACGAGCGGCTGATCCTCCGGGAGGGCTGCCTGATGAATTACTACGCCGCAGGACATGGCAAGGATTAATCCTTTACAGAAAAAGGAGATGATTTGATAATGGATAAAATTAAGATGACGACGCCCCTGGTGGAAATGGATGGCGACGAAATGACCCGCATTCTTTGGCAAATGATTAAAGATAAGCTGATTTTGCCTTTTGTGGATCTAAAAAGCGAATATTATGACCTTGGACTCCTCCATCGCAACGAAACCAGGGATCAAGTGACGGTGGATGCCGCCAACGCCACCAAGAAATACGGCGTAGCTGTAAAGTGTGCTACCATTACGCCCAACAAGCAGCGCATGGAGGAGTACCCTCAGCTCACCGAGATGTGGAAAAGCCCCAACGGCACCATCCGTTCCATTCTGGACGGCACCGTGTTCCGCGCCCCTATCTGTATTGACGCCATCAAGCCGGTGGTGAAAAACTGGAAAAAGCCCATCACCATCGCCCGTCACGCCTACGGTGACGTGTACAAGAGCGTGGACTTCCACACTGACGAGCCCGGCGAGTGCACCATGACCTTCAAAGGCGTGTCCGGCAAAGAGCACACTGTATCCGTCCAGAAGGTGGACGGCCCCGCTGTGTGGCAGGGGGCCCACAATAAGGATTCCTCTATCCGCTCCTTTGCCAAGGCCTGCTTCCAGTACGCCATCGACACCAAGCAGGATCTGTGGTTCTCCACCAAGGACACCATTGCCAAGATCTACGATGGGGATTTCAAGGCCATCTTTGAGGAGGAATTTGAGCACTACAAGGCCAAATTTGAGGAGCTGGGCATCTCCTACTTCTACACCCTCATTGACGATGCAGTGGCCCGGGTCATCCGCAGCGAGGGCGGCTACATCTGGGCCTGCAAAAACTACGACGGTGACGTGATGAGCGACATGGTGTCCACCGCCTTCGGTTCTCTGGCTATGATGACCAGCGTACTGGTGGCCCCCGACGGCACCACCGAATATGAGGCCGCCCACGGCACTGTTACCAAGCACTACTATAAGTACCTGAAGGGTGAGAAAACTTCTACCAACCCCATGGCCACTATTTTCGCTTGGTCCGGAGCCTTGAAAAAGAGGGGCGAGCTGGATGGTCTGACAGACCTCACCGCTTTTGGCGAGAAGCTGGAGGCCGCCTGCTTTGAAACCCTCAATGCAGGGATTATGACGAAAGACCTGGTGGGCCTGGTGGAGCCCGGCTTTACCGCTACCGCCGTAAATTCGGAAGAATTTCTGGATGCCGTTGCCCAGCGGCTCCAGGCCAAGCTTGCCTGATGCCATCCATAGAATCATCTATGCGAGAAATTACACTGCAAGAAGTATTGGATGCTCGGGATGCCAGATTCCAGGCCCAGCAGCGCCTTCTGGCAGAATATCATCGTCCCCTGCTGTGCTTTACCATGAACATAGCAGGCTCCATCAAGCGATCCCCGCTGTCAGACCTTGCTTTCCACGCAGCAGAGAAAGCGCTGGATTTGCATCTTGCGGGGCAAGTCCTGAAAAAACGTAAAACAGACGCCGCCACAGGACTGGAATGCATCTGGGTCTGTGATACCGCCGCTCCGGCTCTGAAAGAACTGGCCATGACGCTGGAAACTTCCCACCCTGTGGGACGGTTGTACGACTTGGATGTAATTGACATCACCGGAGAGAAACTCTCTCGGCCTATCCCCCGGACCTGCCTGGTCTGCGGCGGTCCCGCCACCCCCTGTGCCCGAAGCCGGGCCCATGGTCTGCCTGCCATCCAGGCGGCTACCTATGCCCTGCTGGCGGAATTTGCCGCTGTTTATCTGGCAGAACTGGCTGTCTCCGCTTTGAAAGAAGAGGTGGATATTACCCCCAAGCCAGGCTTGGTGGATCAGCGCAACAACGGCGCCCACCAGGACATGAATCGCTCTATGTTCTACCGCTCAGCCGACACCCTCTATTCTTACTTTGAAAAAGCTGTAACATTGGGGCTGACCTCAGACAACTGTATGCCACTTTTGCAGCAGGCAGGACTCCAGGCAGAGCAGGATATGTTTGCCGCCACCGGCGGTGTCAACACTCATAAGGGGGCCATCTATGCCTTTGGCTTGGTGTTGGCTTCTTTAGGCGGCGTATTGACCCGGGGCGGCAACCTGTTTGATCGTGCGGCAGCTTTGGCTGCCGCTGGAATTCCGCCGGATGGGTCTACCCACGGTGGGAAGGCGAAGGCACGTTACGGTGCCTCCGGCGCCAGAGGAGAGGCCTTGGCGGGATTTCCCGCAGGCAAAAGGGCCTGGGGCCTGCTGCGGCAATACCCGGACACCCCGCTCCCTGCCCTGCTGGCCCTTCTGTCAGAAACAGAGGACACCAACCTGCTCTACCGGGGCGGTCCGGAAGCTCTTTCTTTTGTCCAGCAGGAAGCCGCCGCCATTTTGGCAGGGCCGCCGGAAAATTACAGTTCCCGGCTGGAGGCACTGGATGACCAGTGCATTGCCAGGAATCTCTCCCCCGGCGGCTGTGCAGACCTGCTGGCACTGGGGCTGCTGCTCCGGCGCACAGAAAGCATCTGGTACCACGATACTGTATAAAACTATCTTTCTGAGATCTTCAACAAATAAATAGACGCACCCGCCGCAAAGTATTGCGGCGGGCGCGTCTTTTGCTCTGTGAAAAACTTCTCAGCGGCGCTGGAGATCCAGACAGGCCAGCACCAGATTGGCCACCGCCAGGCCGGCGGTAACCATCACGGAGGCGGCCAAGACAATCATAGAAATAAAACGGGCAGTTTTCATACAGGTACCTCCTTATCTGTCCTTAAATCCAACTTTCATCCACTTCCCGGCGTTTACTCCGGGTCATCAGCTGCTCTACCACCAGCTCTACCGGCTGGTTCTCATAAAGTACCGCATAAGCGCTGGCACAGATGGGCATTTCCACTCCCATCTTCTCAGCCAACTGGTGAGCGCTGAGAGCGGCGAAATAGCCTTCCACCGTGGCGCCCACTTCCTTAATGGCCTCTGCCACCGGCTTGCCCTGGCCGATGAGGATCCCACAGCGGCGGTTCCGGGAGTGCATGGAGGTACAGGTAACGATCAAATCACCCATGCCGGACAATCCCGCAAAGGTCTCCTTGTGGCCGCCCATGGCTACCCCCAGCCGGGCCATCTCTGTCATACCTCGGGTCATCAACAATGCCTTGGTGTTATCCCCCAGGCCCATGCCATCACTGATGCCGCAGCACAACGCCAGCACATTCTTGAGTGCCGCACCCAGCTCCACACCAGTCACGTCAGTATTGGTGTATACCCGGAACCGAGGACTCATAAACACGTCCTGGACCTTTTCCGCCGCCTTCATATCCCGGGAAGCCGCCACACAGCCTGTGGGTACCCGGCGGCCCACCTCCTCCGCGTGAGAGGGGCCGGACAAAGCCACTACCGGGCACTTACCGCCGATTTCTTCCTCAATAATCTCCGTCAGGCGCTTGGCAGTGTCTTTTTCAATGCCCTTGGCTACGGACACCACTATTGTCCCTTCTCTGAGAAAAGGCGCCGCTTTCTGAGCAGTCGCCCGAACGGCAAAGGAGGGCGTGGCCATTACCACAATCTCACTGCTGGGGATCGTATCAAATTCCGTGGTAATTGCCAGGGAATCCGGCAGAGCCACCCCCTTGAGCATAGGATTCTCCCGGGTAGTGCGGAGAACTTCCGCTTCTGCAGGGTCAAAGGACCACAGCGTTACCTCATTGCCGTTGTCCAGCAGCAGCAATGCCAGGGCCGTTCCCCAGCCGCCGCTGCCCAGTACTGTGATCTTCATTGGGACCACTCCTTCCCTTTTACTCCTTTTTTTTATGGAAATGGAACTTGCTTTCCGTGCCGTTAAGCAGACGTTTGATATTTCCCCGATGCTGATACAGAATCAGCCCTCCACAAATAATGGATAACACAAGAATCAAAAAATTATGATATACAAACCAGCTGACAAAAGGAAAGCTGACACCGGCCCAGCAGGAGCCAAGGGATACATACTTCGTAGCAACTGCCAGAATCAAAAAGCCTCCCCACACCACCAGGGCTACCCGCCAATCAATCATCCAGGCAATGGTACCGCCGGAGAGGATGCCCTTGCCTCCTTTGAATTTGAACATCACCGGAAACATATGGCCCAGAAGGCAGAACACCCCAGCCCAATACTTAGCAATGGTATCCCACAGCTGTACTGTTTCCACGGCCGACATATAGATCGTGTGCCCTCCCAATATCAGCCACTGGCTGATCAGCACCGCCGCCACCGCCTTGAGTACGTCGGTAAGGATCACCACTGCCGTCAGAGGGCCACCGAAAGTCCGATAAAAATTGGTCAGGCCCGCATTGCCGCTGCCATGGGTGCGCACATCATCCCGCAGGATATACTTGGATACAATCACTGCTCCATTGAAGCAGCCCAGGAAATATGCTGCTACCGCAGAAATTGCAAGAATTACCCCAATAGGCATAGCAGGTAAAACAGTCATTCCTTAGTCCTCCTTGTCGCCCTTCTGACGGATAGTCATACGGATAGGGGTGCCCTCCAGGCCAAATACCCCTCGGATCTGGTTTTCCAGATACCGCTGGTAGGAGAAGTGGAACAAACGGGCGTCGTTGCAGAAGCAGACGAAGTGGGGCGGCTTAATGCCGGTCTGGGTCATATAGTAGATCTTCAGCCGCCGGCCCTTGTCCGTGGGCGGCTGGACCCGGGTCTGGGCATCCGCCAGAACACTATTGAGCATACCGGTGGTGATGCGGGTGCTGGCCTGGTTATTGACATACTGGATCAGCTCAAAGAGCCGGTCTACCCGCTGGCCTGTGGCGGCGGAGATAAACAGAATGGGCGCGTAGGTCATGAAGCTGAGATCCCGGCGGACATCCTGACGCATCTTGTCCATGGTCTTGCCGTCCTTCTCCACCAGGTCCCATTTATTCACGACAATAATGCTGGCTTTTCCCGCCTCGTGGGCCATGCCTGCCACCTTGGTATCCTGCTCGGTAACGCCATCCGTAGCGTCAATAAGAATCAGGCACACGTCAGAGCGCTCAATGGCCATCTGGGCCCGTAGAACACTGTACCGTTCAATGCTTTCATCCACCTTGGCCTTTTTGCGCATGCCGGCGGTGTCAATGAACACATATTTACCAGTCTCATTTTCAAAAACAGAGTCAATGGCATCCCGGGTGGTGCCCGCCACATTACTGACAATGGTACGCTGCTCTCCCAGGATACGGTTGGTGAGAGAGGATTTTCCCACATTGGGTCGGCCAATCACAGCTACCTGGATGCGGTCGTCATCCTCGTCCTCCTCCGTCTCCGGCGGAAAATACTTTACGCACTCATCCAGCAAGTCTCCGGTACCATGGCCATGCACAGCGGAAACAGCAATGGGATCTCCCATACCCAAATTATAAAATTCGTAGTAATCCGGATCCACCGCTCCCACAGAGTCCATCTTGTTTACCGCCAGGACAATAGGCTTGCCGCTGCGCAGGAGCATGTTGGCTACCTCCTGGTCAGAGGCAGTAAGGCCGGTCTTGATATCCGTCAAAAAGATAATCACATCGGCGTGGCTGATGGCGATCCCCGCTTGCTCCCGCATAAAGGACAGGATCTCATTATCCGTCCGGGGCTCAATACCGCCGGTGTCGATGAGGGTAAATTTCCGGCCGTTCCAGTCCGTCTCCCCATAGATTCGGTCCCGGGTGACGCCGGGGGTATCCTCCACAATGGACACCCGTTTGCCAATCAATTTGTTAAACAGCATGGACTTGCCCACATTGGGTCGGCCCACAATTGCTACCACAGGTTTCATATGTCATCACTCATTTCTGTTTTTTGCTGAGGCAGAGGGGTTGTAGCGGTAATATTCGTCCTCGCCGCCTGTAAAGTAGGGCTCCGTCTCTTCCGGAACATCCAGCTCCAGAAGAGCATCCACCAAGGTGAAGCCATCCTCAGCCTCTACTATTGTTACTGGCAGTCCCAGGGCCTGCTCCACCTGCTCCACCGTCACATCGTCCAAAAATACCCGCTCCCCGGCTCGGAGCATATTGGAAGGAATTAAAATGCGCTCTCCCTGCGCTGTCCCCTTCAGCTGGGCAATAAGGTCCCCGCCGGTGACAAGGCCGGACACGGTAATGGTTTCTCCGAAAAAGTCATTGCGGATAGGACGCACCTCACCCTTCAGTGTCGGACAGGCGCGTTGGGTCTTCTCCAGGACATCCCGGATAAAAGGTGCCGCAGCTGCACCGGTGGCAATGGTACAGGGACGTGGCGCAAGCCCCTGGGGCACATCCTCCAGAGCCAGTTCCGCCTGGCTGGTCAGCAGACGCAGCATCCCCACGCCGTTTTCCAGCTGATTCATATCCTCATAATAGCCTTTTTCCGGCAGCTTACGGCCCGCTAAAAGGTAAAACTCATCGGAACACCAGGCAAAAGTGCTGCCGCTTTTTTCCATCTGCTGATGGCCAAAAGCCTCCACAAGGTCGATCACTGCACCTGCCTGCTCCGCTGTATAGGGCTTCAGGGGATACAGCCCCTCCCGGAACTTGGTAAGTCCCACCGGTACAATGGCAACACTGGATACTGCCGGAGCCATTTCCGCCAGTTCTGTAAGAGTCCGTTCCAGAGCTGGCCCATCGTTAATGCCAGGGCAGGCCACGATTTGGCAATTCATGGTGATGCCCGCCCGGGCAAAGCGGCGCATAACAGCAATGCTGTCTCCCGCCTTCTTGTGGCACAGCATCCTGGCCCGCAGCTCCGGATCCGTAGTATGGACAGAAACATTAATGGGGCTGATGCGCAGATCCATGA
The DNA here is from genome assembly GCA_017887695.1 of Oscillospiraceae bacterium. GTDB lineage: Bacteria > Bacillota > Clostridia > Oscillospirales > Oscillospiraceae > Pelethomonas. The sequence goes on along the minus strand of JAGHHM010000015.1, from coordinate 1,189 downwards.
TCCGTTGGATCTCCCGGGGGCTAAGATTGGTAAGGGTGATATAGTTGCCCATAAGGAAGCTCAGCCGGGCGTCATCGTCTTTGAAATACAGCGTCTCCCGCATACCGGGCGGCATCTGATCCACAAAGCAGAAGATGCAGTTGTTGGCGCAGGAGCGGGCCTTATCCATGAGGTAGGTGTCAAAGTTCAGTCCCAGGTCCTCTCCTTCCGGCTTGTGCACACGCACCAGACGGCGCTCCCCGTTTTCATCAGCCAGTTCCAGCTCTGGGTTTTTGTCATAACCAAAAAAGCGATAGTCCAACACATCCACGATCTGATGGCCATTGATAGCCAGGAGCTTTTCCCCCGGACGCACACCGGAACGTTCCGCTGGGGAACGATGATCTAAGGATGCGATAATTGTACTCATGGTCCCTCCTGATGCAGACATAATAATCTATGGTAGAGTATACTGTAAATTATTCCGTTTTTCAAGGTAAAAAATCCTCTGTTTTGCAGCATCTCCCGCCAGTAGGCTGAAATACATGCTAACGTGACGCCGCTTAGACAAAGAGCCCTCGGAGCAGTACTCCGGGGGCATTCATTATTGTTAAATGTTGAAATCAGTCGGTAATTCCTAAAGGAGAAACTACTGCATTATTAATGCTGACATAACCGCCTCCTACGACTACATTCCCCACATTGCTGCTCTCGTCGTAGGTGAGGTACGCCCCCAATTCCGCAGTGGCATTGCCGTAGACATATACGGTGCGCTGGCTCTCGCCCGCAGTGATGTTGGTATTGATGAGAGTGCAGTGGGTGGGGTACTGGTATGCGGTGGAACGGTTGCCTACCACCAAGGCAGTGAGGGGAACACTATTGCCGGAGCACCAGTTGCCATTCAGGAACGCCTCGGAGTAAGACGGATCCGCCCATTGAGCGTCAGGGAGCTGATTATCAATGATGGAATTCGCAATAGTAACATCGCCACCTCGGGCAATAATCCCATGGAACGCACCTTTGATCGTGCTGTTCTCAATGTTCAGTTTGCCGGGGATGTTGAACAAAATAGCAGTAGTAGCAGTATCCAGCGTTACATCCCGGCACAGAGCAAGCGTTTCTCCATCTTTCAAAGCAGAAATAGCATCTGTCAGCTTTTCATAATATCTGCCACTCACCATAGCCTCAGCACTCTCAGCAGTTAGAGGAG
>JAGHHM010000014.1 GCA_017887695.1 Oscillospiraceae bacterium | reverse complement strand
GTGGGCCGCAGGGTCTCCACATCAAACTCGCAGCTGGCATTCTCTACACCCTTGGTGGTCATGGCAAAGGTTTTCAGCTCCGCGTAGTGAGTGGTGGCGGCCACCTTGGCCCCCTTCTCCCGGACGTGCTGGATAATGGCGATAGCAAGGGCCGCACCCTCCACCGGGTCGGTACCCGCCCCCAGCTCGTCAAAGAGGATCAGGCTCTTTCCGTCCGCCTCCTCCAGAATCTTCACGATGTTCACCATGTGGGCGGAGAAGGTGGAGAGGCTCTGCTCAATGCTCTGCTCGTCACCAATGTCTGCCAGCACCCGGTCAAAGACGCTGACGGCACTGCCGTAATCCGCCGGGATGTGAAAGCCGCACTGGGCCATCAGGGTAAGGAGGCCCAGAGTCTTGAGGCTTACCGTCTTGCCGCCGGTGTTGGGGCCGGTGATGACCAGGGTGTCAAACCGGCGGCCCAGCTCCATATCGATGGGCACCGCCTTGGCGGTGTCCAGCAGGGGATGGCGGGCATGTCGGAGGGTAACGCTGCCGTCCTTGCGAATCTCGGGGCGGCTGGCGTTCATCTTATAGCTGATCTGGCCCCGGGCAAAAATGAGGTCCAGCTGCACCAGCATGTCGTAATCCCAGAGGATGTCCCGCTGGTAGGCGGCAGCCTCAGCGGAGAGGGAGCGGAGGATCCGGTCGATCTCCTTTTTCTCCTTGGCCTCCAGTTCTTTCAGTTCATTGTTGGCCTGCACCACCCCCATGGGCTCCACAAAGATGGTGGCGCCGCTGGAGCTGACGTCGTGGACCAGGCCTGGCATACTGCCTCGGAACTCCGCCTTCACCGGCACCACGAACCGGCCGTCCCGCTGGGTGATGATAGCCTCCTGGAGCACCTTGCTGTAACTCTGGGAGGAAATGATCTTCTGGAGGATCTGCCGACCCTTGGCAGCGGCATTGCGCTTGTGGCGGCGAATATCCGCCAGCTCCGGGCTGGCGTTATCGGCAATCACGTCCTCCTCCAGAATGGCGGTAGTGATCTTTTCCTCCAGGAAGCGGTTACCCTTTACAGAGTTGAACAGGTGGTCGATGGCGGTCTTTTTGCCCGCGTCGTCCCCCCAGTATTCCTTTACCCGCCGGGCGCAGCGCAGCACCCCGGCGATGTCCAGCAGCTCCCGGGTATTGAGGGCCCCGCCCCGGTCCGCCCGGTACAGGCTCTCCGCCACCGGCTTGATGCCGGAAAAGGCGGGGCTCCCCCGCTGGCCGATCATCTCCCGGGCGGCGTCCGTCTCGTCCTGGAGCCGCTCCACCTCCCCGATGTCGGTGGAGGGCGTCACCGCCAGGGCCTTGGCCCGGGCGGCCTCGCAGCTGGTCTGATCCGCCAGCATCTGCAAAATCGCCGGCAGCTCCAGGGTGCGTATAGATTTATCAAACAGTTCGCTCATAGCATTTTCTCCTGAAGATCCTTCGGCTGCTTCTCACGGGCAGCCGCTGTGCACAGCGGCTAAATCCATGTTTTTTGAATACAAACCGTTGACCTTCGGCATAATATTACTATTAGTTTTTATTTTTGACAGATTCCGCGGTGGAAATCGTCCCCCGCAGGCTCTTGTAAAAGTCCAGGGTACGGAAGTCCCGCTCCAGCATGGCCCGGACGTAAGCCTCGGCGGCCAGGCTCATCCGCTTCTGATCCTCCGGGGAGAGGGTGAAGCTGTACAGCCGCTTGGCGTCCCCATAGACAACACGGCGCATAGCGGCCAGAGCCCCCGGCGTCAGGGACAGTCCTCCCTCTCCGCCGCAGCGGCGGCACCGGAGAACGCCGCCCCGGATATCCAGCACCGGCTCCGCCGGGTCCGCCTCTCCGCACACGGCACAGCCGTCCAGCAGGGGAGCGAAGCCCACCAGGGACATCAGCCGCAGCTCAAAGGCGGCCCGCACCAGCTCCGGGGGCTTTTGAAGGGTCCCCAAGGCATAGAGGGCATTGAGGAGCAGGCTGAGGATCTCCCCGGATTCCGTGCCCTCAAAGGTGACCGATTCTGTCAGGTCGGCAAAGTAGCTTCCCAGGCTCAGCAGCACCACGTCCTGCCGCACGCCGTCAAAAAGAGTGATGGTACTGGCCTCACTGAGAATCTGCCAGCCGTGGCTCTCTGTCAGCACCATGTCGGAATAGGCCAGCAGCTGGGCGGCGGCGGTGACGCGGCTGCGGCGGCTCCTGGCCCCCTTGGCCACCACCGCCACCTTGCCCATCTGGGCGGTGAGCACCGTCAATATCCGGTCGCTCTCCTTGGTGTCCACACCCCGGAGGACGATCCCCTGTACCACTGTCCGTTCCCTGGCCATACCGCTCCTTACCTATGTAGGCGGCGCTGCCGCCAAACGGGTCACGCCTGGGATCCTTCTTCCGCCTTCCGGTCTGTCTCCCGGGATGGCTCCCGGTCATCCTCCCGGGACAAAAGGTAAAACTCCGGCGCGCCGGTTTCCTGAAACAGCGCCCAAAATCCCTGATCCATCACTCCGCCTCCCACGTTTAGGGTGAGCTTGCAGCCCTGCCCTTATAAGTGGGAACTTGTGGCGGAGGAATTTACCACCGCTTGTCTCCCGCCCGCCGGATGCGTTTCATTCCGTCAGGCAGAAGCCCCGCAGCGCCGGCTTACTCCTCGTCGTAGCCTACGCTGCGGATGAAATTCACATTATCCCGCCAGTTTGTCCCTCAGGGCCGCCGGCCCTGCGGGAGCCCTGTTTCACCCCTTACGGGCGGAGTGAATCCGCCCTGGGCAATTGGCTTCCAGGCCAATTGACGCCTGCGGCGGCCGCCCTCCGGGCGGAGGAAAACTGGCCCGGCCATCCGGCAAAAAAATCTTACTCCTCGTCGTAGCCTACGCTGCGGATGAAATTCACATTATCCCGCCAGTTTTCCTTTACCTTCACCCAGGTCTCCATGTACACCTTAGTGCCCATGAAGCGCTCAATGTCCTGGCGGGCGTGGCTGCTGATCTTTTTCAGCATCTCGCCGTTTTTGCCGATAATGATGCCCTTGTGGCTGGCCTTTTCACAGTAGATGGTCACATCCAGGTCAATGATCCCGTTGTCCCGCTCTGTAAAGCGGTTGACCTCCACAGCGGTGCCGTGGGGAATCTCCTTGTCCAGGTTCCGCAGCAGCTTCTCACGGACGATCTCCCCTACGATCTGCCGCTCCGGCTGGTCGGAGGTCATGCCCTCCGGGAACAGCTGGGGCCCCTCGGCGGCGTAGTTCTGGAGCTGCTCCATAAGGATGTCCAGTCCGTCCCCCTTCTCGGCGGAAAGGGGGATGATTGCGTCGAAGTCATGAGCAGCGGCGTACACCGCCATTACCTCCAGCAGCTGGGGCTTTTCCACAGTGTCGATCTTATTGATGACCAGCACGGCGGGGAGCTGCTCCTCCTTGATGCGGTCGATAAGGGCCTGCTCCGGAGCGCCGATCTTGGCGATAGGCTCCACCAGCAGGCACACGCCGTCCACATCCGCCACGCTCTGGCGCACCACCTTCACCATGTAGTCCCCCAGCCGAGTCCGTGCCTTATGAAGGCCCGGGGTATCCAGCAGCACAAACTGGGTGTCTCCCCGGTTCACCACACCGCAGATCCGGTTACGGGTGGTCTGGGGCTTGCTGGAGACGATGGCCACCTTTTCCCCTACCAGGGCGTTGGTCAGGGTGGACTTGCCCACGTTGGGCCGACCCACAATGGCGATCATAGCCGTTTTTTTGATGTCATTCATGTCAGATAATCCTCAACTTTCTGTTTATTTCCGGTATTGAGCCATTCACCGGTTATTTATTATCTTTCCCCATCAGCCGTTCCATCACCACCGCGGTATAGCCGCCGGAATCTTTTTCCCGGCCAGTAGGGGTAAAGCCGTTTTTTTGCCAGAATGCCTGGCTCTGGGGATTTCCCTTGGCGTAGGCCAGGCCCACCCGGGCATAGCCCCGCTCCCTCAGGCGGCGGAGCAGGCATCCGATCAGAGCGGTGCCCTCCCCTTTTCCCTGGGTCTCCCGGGCGGTCATGAAAAAGCCGATCCAGGCAGTATCCGCCGCCGGGTAGCCCTCAATAAGATCCAGCATAGCCATCAGGCGGCCCTCCCGCCAGAAGCCCAGGAAGTGCTTGTCCGCCGGGGACTTTCCCGGCGGCAGGGCGGTAAAATCCTCCGCCAGGCCCTCCGCTGTGGGCGGCGGGGGACAATACTGATAAAACAGGGAGTTTCCCTTGCACAGGGCCAGCATGGCCGGGATGTCCGCCTCCGTCAGGGGCCGCAGGGTATAGCCCGGGGCCATGTCGGCATACCAGCAGCCCGCCGGCCCCTCTGTCACACAGGCAGTCATTACGCCCGCTCCAGGCCCAGCTCCGCCATAATGGCCTCCTCACGCTGGCGCATCCGGGCCTTTTCCGGCCCCTCGTCCAGGTGGTCGTAGCCCAGAAGATGGAGCACCGAGTGGACGGTAAGATAGGCCAGCTCCCGACGTTTGGAGTGGCCATACTCCTTGGCCTGGGCGGCCACATGCTCCATGGAGATCACCATGTCCCCCAGAGGCAGAAGCCCCGTAGCGGGATCCAGCAGCTCCTCATCCTCCGCCTGCGGGGGCTGGCCGGGCGTCAAATCAAACTCAGGGAAGCTCAGCACATCGGTAGGCCTGTCCACACCCCGCATGTCCAGATTGATCTGATGGATTCCCTCATCGTTGGTGAGAAGGACATCCACTTCACAGGGGGCCGTGACAGCCTCCAGGGCCAGGGCGGTGCGGATAGCTTTGCGGATAAGGGCGCAGTTGCCCTCGCTGGCCGCTCCCGGCACATCCGCCGTCACCGGGATATAGTGGCGCTTGGCCATGGTCTTATTCCTCCTTCTACCCATCAAGGGGCTCGTCCAGTACCCAGGGCAGGTACAAACTGATATCCAGGTCAAAGTGGGGCTGGGGAAAATCCGGGGCGCCATAGGGGTAGACCTCATGGCCCAGCATCAGCGTAAACCCCGGGAATTTTACCGGCGGCCCCCAGGCAGTACCAGCGTTCTCTTTCCCCTCCGGCAGTCGGATCATCGTGCCCGCCACCCGCCAGGAGAGCTGATAGAGCAGTCCCTTTTCCGCCCAGGTCTCATCGTGGTACAGCTCACAAACGTAGGTAGCCTTCTCCGGCGGGATGCGAAGGCTGTCCAGGATGGCCAAAATTTCCTCCGGCAGCCGCCGCTCCCTGGC
>JAGHHM010000159.1 GCA_017887695.1 Oscillospiraceae bacterium | reverse complement strand
TCCATGGCCTCTCCTCCTTCCGGTATGGTATCTTATTGCCATGTCACGGTATTCAGTCCAAGTCTTGCCAGGCCCGGCGCGCCACCCAGCCTTAGGGCAAAACTTGTACGCCGCAGCCGCGGCGGCCGAGGACAACGCCCCGACAGCCGGGATCAGAATCCCCACTTGTACCCATAACCCCATACTGTATTGATATACGTCGGGTTTTGGGCGTTGTCCTCGATCTTCAGCCGGAGACGGCGGATATTCACATCCACGATCTTCAGCTCACCAAAGTAATCCCGGCCCCATACCAGATCCAGGATCTCCTCCCGGCTGAGTGCCTTGCCGGGATTCTCCATAAACATCTTCATGATGGAATATTCCACCTGGGTCAGCTTTACCCGCTGGCCGTTTTTCTCCAGAGTACGGTTGCGGGTGTTGAGCAGGAAGGGCTCCTGATGGATCTCCCCCGCCTGTTCCGTCACTGCGCCGCCAGCCCGCCGGAACAGGGCGTCCACACGGGCCGTCAGCTCCGCCGGAGAGAAGGGCTTTGTCACATAGTCATCAGCGCCGGTCATCAGCCCTGTCACCTTATCCATTTCCTGGCTCCGGGCCGTCAGCATAATGATCCCGATCCGGGTATTGGTGGCCCGAATCCGGCGGCAGACCTCAAAGCCGTCAATCCCCGGCAGCATGATGTCCAAGAGGGCTACCCGGACATCCGTATGCTCCTTGAGCTTCTCCAGAGCCTCCTCGCCGGTTTCCGCCTCGATCACCTCATAGCCTGCCCGGGTAAGATTGATCACAATAAAGCTGCGGATACTGGATTCATCCTCAAGCACCAGAACTTTTCTGGCCATTTTCCCAACCTTCCTTTCCCGTCACCGCCCTGACATTCTGCAGCGTCAGGACGAAACTCATCTGTCAGTTTTCTCCCATATTCCACTGGGTCACAATGGCGCTGAAGCGCTCCGTAAAGCTGCTTTCGTCAATAGCATACCGCCATTGGTCATATCCGGGCGCAAAACGCACTGCATACACAGTGGTGGGCTGGCGCCGGAGAATGGTCTTGCCGTTTTTCATCGCCTGGGATTCCCGGTCAGAGCCGGTGAGAGTATAGACGGTCAGCAGCTCATCCTCAATCCGATCGCCGCTGACGCTGTAAAATGTGGTGGCATGCTCCGTATTGCTGGTATTATCCTGCCGTACGGTAAAGTGTCCGTCCCACTCCTCCGGAACCAGCAAATACCAGCTGTCCGTTAGATTGTGGTAGGTGATGGCCTGGTGCTCCGGCGTTCCACTGGCGTCATAGCTGCGCCAGTAAATCTTCCAGTAGGACTCGTCGCCCCCTTCTCCCGGCAGGGCAGCAGGCATAGGCACTTCCGTAACCCCGTCATTGTTGATATCCGTGGGCTGCAAATTCAAGAACCGGAAAATCTCAGAAGAAACACCCGTGGAGCTGCTGAGAACAATGTTGGTCAGGTCCGGCTGGCGGTAGACCAAAATATCCGTCACCGCCCGGGACGTCTCCTCCACGCCGGTAACACGGCCGGTTACAAATACCGCCGGATCACCGCTTTGGAGCGTGCCTGTCTGGATCCATTGCAGCTCCGCTACCGACATGGACAGCTTGGCTGTGGATTGCAGCAGGAGGCTGCGGCCGTCCCAGTCGTAATAATCCGCCAGAGTAGCTCCGGATTCCGACTCATCACTGTGGACCACCAGCAATTCCTGCACACCGTCTTCATCCAGGTCCACAATGCTATATCTCGAATATGGAGAGGATACCAGCTGCACCGGCTTCAGATCCGCCATGGAATAGACGCACATGGTCTGCACCTCGGCGCTGACCCGCCAGACCACCAGGATCTCCTGGATCCCGTTGCCATCCATATCCACATACTGAATGCTGTTGATGGAGGTTCCGCTGCCGTTGATGATGGTGGCCTGCTCATAGGTGTCCCCTTTGCCCCGGAAAATATATATTTTCAGAGGGCTCTCCTCACTGGAGCTGCGGAAAAAGGCCAGGGCCTCCTCATTCCCGTCTCCGTCCAGATCCACCAACTGCACCGACTGGAGGTTGGTGCCCGCTGCGGGAGAGGTATACTCCGCTCCATCTGCCAAAATCTCATCGATCTGGGCGCTAAGGTCCTTATACTCCATCGGCAGCTGGGGCAACACATACAGATCCTCTACTGACGCGGAAAGCATGCAGCCGCTGAGCAGCAACGGCAATGCTGCAACCAGCAGAAACAGCCATTTTCGTTTCATTGCAAGTCGTCACCTCTATTCACAGGCACAATCCCCCTATTTTTCTAGGTTATAATGTAGCACAATTTTCTTTCCTTGGGTAGCCCCTGTTTGGTGATTTACAAAAGATTTACAAACCTAAGCTTCTGTCAGAAAACCCCTGTTTTAAAAAATTCTTCTTGCAATCCAGGCAGGTCTGCTTTATAATATGCTAGTATTCTGTCCGCCGGTGTGATGGAATGGTAGACGTAGCGGATTCAAAATCCGCCGGGGGCGACTCCGTGTGGGTTCGAGTCCCACCACCGGCACCACGTCGGAGCAAGCTTTATATCGCTTGCTCCGACTTTTTTCAAGAGTCAGAGCGCGCTCATGCCGCTGCTCCTCCTTTCCAAATCGAACCCGCTACGCTGGGCTTCAATTTGGTTTTGAGTACAAACTTAGAAACTGCAGCATCTATCGTGTTGCGATATGCCACGTCGCCGCAGATGTTGTAGCATTCGCGGCGACTTTTTTGTTGTAAGCACTATTTGTGTATCACCATTCCTGTTTCCCCCACTTCCCCAGGCTATGCTTCCTCCTTTGGGTGGATTTCAGACGCGGACCTGTCGCCTGTGTATTGCTGCAGGCCGTGCCGGAGCAAGCTCTTGACTGCTTGCTCTTTTTTGCAGTCAGCCTCTTTCCCCTATTATCATTTTATCAGCTGCGGACAGCAGAAAGGCTCTTTCCCATGAGCTATTTTTTTGATACTACGGAAACCATTCCCGAGGGCATGGGGTTTTCCTCTTTTGATCCCACCCATCTGATCTGGCTGGGGGCCTTTCTGGCCACCGCTTTCCTGTGCAGCCTCCTTTACCGCCGCCTCCCGGCAAATGACCGGCGGAGGATGCGCTTTATTTTTGCTGCGCTGCTGATTGCCGACGAGCTGTTCAAGGTCATCGGCCTGGCTGCCCACGGAAACTACACCCCTCGGTATTTACCCCTCCACCTGTGCAGCATCAATATTATCCTCATTGCTGTTCATGCTGTAAAGCCATCCCGGCTGCTGGATAATTTTCTCTATGTGGTCTGTATCCCTGCCGCCGTGGCGGCTCTCCTGTTTCCCACCTGGACCTCCCTTCCGGTGGCCAACTTTATGCACATCCACAGCTTTACCGTCCACATCCTGCTGGCAGTCTACCCCATCATGCTGACCGCAGGGGGAGACATACAGCCCCAGTTTCGTTTTATTCCCAGGTGTCTTGCTTTCCTGGCCTGTCTGTCCATTCCCATTTACTGCCTCAACCATCTGCTGGATACCAATTTTATGTTCCTTATATCGGCCCCTTCCGGCAACCCGCTCTACTGGTTTGATCAGACCTTCGGCAACCATCTCATTGGCTACCCCTTTCTCATTGCCGCTGCGGTTTTCATTATGTATTTTCCTCTGTATCTGATCCGTATTTTCCGTCGGGAAACAACCCTGACCGCCCGGTAAGGCCTTTCCCTTGCCGGCAGTCTGATATGCTGTTCAACATGGGAGGCGCTTCCAGCGTGGTACTGACGCTGATCCTTGCCTTTGTCCTGCTTCACGAGGAGTTTACCACCCGTTCTTTGGTGGGATGTATCCTGATCGGATTGGGTACCCTGATCATGGTACTTTAACCCCCGCCAAAAAAGCCTGCTTCTCCTTTAAAAATCAAAAAGCATCCCGGAGCGAGCCGTTCGCTCCGGGATGCTTTTTATTTGTATGTACAGTACCAAGAAGAAGCAGAAACCACTTCTCTCCAGCCGGCTTTACTTGGCCCGGTTGTTATAAGCCACAATGCCCTTGGCCAGCAGGTCCATAGCCCGCTCCAGATCCTTCTGCTTGAGGACGTAGGCAATACGCACCTCATTGATGCCCTTGCCGGGGGTGGCATAGAAAGGACCACCAGGAGCAAACATCACGGTATCGCCATTGTCGTCAAAGTCGGTCAGCAGCCACTTCTGGAAGGCATCGGCATCGTCCACCGGCAGCGCGGCCATGATATAGAAAGCACCCTTGGGGCACTTGCAGATCACGCCGGGGATCTCCTGGAGCTTGGCCACCACGGTATCCCGACGACGCTTATACTCCTCGCGGACAGCGGCAAAATACTCCGGGCCCACATCGTAAAGGGCGGCGGAAGCAATCTGATCCAGGGTAGCCACGGACAGACGGGCCTGGCAGTACTTCATAGCCTCGGCCATCAGCTCCTTATTGCGGCTGAGGATACAGCCGATCCGGGCGCCGCAGGCGGAAAAGCGCTTGGACACGGTATCGATGACGATAACGTTTTCCGCCGCGTCGGCAAACTCGCCCAGGGACTGGAGGGGCTCGCCGGCGTAAACAAACTCACGGTACGCCTCGTCACCAATGATAAAGAGGTCATGCTCCTTGGCAATATCCACCATCAGGCGCATCTCCTCCGGCGTAAGAACGGAGCCGGTGGGGTTGCCGGGGTTGGTGCACATGATCGCCCGGGTATGCTCGTTGATCTCCGCCTCGATCTTGGCCCGGTCTGCATAATGATAGCCTTCCTCGGGAGAGGTGGGGATGGGGTGGATCTTGGCGCCGCAGGTGTTGACCATGGTGTTGTAGTTGGGATAGAAAGGCTCAGGGATCAGGATCTCATCGCCATCGTCCAGGATGCAGTTGAGGGTGATCTGCAGAGCCTCGCTGCCGCCGGTGGTGATAAGGATCTCACTCTCCTCAAAGTGCATATTCAGATTGTCATAATACTTCTGAATCGCCTTGATCAGGACGGGGATTCCGGGGGAGGGAGCATACTCCAGGACAGCCTGATGGAACTCCCGGATAGCCTCGAAATACTGGGGAGGTGTTTCAATGTCCGGCTGACCAATATTCAGGTGATAAATCTTCTTGCCGGCAGCCTCGGCGGCCACGGCGTAGGGATGGAACTTCCGCATGGGGGACAAGCCGCACTTTTTCACCTTGCTTGAAAATTTCATGGCAGATTCCTCATTTCTTTTCAAATATCTCGCGCGATTTTGCAGGACATTGAAGGCTCGCACACAGCCCCTCCATCACAGTTTCATTTTAATATAGCCGTCCGGCGATGTCAAGTGAGGATGTCCTGCCGAACCCCATCATGGGCCTTCCGCCTCCCCTGTCCAGAGCCTGAAAACACAGCCCAGGCGACACCCCGGCAAAATGTACAGAAAATATTTCGATTATTTGATAAAGTGCCGAAATTTTTTTGGTTTATTGACTTTTCTGAAACGATCCGGTATGCTTAATTTAGCCTGTGCCATTGCGTCCAGGCTTTCAAATCATGAGCTGCCCGGCCACTCCACACAATGGCCCGGCAGACTGACAAGAAAGGATGTAATCCCGCGTGGGCGTGCGGTGTGGCAGTGTGGAGACCTGTCACAAAGGGGCTGCGGTTTTGCTCCGCATCTCCGAGGTGGGCATTGCGGAGGCATTCCCACTAACGTCCGGAACATGGCAACTGTTACCCTGAAGAACGTCAAGAAGATCTACCCCCACAACGGCGACCAGAAGAAGCCCAAGAAGGCCAAGAAGGGCGAGGCTCCTGTCGAGGAGAAGAAGGTCAACCTTCAGATCACTGACAAGGGCGTCGTGGCAGTTCAGGAGTTCAACCTGGACATCAAGGATCAGGAGTTCATCGTGCTGGTCGGTCCCTCCGGCTGCGGTAAATCCACTACGCTGCGCATGGTAGCCGGCCTGGAGGAAATCTCCGAAGGCGAGCTGTACATCGATGGCAAGCTGGTCAATGACGTAGCCCCCAAGGACCGCGACATCGCCATGGTCTTCCAGAGCTACGCTCTGTACCCCCACATGACCGTTTATGAAAACATGGCCTTCTCCCTGAAGCTCAAGAAGGTGCCCAAGGAGGAGATCGACCGCAAGGTCAAGGAAGCCGCTGAGATCCTGGACATCACCCAGTACCTCAACCGCAAGCCCAAGGCTCTGTCCGGCGGCCAGCGTCAGCGTGTGGCAATCGGCCGCGCCATCGTCCGCGAGCCCAAGGTGTTCCTCATGGATGAGCCTCTGAGTAACCTGGACGCCAAGCTCCGTAATCAGATGCGCGCTGAGATCATCAAGCTGCGCCAGAAGATCAACACCACCTTTATCTACGTTACCCACGACCAGACCGAGGCTATGACTCTGGGTGACCGTATCGTCATCATGCGCGACGGCTTTATCCAGCAGATCGGCACTCCCCAGGAGGTCTTTGACAACCCCGCCAACCTGTTTGTGGCTGGCTTTATCGGCACTCCCCAGATGAACTTCTTCGATGCCCGCCTGGAAAAGGAAGGCGAGAAGTACTTTGTCACCGTCTACGGCACCCGCATTGATCTGCCCGAGGACAAGCAGGCTGCTCTCAAGGCCAAGAACACCGCTGCTCAGGACATCGTACTGGGCATCCGTCCCGACCACATTGTTCTGTGCGAGGACAACTCCCAGCACTCCATCTCCGCTACGGTGGATGTTACCGAGCTGATGGGCAGCACCATCCACATGCACGTCAATATCGCCGGCAAGGATGCCATCGTGATCCTGCCCACCATCGATCTGAGCACCGAGCAGAAGACCTCCTTCAGCTACGGCTCCAAGATCAACGTCACCTTCGGCGGCAATGTGGTCCATATGTTCAACAAGGAGACCGAAAAGAGCCTGCTGTAAGGCACTGATACAAGACAGAATCCTTTAAACTATCAGGCCGGAGGAAATTTCCTCCGGCCTGGTTTTTTCGCAGCAGCTTCTTTGCCCCTCTTTGTTTCAAAGACCGGGTTCCCGCATTGGTCATATCCATTTTAAAAAAGCCCCCGGACACGTCATAAAACGTATCCGGGGGTTCTTGTATTGTGCCTATAAAGTTTCTTTTGCGATAGGGCTTACAGAGTCGCCACAAAGCGCATGAGGATGGTAGCCACCTGAGCGCGGGTCGCATCACCCTGAGGATCCAGGCTGTTGCCCACACCATTGATGATGCCCTCATTGATGGCCCATGTCATCGCCTCTACCGCCCAGCTGCTGACGCTGTCGGTATCCGCATAGCCGCTAATCACGCCGCTGACAGCGGGGCTGCCGGCGTAGCGGTAAAGCATGGTAACCAGCTGCTCACGGGATACGGCACTGTTCAGATCGCTGCCGTCGGAAATACCAGCCTCAATGGCCCACTGCTGGCCGGCCTCATACCAGGTGCTGCCGGTGGTGGTATCCACACCCTCCAGGCGGGCCAGTACGGTAACGATCATGGCACGGTTCATGTCGGCGTCAGGATCAAAGGTGGTAGCGCTGGTACCGTTGAAAAGGTCGCGGCTGGTAGCAAAGTCCACGGCGTCGCTGCCCCAGTAAGAAGCAGGCACATCGGCGAAATCCTTGCTGTTGTCCACGATCATCACCTTGGCGCCATCCTCCACAGTGAGGACAACGCCGCTCTCGGTGGTAACGGAGGTCTTAACGATCTCCTGAGAGCCATCGGCCTTCACCAGGATCGCCACAGTACCGGCAGTGACATTCTGCACAGGCACCTCCACCTTGGCGGCGGCAGTACCAGTGGGCAGGTCAACAGTGACCACAGGGGCCATAGCCTGGCTGTCAGTCACAGGCAGGGAAGCCATGGGCAGAGCCACAGCCTCATTGTCAGCAGCATTGACAGCGCTCTGGGACAGGTTCACCTGGGCCTCCACCTTGCCGGTCTGACCCATAGTGGTAACGGAAGAAGAACCGTTGGTGGTGGTAACAGTGGTGGTGGAAGTACCATCGGGCTTGGAAACAGTCTCAGTAACATTGCCCTGGGTATCCTTGTCGGTGACGGTCACAGTACCGTCAGGCTTGGTGACAGTGGTAGTGGTGGAACCGTCGGGATTGGTCACAGTGCTGGTGTTGCCGGTATTACCGGTGTTCCCGCCGGTAGGCGGCGTGTAGGGAGGCACGTAGGTCCAGCTGGCATACACAGTGGTATCAGCACTGAAAACAGTGTCAGTGGTAACCTGGACACCGTCCTCGGTGTACCAACCGCTGAACACATAGCCGCTGAGGACCGGGACAGGCAGGGTGGTCAGCTTGCCCTCGGCATTGGCCTCCACCGCAGCCACAGAAGAGCCGCCCTTGGAGTCAAAGGTGATAATAACGCTGTTCTGAGACACCACCTTATAAGTACCGTTAGACTGGTAGGTCTTATAGCCTTCAGCCAGGAACTGAGTAGGATCAACAGAGAAGGTTCCGCCGAGGACGGAGACATCCGCCGCCGTCAGATCCGTGGTAAAGGAACCTTCCACATTATATACCTGTGTGCCGACCACAAAATTGCCGGTAACGCTGCCGCCGTTGATCACAACATTGGGCTTGTACGTTGCAGGCGTATTGCTATACGTCAGCTTTACAGCCTGGATATTACCTGCGATGGAGGCGCCATTCTGAATGGTCGTGGTAGCCTGAGTGGTAAGATAGGTCCAGGTCGTAACGTCGCCGGTCAGCACTCCGCCGCTGATGGTGGCATCCTTCCAGTTCTGAACCGCCTGGGTCTTGGAATTGATCACGCCGCCGGTAATGTTCAGGGTACCTTTCTCATCATTCTTGATGGCAATAAAGTAATCTTGGCCAAAGGTGCCGCCCTCGATATTCAGAACGGCAGCCTGCCTCGCTCCATTGCAGATCAGGGAAGAACCGCTCCAAGTGGTAGCGGAACCGGAGTTGTTGCACACATTACCGCCCTTAATGGTCATGGTGCCTTCATTATAAATGGTGTAATACGTACCTGACGTACCATTATCAGAGCGCTTAATGGTGCCGCCCACGCCGCTGTCCAGGATCGTGACGGTACCATAGTTGGTCAGGGCAGCGGTGCTTTTCACCGTGCCGCCGTCCAGGGTGCAGCCGTTCAGATCCAGGGTGATGGTCTTGCCGGCAGGGATCTGTACATTCTCCTGCACGCTGTTGAGCAGCTTGATCTCCGCTGTATCAGTCACATCGCTGATCGCCTGGGCGAGGCTGATATACACATGGTTCCCGATCTGGGCCGCACCCAGCTTGGCGGGATCCGTGGTATAATAGGTAAAGCCCTTCAGAACATCGTCCCCGTCCAGTCCGCCGGTCACAGCCGTATACCCGGCAGCGGTGATAGTGCTGCTATCCTCCGTCCAGATCTGGGCCTTTTCCGCCAGGCTGGAGGCACCGGTCAGGGTAAAGCTGCTTCTTTTGTCCACATTGACCGCACCCCAGGCATTGCCGCTGGTGGTCAGGCCATTGGCCACCACCGTGGAACCATTGATAACCAGACCGGCAGTAGCGGAATTCATGAGAGCAACATTGTTCAGCGTAACCGTGTCGGTGCACTGGTAAACGTTCAGGCAGTGCTTTGCGCCGGTAGCCCCCACAATGGTCAGGTTCTGGATGGTAACTGCCCCGGCAGCGCTGTGCACGCCCACCACATGGGCACCATTTGCAAAGCTCCCCGCAATGATCTTATGGCCGTTGCCCTCCAGGGTCAGCGCCTTGGAGATCATGATTTCCGCACTGTTCTGAGAAGCCGTACTATCGACAGTCAGATCACTCTGCAGCACGATAGTAGCCCCTTCAGAAGCCGCAGCGATGGCGCTCTGAAGCGTCATATAAGGATCTTCCGCCGTACCTGCAGCGATATCGTCCTCTGCTGCTGCATTGACATAAATCGTCTGCCCCTCCGCCAGAGCAGTGGCGGGCAGCAGCGTCAGCACCATGGCCAGAGCCAGCAGTACCGACATCATTTTTTTCCGCATGTTATTTCCTCCTACATATATTTATCGTATTACCTGCCGGACGTCCGCCGCGGCAAATCTTCCCGCACCACAGCCAGCCCGCCTGATTCCCGGGCCATCTGGGGCGCATCATACCGCCGCCGCAGCGTCCTCTTTCTATCTTCCGTCCATCATCGGTAACATGATGTAACCAATATATCAAATGCCGCTCTGTTTTGCAAGATGTACTTTCTAAAAAAGGTACCAATCTTATCGGGAAAATCCACAAAAAACCCAACAAATGTACAGTTTCGTATAACAGTTGGCCAAACTTTCATGCATCGTGACTTTTCAAAGAGCAACAGTGCATTTGTTTTCTGTAACTTTTATACAATTACATCTCTACACCATACAAAAAGGAGCGGAGACAACCGTCTCCGCTCCTTTTCCTCTTTTCCATGACTCTGCCTGGCTCACAGCATGACATAATACCAGCCCTCCACAGGAAGGGAGTGCTCCTTTACCATGGCCTCCAGAGAGCCTCTGGCATCCTCCGGAGCCCGCCAGGCCATGCCGCAGCTGGCGGAAATGGAACGAGGCACCGGGATCAGCCGTCCCGGAAGGCCCAGCTGACCGCACAGCCGCTCCATTGTAATGGCTGCCGTGGTGGTGGGGAAGGTAGCCACCAGCCACAGCTTCTTTTCCCGCTGCTGCACGCTCACGGCCGGATAATCCGGGACGCCCCGGCCAGCTTTTCCACAATGGAATACATGTTGGTCACGGCGCCCACCGCCAGCTTGTCCGTCAGGCCGTAGTAGTTGAGGCAGGTGCCGCAGGTCATAATCTCTACACCCCGCTCCTCCAGGCCCTTGATATCCTCCAGGCTGGCAGAACCCTCCACCGTCAGCTTGGCGCCGCCGTTATAGAACAGCACCGTCCGGGGCAGCTGGGGCAGCTGGCCCAGGGCAAACAGAAACCCCTTCATCAGGGTGGCTCCCAGTTCGTCGCTGCCCTGGCCCATCACATCGGAGCTCACCGCCACTACCAGGCCGGCGCCGGTATCCACCACGCACTCCGGCTGATTAGCGCTCTCCTTCTCCGGCAGCTTGTTCACCAGTACCCGTACGGAATACAGGTTTTCCTCCCGCTGCTCCGCCTGGACAGCATAGCCCTGAGAAGCGCCCATGCGGGTCAGGTTCTGCACCGCGATCTCATTATCCACCAGCACCTCCAGCGTGCCCGGCTCCGTCATGGCCCGCAGAGCCTGGGTGGCCTTTACCACCGGGATGGGGCACTGCTCCCCTACCGCGTTTACCAAAATATCTGCCATTGCTATGAATCCTCCTGTTTCCGCCCGGCTACACAAGAAAGCCGGGCAAAATATATCGATGTTTTCAATAGACAGCATCTAGTGCTTTTCAGTATAGCACAAGCAATCCTCTTTGTCAGCAGAAAATTTGGTCTTTCCCCCATTTACACCAGTCGCCAGCCATGATATAATCCTCTCGACTGGTTTCCACATCCAGTCCAAGCGCAGGCGTCCCACGGGGCGCCTGCGTTCGTTCGGCTGTTCCGGTTTGGCGAACCGGAGCAAGGCCGTTCTCTAAACAAAAAATATGGAGGTATATCTACATGCAGAAACTCAACACACGCCAAATCACCACCGCCGCCCTCATTGGAGGCATCTATGTGGCCCTGAGTTACTTCGGGAACATCTTCGGCCTGACCTACGGGCCCGTCCAGTTCCGATTCTCTGAGGCACTGACGGTGCTGCCTTTCCTCAATCCACTGGCTACCTGGGGACTGTTCGTGGGCTGCATCCTTTCCAACATTCTCAGCCCTTATGGGCCGCTGGATTTAATCTTCGGCTCCCTGGCCACAATGCTGGCCGGCCTGCTCACCGCCCGGTGCAAGTCCAAGTGGCTGGCGCCTCTGCCGCCGGTGATCTGCAACGGCATCCTGGTAGGCGGCCTCATCAGCTACCAGGAAGTAGGCTTTACCGCCGCTTTCCCCGGAACGTTCCTGTTTAACTGCGCTACCGTGGCCCTGGGCGAACTGGTGGTTTGCTACGTACTGGGCCTGCCCCTGCTGGCTCTGATGGCCAAAGCCAAGGTTTTCGGAACTTCCAGCCAGGTGCTTCCATCATAATTTTACAGACTGCAACGCCCCCGCCCTTCCCACTGAGGAAAGGGCGGGGGCGCTTTGGTTATATCAGAAAAGCTGCGCAGATGGTCAGTTGAACCGGTTCTGGGCCTCCTGGACTCCCTTTTCAATCACACACACGGCGGCATCCACGGCCCGGCCCACGGCCTCATCCACCACCTTGCGCTCGGCAGTAGTGAAGCCTCCAATGACCCAGTCCACCATCTCATGCTCAGGGTGCTGCGGGGCGCCCACCCCCACCCGGATCCGGGGAAACTGGTCGGTGCCCAGATGGGCGATAATGTTCTTAAGGCCGTTGTGTCCGCCGGCACTGCCGCCAGAGCGGATCCGCAGCTTGCCTAACGGCAGGGCCACATCGTCAGAGATCACCAGCACATGATCCGGCGGGATCTTATAAAAGCCGCCGGCCAGCTTCACTGCCTCGCCGCTGAGGTTCATATAGGTCTGGGGCTTGAGCACCAATACCCGCTGATCTCCTACCCGCAGTTCCCCGGTAAGGGCACGATACCGCAGCTTGTTGATCTTGATTCCTTCCCGGCGCCCCAGTTCATCTGCCGCCAGGAATCCAATATTGTGCCGGGTATTCTCATATTGCTTTCCCGGATTGCCCAGGCACACCAGCAGCCACTGAAAGCCGCCGCTTCCTTTTCCAAACATCCTTCCATCTGCTCCTTCCGGACGCTGCCGTTTTCTCCGGCCGCCGGGCCGGGACAGGCGGCCGGATCGGGGCCGCCAGAGGGTAACGGCGGGGATACCCCGCCGGAACACAGCAAAAAATCTGCCGTGAAAAGGCGGGGGCGGAAATAGTCCGTCCCCGCCGTCTGTATGGGTTTTGTGTCTTTTCCGTGGGATCAGACCCAGAGCTTAGACACAGAGATCTCCTGATAAATGCGCTCAATGGCCTCGGCAAACATGGGGGCCACAGTGAGGTACTTGATCTTGCTGCTGAGGGAGGGATCAATGGGGGCAATGGTATCCAGGAAAGCAAGCTCGGTGATAACGCTGTCATTGATGCGATCCACGGCGGGGCCAGAGAGCACCGCATGGGAGGCGCAGGCGTATACGTTCCGGGCGCCGCCTACTTCTACCACGGCCTTGGCGGCATTGCACAGGGAGCCGGCGGTATCCACCATGTCGTCGAAGAGGATGCAGTCCTTGCCTTCCACATCGCCGATCACGTTCATGACCTCGCACTGGTTGGCCTTCTGACGGCGCTTGTCCACGATGGCCAGGTTCATATGGAGCTTCTGAGCGAAAGCGCGGGCGCGGGCCACGGAACCAACGTCCGGGGATACCACAACCATATCCTCGCACTTCTCGCCAAACTTCTTGGCATAATAATCCACAAATACAGGGTTGCCCAGAAGGTTATCCACAGGGATGTCAAAGAAGCCCTGGATCTGGGCGGCATGGAGATCCATGGTCAGCACCCGGTCAGCACCGGCAGCGGTGAGCATATTGGCCACCAGCTTGGCGGAGATGGGGTCACGGGCCTTGGTCTTGCGGTCCTGGCGGGCATAGCCAAAGTAAGGGATGACGGCGGTAATGCGGCCGGCAGAGGCCCGCTTCATCGCGTCGATCATGATCAGCAGCTCCATCAGGTTATCATTGACGGGGCGGCTGGTGGACTGGACCAGGAACACATCGGAACCACGGACAGACTCGTAGATGGAGGCAAAGACCTCGCCGTCGGCAAAATGGCCGATCTCCGAATTGCCCAGCTGGATGCCGATAAGCTTGCAGATATCCTTTGCCAGTCCAGCATTGGAATTACCGCTGAACACCTTCATATCCTTGCTGTGTGAAATCATTTCCAACTCCCTCTTTCTTCCTCGTTGTAGATCCGTTGTTGACGCCTGCAGCGTGAAGATCCCTTTGGTTTTTGATAGTTACGGAAAATAATAATGTATATGTATATTTACTTCTTCTTACCGAAAATCTCCCGGCGGGTCTTGGCCCAGCCCGGCTTGACCTCCTGGCGCACCCGGCCGATGGCCAGGCTGTCCGGCTCCACGTCCTTGGTCACCGTAGTACCCGCGGCAATGTACGCCCCGTCGCCCACAGTCACCGGCGGCACCAGGTTGGTGTTGCAGCCCACAAACACATCGTCGCCGATGACGGTACGGTGTTTGCGGAAGCCATCATAATTGGAGGTGATGGTGCCACAGCCGAAATTCACCCGGCTGCCTACATCCGCGTCACCCACATATGTCAGGTGGGACATCTTCGTGTTCTCGCCGAACACCGCGTTCTTGACCTCCACAAAGGCCCCCACCTTGCACCCATCGCCGATCTGGCACTTGGGACGGATATGGGCATAGGGCCCCACATGGACGTCCCGGCCCAGGACGCTGTCATAGGCCTGGGAAGCGTTGACCACGCTTCCGTCCCCCACCACACAGTCCTCCAGCACGGTGTTGGGCCCGATCTCGCAGTTGTCACCGATGATGGTGTTCCCCCGGAGAATAGTCCCCGGCAGGATCAGCGTACCGGCCCCGATGGACACACGGGGGTCAATATAGGTATTGTCAGGCGCCAGGACGTTGACGCCGGTATTCTGGTGGTAGGTAACGATGTCTTCCTTTACCGCCTGCTGCAGCCGGATCAGCTCCGGCACCGTGCGGAAGGAGAGCATCATGCTGCCCACCGGCAGCATGGCCTCATGAATCTCCTCGATCCAGCAGCCCTTGGCAAACTCGCCGATGTCCCGGTGGTAATCCTCCTCGGTACCCACAACAGCCACGGCGCCCTCAGGGAAGCAGGCGGTTACCTCCTCGTGGTACTCCGGCGCACAGACAACAAAAAACCGCCGGATGCCTTTCTCCGTCCACGCCCGCATGCACCAATTCAATACGGGGCAAAACAGCGCTTCCTGAAGCATCAGCGGCTTGCCATCATAGGTCTGAGCGACATCATCCGTCATAAAAATCACGACACATTTCATCGGATATCCCCTCTTCCCCGTCGTATAGTTATCTTCATTATATCAGACGCGGCAGGTTATGCAAGGGGATTTTTCAAAAACAGGCTCCATATTTTGCACAAACAACCCAGGGCACATTTGTTGGGGTCTTTTTGCACAAGGTGCCGCCCCTTATGTAGACCAAATTTTGTACTTTCCTGTCGACTCATCCCTCTAGGATTGCAATTTTGTAAAATTCTTAGAAGAATTAATGTAATTATGCTTGAATTCGGAAAGAATTTGTTTTACAATGTACGCTGTTAAAATTTGAACGCGCAGGATGGGCCGCAGCCCTCCTCCCCGCGCTTTCCATGGAGGAACTATGCTGCACATCGTTCTGGTGGAACCGGAAATCCCGCAGAATTGCGGCAATATTGCACGGACCTGCGCCGCCACCGGCAGCCGGCTGCATCTGGTAGAGCCTCTGGGCTTTGATATCTCAGAAAAAGCGGTGCGCCGGGCGGGCCTGGATTACTGGCATCTGGTGGAAGTAACCGTCCACAAGGATCTGGACGCCCTGTTCCGGGATTTCCCGCAGGCGGCCGGCGACCTGTGGCTGGCCACCACCAAGGCGCCCCAGGATTACAGCAAGGCCCGGTTTTCACCGGACTGCTGGCTGTTCTTCGGCAAGGAAACCGCAGGACTGCCCCTGGACTTCCGGGAGGCCTACCGGGAGCGGTGTATCCGTCTCCCGATGGTAAACGAAGCCCGCAGCCTCAACCTTGCCAACAGCGTGGCCATTCTTACCTATGAGGCCCTGCGGCAAAACGGCTTCCCCGGCCTTATGGGTACCGGTGAAATGAGCCGGTAGCTTCTCCGTGGTTTTTATCTGTCAAACCGTACCTTTGTATATAAGAAAGGAGTGTCATTGGACATGAACTACAACAAGAAGACTGTTAAGGACATCGACGTAAAGGGCAAGAAAGTCCTTCTGCGCTGCGACTTCAACGTCCCCCAGGACAAGGCCACCGGTGCCATCACCGACGATAAGCGCATCCGCGCTGCCCTGCCCACCATCCAGTACCTGCTGGATCAGGGCGCGGCCGTCATCGCTTGCTCCCACCTGGGCAAGCCCGAGCCCAACTTTGACAAGTGGGTGAAAAAGCAGACCGAGAAGGGCAAGGATCCCGCCTCCCTCACCCAGGAGAAGTGGGAGAAGACCATGAAGGCCCTGTCCCTGGCTCCTGTGGCCAAGCGGCTGAGCGAGCTGCTGGGCAAGGATGTGATCATGGCCGCCGACGTGGTGGGCCCCGATGCCCAGGCCAAGGCCGCTGCCCTGCAGCCCGGCCAGATCCTGCTGCTGGAAAACACCCGCTTTGAAAAGGGCGAGACCAAGAACGATCCCGAGCTGGCCAAGGCCATGGCTTCCATGGCGGAGGTCTATGTGTCCGACGCCTTTGGCGCCGTCCACCGCGCCCACGCCTCCACCGCCGGTGTGGCTGAGTACCTGCCTGCTGTCAGCGGTTTCCTGATCCAGAAGGAGCTGGAGATCATCGGCGGCGCCCTGGCCAATCCCAAGCGGCCTCTGGTAGCCATCCTGGGCGGCAGCAAGGTGTCCTCCAAGATCGGCGTCATTAACAACCTCCTGGAGATCGCCGACACCATCATCATCGGCGGCGGCATGGCCTACACCTTCTCCGCCGCTCAGGGCGGCAAGGTAGGCGACAGCCTCCTGGAGGCCGACTGGCAGGACTATGCCAACGACATGGTGAAGAAGGCCCAGGAGAAGGGCGTAAAGCTGCTGCTCCCCGTGGATACCGTGTGCGCCGACGCCTTTGCCCCTGACGCCAACAGCCAGGTAGTGAAGGCCGGGGAGATTCCCGACGGCTGGCAGGGTCTGGACATCGGGCCCGAGACCGTGAAGCTTTACTGCAGCGCTGTGGCCGACGCCGGCACCGTGATCTGGAACGGCCCCATGGGCGTGTTTGAGTTCCCCGCCTTTGCCAAGGGCACCGAGGCTGTGGCCGAGGCCCTCAGCAAGACCAGCGCCATCACCATCATCGGCGGCGGTGACAGCGCGGCTGCCGTGCAGCAGCTGGGCTATGCCGACAAGATGACCCATATCTCCACCGGCGGCGGCGCCTCCCTGGAGTTCATGGAAGGCAAGGAACTGCCCGGCGTGGCTTGCCTCCTGGATAAGTAAATCTTCCCTCCGGGCAGCTCCCGGGGTCCCAAAGCAAACCAGCGAAGCGTTTGCTTTGGGAAGAGGAGCCGCAGCAAAGTGAGCGGGCTTTCCCCCACTTTCCTTTATGAATCCGGCCCCAGCCAGACAGAAGCCCAGCGGGTTTTCATCTGGTTGCGTGCCCAACATATACATTATAAAATTTAAAAAATACAGGAGAAGTATTACCATGAACCGCAGATATCGCAAGACCATTATTGCCGGCAACTGGAAAATGAACAAGAACGCCACCGAAACCAAGAAATTTGCCGAGGAGCTCAAGGCCATTCTGCCCCGCGCCAAGTGGTGCGACGTGGTGGTCTGCGTTCCCTTCGTGAACATTCCCGCCGCTCTCAAGGCTTTCAAGGATATGCGCGTGGCCGTAGGCGCCGAGAACCTGTACTATGAGCCCAACGGCGCCTATACCGGCGAGGTCTCCGCCGATATGCTCCGGGATCTGGGCGTCAAGTACGTCATCATCGGTCACAGCGAGCGCCGTCAGTACTTCTGCGAAACCGACGTCACCGTCAACAAGAAGGTTCATGCCGCCCTGGACGCCGGCCTGCACCCCATCATCTGCGTGGGCGAGAGCCTGGAGCAGCGTGAGATGGGCGTGACCATGGAGCTCATCGCCCTGCAGGTCAAGTCCGCCCTCTCCGGCGTTGCCGCCGACCGGGTCCGCAAGTGCGTTATCGCCTATGAGCCCATCTGGGCCATCGGTACCGGCAAGACCGCTACTGCTGAGCAGGCTGCTGAGGTCTGCACCGCTATCCGCGCTACCATCCGTAACCTCTACGGCGCCCGGGTGGCCCGCTCCGTTACCATCCAGTACGGCGGCTCCATGAACCCCAAGAACGCCGCAGAGCTGCTGGCTCAGCCCGATGTGGACGGCGGCCTCATCGGCGGCGCTTCCCTGAAGCCTGACCAGTTCGTCGATATCATCAACGCAGCCAACCAGGAGTAAGAGGGCCGGTCGGCATTTCCAGCCGGTGCTGCGTTCCCGCTCCCAAGGATGTGATCCCCGTCCGGCGGCAGAGACTTTTCTCCTGCCGCCGGCGGGCATTTGAGGAATCGAGGTTATTATGAATAAAACGCCTACTACATTGATTATTATGGACGGGTTTGGCCTGCGCAGCGAGGAAAACGGCAACGCCGTGGCCCACGCCAAGACCCCCGTCCTGGATAAATTGTTTGCCCAGTGCGCCCACACCACCCTCTCCGCCTCCGGCCTGGACGTAGGTCTCCCCGCCGGCCAGATGGGCAACAGCGAAGTGGGCCACACCAATATCGGCGGCGGCCGGGTGGTGTACCAGGACCTGCCCCGGATCACCCGGGCCATCGAGGACGGCAGCTTCTTTGAAAACAGCGCCTACTGCGCCGCCATGGATGCCTGCCAGAAAAACGGCAGCTCCCTCCACCTCTACGGCCTGCTGTCTGACGGCGGCGTTCACTCCCACACCACTCACCTGTGGGCTCTGCTGAAGATGGCCAAGATCCGCGGCCTTACCAAGGTCTACATCCACGCCTTCCTGGACGGCCGTGACGTATCCCCCACCAGCGGCAAGGACTTTGTCGCTGAAACTGTGGAGAAGTGCAAGGAAATCGGCGTAGGCAAGATTGCCACCGTAATGGGCCGCTACTATGCTATGGACCGGGATAAGCGCTGGGATCGCGTGGAGCAGGCTTACGACGCCATGGTCTACGGCCAGGGCATCCAGAACCCGGATCCTGTGGCTGCTGTGGCCCAGTCCTACCAGAACGGCGTCACCGACGAGTTTGTGGAGCCCGTTGTCTGTGACAACGAGGGTGTGATTTCCGACAACGACAGCATCATCTTCTTCAACTTCCGCCCTGACCGGGCCCGGGAGATCACCCGTGTATTTGTGGATCCTGAGTTTGACGGCTTCAAGCGGGAATACTTCCCCCTGACCTACGTCTGCACCACCGAGTACGACGCCACCATGCCCAACGTCAAGGTAGCCTTCCCCCGGATCCGTGTGGAAAACGGCCTGGGCGAGTACCTCAGCAAGATGGGCATGACCCAGCTGCGTATCGCTGAAACTGAGAAGTACGCCCACGTCACCTTCTTCTTCAACGGCGGCGTGGAGGACGTGTTCCCCGGCGAGGATCGGGTGCTGGTGCCCTCCCCCAAGGTGGCCACCTATGACCTCCAGCCGGAGATGAGCGCCTTTGAAGTGGCGGACAAGTGCGTGGAGCGCATCGAGTCCGGCGCTTACGACGTCATCATCCTGAACTTTGCTAACTGCGACATGGTAGGCCACACCGGCGTATATGACGCCGCGGTGAAGGCTGTGGAGACCGTGGATACCTGCGTGGGCAAAGTGGTGGAAGCTACCCGCGCTATGGGTGGTATTGCCATGATCACCGCTGACCACGGCAACGCCGAGGAGATGTCCAAGTCTGACGGCTCCCCCATGACCGCCCACACCACCAACCTGGTGCCCTTTATTCTGGTGGGTGCCGACGCCCAGCTCCATCCCGGCCGCCTGGCCGATATTGCCCCCACCATTCTGGACATCATGGGCCTGGAGTGCCCGCCGGAAATGGACGGCAAGAGCCTTATTGACAACTGATCGGAAAACTAGAAATTACAGCAGCGCCGCGGCAGAAAATGCCGCGGCGCTGTACTTTACTTGATAGAACGCCGGTTATATGACGAATTCCCGGCGGTATGGCCACATTAGACGCAGTAACCCCCGGCGGACAGCGGTAATAGAATGATACTGCTGTCCCCGGCGGCATTTCATAAAAAACCGCCGCCCATACGGGCGGCGGTTTTATCATCACTCAGGAAGATTATTCTTACTTGTGATCGACGGAGTACATGTGCTTGATGAGCTCCAGCACCTTGTTGGAGTAGCCGATCTCGTTGTCGTACCAGGACACGACCTTCACGAAGGTATCGGTCAGAGCAATACCAGCGCCGGCATCAAAGATGGAGGTGCGGGGATCACCCAGGAAGTCAGCGGAAACAACAGCCTCATCGGTGTAGCCCAGGATGCCCTTGAGCTCGCCCTCGGAAGCAGCCTTCATAGCGGCGCAGATCTCATCGTACTTGGCGGGCTTGGCCAGGTTCACGGTCAGGTCAACCACGGACACATCCAGGGTGGGAACACGCATGGACATACCAGTCAGCTTGCCGTTGAGCTCGGGGATAACCTTGCCCACAGCCTTGGCAGCGCCGGTGGAGCTGGGGATGATGTTGCCGGCAGCAGCGCGGCCACCACGCCAATCCTTCAGGGAAGGACCGTCAACGGTCTTCTGGGTAGCGGTGGTGGAGTGAACGGTGGTCATCAGGCCATCGGTGATGCCCCAGTTGTCGTTGAGGACCTTGGCAATGGGGGCCAGGCAGTTGGTGGTGCAGGAAGCGTTGGACACGAAGGTCATATCGCTGGTGTACTTATCCAGGTTCACGCCGCAGACGAACATGGGGGTGTCGTCCTTGGAAGGAGCGGACATGACAACCTTCTTGGCGCCGGCGTCGATGTGGCCCTGAGCCTTCTCCTTGGTCAGGAACAGGCCGGTGGACTCCACCACGTACTCAGCACCGATCTTGCCCCAGGGCAGGTCAGCAGGATTGCGCTCAGCAAAAATGGGGATCTCCTTGCCGTTGACGACGATGGCGTTCTCAGTAGCGGAAACAGTGCCCTGGAACTGGCCGTGCATGGTGTCGTACTTCAGCATATAAGCCAGGTAATCAGCGGGGCACAGGTCGTTGATGCCAACGATCTCGATCTCAGGATGATTAACGCTGGCGCGGAAAACCATGCGGCCGATACGGCCAAAACCATTGATACCAACTTTGATGCTCATTGTAAAAACTCCTCTCAAATTCTTAAAAGGTTTTCTAGTGTCATTATACATCGCACTTTTTTAATTGAAAAGTGTTTTTTGTGAGATTTTTGACATTCCTATAATTTTCTTGTAATTTTGACAAATTTTTGATATGATACCTCTGCAATAACAGGAAAAATGACATCGATTTTGGATGGTGAATTTTACCTTCCCTTTTTTGCCGGTGATTGCGCAGACTAACTGCCGGGAGGTGCCCTATATCCATGGAACCAAAAGACGAATACAAGCTATTGGGCGAGGTGCTGGAACAGGTATCCGGGCAGCTGCGCAGTTCCCTGAGCAACATCTACCGCTCCCTGGAGCGCATCGCTCCGCCGGAGCTGCGGGATGAGAAAGCCGGCCTGGACAATGACGCCGCCATCCTCTGCCAAAGCTATTACCGGATTCTGCGTCTGACCAATAACCTGTCCGACGCAGCGCAGTTTGACCAGCCCATTCACCCCAGGCTGCGCAATGACGATATTGTCGACTTCTGCCGGGAGATCACGGCCCGGGCCAAGGCCCCCGGGGAGCTGCTGGGGCTGGAGCTGGAATTCCGCTGCACCAAAAGTTCCCACATTATTGCAATCGACCGGGACCGGCTGGAGCGGATGATGCTGAACCTTTTGTCCAACGCATTTAAGTTTACCCCAAAAGGGGGCCGGATAACCCTGGAAATCCGTGTGGAGCTCCAGCGGGTGGAACTGCGGCTGACAGATACCGGATGCGGTATCGCACCGGAGCTGCTGGACACGGTCTTTGACCGCTACCTTCACACTGAGCGGATCGACCCGCCTCCTCACGGACTGGGCCTGGGCCTGCCCATCTGCCGGCGGATCGCCCAGGAACATGAAGGAAGCCTCCTTCTTACCTCCCGCCTGGGGGAAGGCACTACCGTCACCGTATCTCTTCCCAATCGGAAGGTGAAAAGCCAGGAGCTCAGCACCTTGGTTGTGGACTACTCCGGCGGCTTCAATCACACCTTGCTGGAATTGTCCGACGCCCTGCCCAAGCAGGCCTTTACCCAGAAATATCTGGATTGACAATTTGCAGCCTTTACAAAGGAGAACATTATGGCACAGGAACAGGTTCTGGTGGGAATGAGCGGCGGCGTGGACAGCGCCGCCGCTGCCGCGCTTTTGTTGGAACAGGGCTATCAGGTCACAGGCTGTCTCCTGCGGCTTCACTCGGATCCGGAAAATTACGCCCAGGCCGCAGCCGACGCCCAGGCCGTAGCCGACAAGCTGGGGATCCCCCTCCTCCAGGCGGATTACAGCACGCTGTTCCACCAGCAGGTCATGGATTATTTCGCCCGCTCCTATCAGGCGGGCCTTACCCCTAATCCCTGCGTACAGTGCAACCGGTACGTCAAATTCGTCACTCTCTGCCGGGAGGCGGATGCCATTGGCGCCCGCTATATCGCCACCGGCCATTACGCCCTGACGGCTTCCGGCAGCGGCGGAAGGACGGCACTTTTGCGGGGTGCTGACCAGCAGAAGGACCAGAGCTATTTCCTCTATCCCCTCTCCCAGGAGGTCCTGGGGCGGCTGCTGCTGCCGGTAGGGGGACTCACCAAGGCCCAGGTCCGCCAGCTGGCGGAGGAGCGAGGCCTGGTCAACGCACGAAAGCGGGATAGTCAGGATATCTGCTTTATTCCCGACGGCGACTATGGCGCTGTCCTGGCCTCCTGGGGCGCAGTCTCTCAGCCCGGTAATTTTCAGGACATCCAGGGCCATATTCTGGGGCAGCACCAAGGGCTGGAGCGCTATACCATTGGCCAGCGCCGGGGACTGGGTGTCAGCGGAGGCAGGCCCTTGTATGTGGTACGGAAGGATCTGGCCATCAACGCCGTGATCCTGGGCGACGAAACGGATCTGTACAGCCGTACGGTTTGGGCGGAGGATTTCCAGTGGGTTTCGCTGCCGCCCCAGGCTGCCCCTCTGGCCGTTACCGCCAAGACACGATACAGCCAGTCCGAAGCCGCCGCCACTTTATATCCCATGGATGACAACCGCGTCCGTGTGGTATTTGACACCCCCCAGCGTGCGGTAACTCCCGGTCAATCCCTTGTGGTATATGTGGGCGATGCGGTGGCCGGCGGAGGTATCATTTCCCGCGGGGAATAGCCTGTCCCCCCCCCTTCCTCAGGTCTTCACACAGAAATCCGGCCCGGAAACACAGCCATAGACAGCTATGTCTCCGGGCCTCCGCTGCCAAGGAGTCATGCCGTCTCCCTCCCAGCGGTTACTTTTCCCCTTATCGGGTGCTGATGATCCATTCTTCCTGGTAGATCATATCATCTACATCCCCATGGGGATAGATTACATCCATTGCTGTGCCTCCTCCCTTTTGCTCTCCTCTTTGCCGTGTTCTCAGCGCATCGCCGCAAAGAAAAGAGCCCGTACAGATCAGCATATGCAGCAGGCGTCCCAATGTTTCCTTTTTTCTTTTCATCAAAATTTTTTGTTATTGGAGAAAAACACTTGACATATACAAGCACATATGGTATTCTATCAATTGCCGATGTTCGCCGGTGTGGTGGAATTGGTAGACACAAGGGACTTAAAATCCCTCGGTAGCGATACCGTACCGGTTCGAGCCCGGTCACCGGCACCATCGAGGGGAACTAAGTAAATATCGCGGCGTGGAGCAGTTGGCAGCTCGTCGGGCTCATAACCCGGAGGCCGTAGGTTCGAGTCCTACCGCCGCAACCATAAGAAACCCTGTAATCGCAATGGTTACAGGGTTTCTTCTTTTTTGCCCTTTTCTAACCGTATGGGCACTTTGACCTCCTTTTGACCTCCTGCTCCCATCTATTATGCTGTTTTCCCCTAAAATTGCTGACTGATGCTTGCCTCTCTTTTTACAGATGCCCCCTTACCTTATTACTTGATTATAGCCGCTATAATGCTCTAAAGATTTTTTCTCTTAACTCGGATGTTTTTCTACCTTCCTGACGTTATATAGAGCACTACCGCATCAGACATCTTAGTTAGGGGGAATTCAGCTATGGGTTATGACCATAACGCAGCCACTATTGTAAGGGAGTCCATTGAATACCGTGCTCCACCGCTCTCCTGCCAGTCCACCGTATACCTCTCAGAGAACCTGGTAGATGTAACGACCACTGCCAACAGGACAAGCCGTATTTCCTGCTACCGGCGTCTCAGTGCAAACACCTATCTGAACACCTCCACTGGTGAGGTTTCAGCGTACAGCCATAAGCCTCCAGGTCCCATGGATGCTTCCCAATTTAAGAGGGCCTTTGACCAGCTCAGGCGGATCATATATGCCAATATTTCCGGCAACGGTACCGAGAAACATATCGTGCTCACCCTGAGTTCGGACAATCCATCGGAATTGGAGGATGTTTACACATATTTCGGCAGCTTTTGGAAGAAGCTCAAATATCGGTATCCTGGCTTCAGATACATTGCAGTCGCAGAACCCAATTCCACAGGACGTTATCATTTACATCTGCTTTTGATTTGCGATATCCCTGTTCAACTAAATAAGGACGAGATTTTCCGCTTATGGGGAAAAGGGTATGTCTATATCGCCACTATTACCAGTACAGACCGAATTGCTGCCTATTTCTATGCCAAATACAAGAGAGCCCGCTGGGCAGCATTTTACCATCCTCGCAAACGCCTGTTTCGGTGTTCCAGGGGGATCATCAGGCCAAAGGCCAGTATCATGACCAGGGAGGAGGTGAATACCTATGTCCAGCAACGAAACCTACGTCTTTCTTCTGCTTCCTGCCACCGCATTTGCCAAAAATCTGCCGACGGATCAGAGCGCGTACTCAATGTCATCACCTATGAACAGTTCAGCCATCAGTGAGTCTTATGAGTACACCGACGCAGATGCTCCCTACAGCGCTCTTGAGCTGGCTGAGAGGTTCTGGGACCTGGTAATACTCCCATAATAGGCAATAAGGCCGTACAAAACTGCCTGAACAGCGGGAACGCCCAGCATTCGAACCAAGAGGACCACATTCTGTGACATTTACCGACGATCATAGATATTCTGGTTATTCAGACAACAGAAGTGTGTCATTATTCTGCCTGAAATGAATGCCCGGCACTCACATACGACGAGAGGAGATCAAGACATATGATTGAAATTATTGAGATTACGCAAGAAATGGACCAAAACAGCCGCATTGCGGCATTGGCACGGGAACTGACGGATTTGATCCTGGCTATGCCGATTGGCAAACCTGTACTGCAGGCAGACGAGAGCAAGGCCCTGCGGCAAACTGCTAAAAAGCTGAAGGAGGAGCTGGCGTAAACCTATGATCCGTATACGATCCATTTATGAGGCTTACCAGATGCTCAGGACAGATGACCCTGACACACGGGTCACAGTCAGTTTGATCCGGCGGCTTGTAGCGGATGGTACGCTCCCCAGCATTCGGGCTGGACGCAAGATCATGATTAATTATGATACCCTTCTGGCCTATCTGTCCTCCCCCTGTAAGGCGGAGCCCCAGGCAGAGGCAGATGGGCCCACGGTGCGTCCCGTCCCAGTCAAGATCAAGTAGCATTATGGCTACGGCGGCAGCGAAGCGGCGGACACTCCTTTCCTGTCCGGATTATTCTCGCTGCCGCCGAGAAAATTTTCCTTATCAAGGAGAAAATGTTTTGCAATCTGAGAAATTCGGATTTATGTTAACTTTGTGGGGGTACATTTTCAGCCTTCTCAAAGCACAGGAAAGGACAGCAAGATATGGCTACAGCGCGTCTGAGAGGATCTTCTTATGAAATTCGCGTGTCCTGCGGTTTAAACGCCGAAGGAAAGCGCGTATACCAATATGCCCATTGGACACCATCTCCAGACATGACGCAGAGGCAAATTGAAAAAGAACTGGAGCGGCAGAAGGTCCTGTTTGAGAACAAGGTCCGTAAAGGGGACATTGTCTCAAGCAATGTATATTTCAGGGACTTTGCGGAACGCTGGATGGAGGAATATGCCAAGCCCAAAGTCGCGCCGAAAACCTTTCAGCGTTATCGGGACTACCTCAACCGCATTCTTCCTGCCCTCGGACATATCAGGCTATCGGATCTGCGTCCACTGCACCTAAACGCATTTTACAAAAATCTGTCTGAGCCGGGTATGAACCGCCAGGGAAAACGCAATAAAGACAAAAAGCTGCTGGAACAAAAGCCGCTGGCTCCCAAAACCATCCTTGACCATCACCGTCTGATCTCCAAAATACTGAATACCGCCATTCGCTGGGAACTGCTGGAAAAGAATGTAGCGGAACGGGCAGATCCTCCCAAGGTGCCGTATCAGGAGCGCAAATACCTGGATGAGCACCAGATAAAAGAGATGTTGCTCGCACTGGAAAAGGAGCCTATGCAGTATCGCGTAATGATTACTTTGCTGCTCTTCACCGGGATGAGGCGGGGAGAGCTGTGTGGCCTGGAGTGGAAAGATATCAACTTCCGGGAGCACACCATATTTATTTGCCGGAGCTCACAATACATCGGGAACAAGCAATTCATTACGAAAGAGCCAAAAACAAAATCCGGAATCCGCAAGCTGACGGTTGGTTCCGGGCTCTGTGCCCTGTTGAAAAGCTATCAGGTTCACCAGTACAAAATGCGGCTGAACGCAGGGGATCAGTGGATCGATACTGACCGTCTCTTTACCCAATGGAACGGACTGCCCA
The DNA here is from genome assembly GCA_017887695.1 of Oscillospiraceae bacterium. Classification (GTDB taxonomy): domain Bacteria; phylum Bacillota; class Clostridia; order Oscillospirales; family Oscillospiraceae; genus Pelethomonas. Next base: position 237 of record JAGHHM010000159.1, on the reverse strand, counting down.
TATATCCGGATACCATTACAGAGTGGTTTCCCAAATTTCTGGAACGCTCCGGGCTGCCCCGTGTGACCCTCCACTCTCTTCGGCATAGCAACGCCACATTGATGATTGCAGAAGGTGTGGATATCCGGACCGTCTCAAACCGTCTGGGACACGCTCAGACCAGCACGACCCTAAACATCTATTCTCACGCCCTGAAATCCCGTGATCAGGATGCAGCGGAGAAATTGGATGCCGTGC
>JAGHHM010000158.1 GCA_017887695.1 Oscillospiraceae bacterium | reverse complement strand
GCCGCCTCTTTCATCTGCTTTTCGGTGCGCTCGATCTCCTCCTCCACCTCCCGGCGGGTGAGCTTGCGCCCGGCCTTCCGCTGGGTCTCCTCGGCGGACTTGGAGATCTCCAGGATCTCCCGGACAGATTTGATAATGGTCTTGGGCACGATGCCGTGGGCCTTGTTGTAGTCGTCCTGAATCTTCCGGCGGCGCTCGGTCTCATCCATAGCCGCCTTCATGCTGCGGGTGACGGTGTCGGCGTAGAGGATGACCATGCCGTCTGCGTTACGGGCGGCGCGGCCGATGGTCTGGATAAGGCTGGTTTCGCTGCGGAGGAAGCCCTCCTTGTCGGCGTCCAGAATGGCCACCAGGCTCACCTCCGGCATATCCAGGCCCTCACGCAGGAGGTTGATGCCCACCAGCACGTCAAATTCTCCCAGCCGAAGGTCCCGGATCAGCTGCATCCGCTCGATGGTTTCCACATCGTGGTGCATATACCGCACCCGGATGCCCGCCTTCTTGAGATACTCGGTGAGGTCCTCCGCCATCTTCTTGGTGAGGGTGGTCACCAGTACCCGCTCATTCCGGGCAGCGCGGGCATTGATCTCGCCGATGAGGTCGTCGATCTGGCCCGATACAGGCCGGACCTCCACCTTGGGATCCAGCAGGCCCGTGGGGCGGATCACCTGCTCCACCACCTGGTCCGCCTGCTGCCGTTCGTAGTCGGCGGGAGTGGCGGAGACGTAGATGGCCTGGGAGAAGCGGCCCTCAAACTCCTCGAACTTGAGGGGCCGGTTGTCGAAGGCGCAGGGCAGGCGGAAGCCATATTCGACGAGGCTCTCCTTCCGGGCCCGGTCGCCGTTGTACATGGCCCGGACCTGGGGGAGGGTGACATGGCTCTCGTCCACAAAGAGGACAAAGTCGTCCGGGAAGTAGTCCATAAGGGTCAGGGGCGGGGAGCCCACCGGCCGGTTGGAGATAATTCGGGAATAGTTCTCAATGCCGGAGCAGTAGCCCAGCTCCCGCATCATTTCCATGTCGTAGGTGGTTCGCTGGCGGATCCGCTGGGCCTCCACCAGCTTGCCCTGCTCGATAAATTGGGCCTCCCGCTCGTCCAGCTCCTTCTCGATCTCCACCAGGGCCCGGTCCATCTTGTCCTTGGAGGTGACATAGTGGCTGGCGGGGTAGATGACCACATGGCTGACGATTTTGGTGGGCATGCCGGTGACCGGGTTGATGTGGCTGATGCGGTCGATCTCGTCGCCAAAGAACTCCACCCGGATGGCGGCGTCCTTCCAGTAGGCGGGGTAGATCTCCACCGTGTCTCCCCGGACCCGGAACATATTGCGGGCAAAGGCCACGTCGTTGCGCTCGTAGCGGATCTCCACCAGGCGGCGGAGGAGCTCCCCACGGTCCAGGGTCATGCCGGGACGCAGGGAGATCATCATTTTGGCAAAGTCCTCTGGCTCTCCCAGGCCGTAGATACAGCTCACCGAGGACACCACAATCACGTCCCGGCGCTCCAGCAGGGCGCAGGTAGCGCTCAGCCGCAGGCGGTCGATCTCCTCGTTGGTGGAGGCGTCCTTTTCGATGTAGGTGTCGGTGTGGGGGATATAGGCCTCTGGCTGGTAGTAGTCGTAGTAGGACACAAAATATTCCACGGCGTTGTTGGGGAAAAACTCCTTGAACTCCTCGCACAGCTGGGCGGCCAGGGTCTTGTTGTGGGCCAGCACCAACGTGGGCCGCTGAATGGCCTCGATGACCTTGGCCATGGTGTAGGTTTTACCGGAGCCGGTGACGCCCAGAAGCACCTGGGCCCTCAGGCCGTCCTCAATGCCCCGGGCCAGCTTCTCGATGGCCTGGGGCTGATCCCCTGCGGGCTTGTAATCGGATATGACTTCAAAGTTTGCCATGGTGGTTTCTCCTTTTTTGCCGCTGTTCCCGGCGGCTGCCGGGGAAAATTACAGCAGGCCCTCCTGCCGCAGGGACACATAGTCGTCGTCGGCCACGATGATGTGGTCGGCCAGGGTCACGTTTACCGCCTCCAGGGCGTCCCGGATCTGGAGGGTGGCCACCTTGTCCTCGTGGGAGGGAAGGGCCACGCCGCTGGGATGGTTGTGGGCCAGGGCCACCAGCACGGCGTTGGATAAAATAGCGTTTTCCACAATCTTCCTGAGGTTAAGGCCCAAAGCGGCGGCGTCCCCCTCGCAGACCTTCCGGCAGGAGAGGAGGCGGCCCTTGGCGTCCAGGCACAGCTGGTACATGACCTCCGTGGGCTGGGCCACGAACTGCTCTACAAAGAATTCCCCGATCCGCTCGGTGGTATCCAGCACCACCTCCCCGGCGGCCATGGACATCCGGGCCCGGCGGTAGACCTGGGGCACCAGCTTCAAAAGGGTGGCGGCGCCGGGGCCCATGCCCTCCACCCGCTCCAGCTCCTCCGCCGGGGCGGAGAGAACGGCGTGGAGGCTGCCGAAGCGGTCCATCAGGGCGTGGGCCACCGGGTTGGTGTCCCGGCGGGGAATAGCGTAGTACAGCAGCAGCTCCAGCACCTCGTGGTCGGCAAAGGCGTCAATACCGTGTTCCCGGAACTGCCGCCGCCGGCGTTCCCGGTGCCCGCTGTGGTCGGCCATGGTCCCTGTCTCCCTTCGTCAAAATTCGCCTGCCGGGTCGCTTCCCCGGGGCGGAAAACACTGTCCCATCATTGTAACACACAAACATCTGTTTCACAAGGGCTTTTTGGCCCGGAAACTTTGCCCTGCCGGGCTTTGCGCGGATTTTACCTGCCTCTTTTGGAAAAAAGGTTGACAGCCCCGCAAGGTGGGGCATAATATGAAAACGATATGTATTTTTCCCCCAGGGAAGAGAGAGAATACCCCCACAGACGGGCAGGGAGGAGGCGGCTATATGATTGATCTCGATGACGGCGTGTTTATGGATCAGGTGGAAGAGCTGGTGGAAGGCAAGCGTTGGGCCGCCCTGCGGGATATGCTGCTGCTGCTGGAGCCGGCGGACATTGCCCTGATTCTGGACAAGCTGCCGGAGGACCGTCTGCCGCTGCTGTACCGGCTGCTGCCCAAGGAAACGGCGGCAGAGGTATTCGTGGAAATGGAGCCGGAGGCCCAGGAGCTGCTCATTAAGGGCTTTTCCGATACAGAGCTGAAGGAGGTTCTGGAGGAGCTGTATGTGGACGACACGGTGGACATCATCGAGGAGATGCCCGCCTCAGTGGTCAAGCGGATCCTCCAGCATACAGACCCGGAGACCCGCAAGAGCGTCAACGAGATTTTGAAATACCCGGAGGATTCCGCCGGCTCCATCATGACCACGGAGTTTGTGGATCTCAAGCGGGATATGACGGTGGAGGACGCTTTCAAGCGCATCCGCCGTACCGGTATCGACAAGGAAACCATCAACATCTGCTATGTCACCGACACCAGCCGCCATCTGTTGGGGCTGGTGTCCATCCGCACCCTGCTGCTGGCGGAAGAGGACGAGGCCATCGAGGACATCATGGAGACCAACGTCATCTTTGCCACCACCCTGGAGGACAAGGAGGACGTGGCCCAGCAGCTGAGCAAATACGACTTTCTGGCCATGCCGGTGGTGGACAAGGAGAGCCGCCTGGTGGGCATCGTCACCATCGACGACGCTATCGACGTCATGGAGGAGGAGGCCACCGAGGACTTCGAGATCATGGCCGCCATCACGCCTACCGATAAGCCCTATCTGCGCACCGGCGTGTGGGAGACGGTGAAAAGCCGTATCCCCTGGCTGATGCTGCTGATGCTCTCGGCCACCTTTACCGGTATCGTCATCAACAGCTTCGAGGACTCCCTGGCCACCTGCTCGGTGCTCATCGGGTTTATCCCCATGCTGATGGGTACCGGCGGCAACAGCGGCAACCAGAGCTCCGTGGCGGTGATCCGCGGCCTGAGCCTCAACGAGATCGGCTTTGGCGATCTTATTGAGGTGGTGTGGAAGGAGAGCCGGGTGGCGGTGGTCTGCGGCATCCTTCTGGCCTGCGGCAATTTTATCAAGCTTCTGGTGGTGGACCGCTTGCTGATGCAGAACGTGGAGGTAACCCCTCTGGTGGCCCTGGTGATCTGCCTGACGTTGGTGTGTACCGTATTCTGCGCCAAGGTGGTGGGCTGTATGCTGCCCCTGCTGGCGGAAAAGATCGGTCTTGACCCGGCGGTGATGGCCGCCCCCTTTATCAGCACCATCGTGGATGTGCTGAGTCTGGTGATTTATTTCACCTTTGCCACCGCCCTGCTGGGGTTGTAGAAAATAGGTTAACCCGCCCTGCCGCAAAGCCTGCGGCGGGGCGGATTTTTTTGCCGGTTCCTGCCGGCGGGGGGTGCCGCTGGCCACCTCATAACCGGTGCGGCGATCTGCCGCACTTCGGCTGTTGTCCCTCGGGCTGAAAGACGGTTTCTTTCTATGGGGGAGGAAAATCAAAAAATGTAAAAAATATTTGACATTTTGCCGGACGTCGTGTATACTCCAAAATGTCAAAAGTATTTGACATTTCCGGCGGGAGGATCCCCCGGGAAAACAGAAAGGAGAAGAGCGTATGGAAATGGAAGCCATGCCCCTGGGGGCAATAATCTTTCTGATCGTGGTGCTGCTGCTTTTTGCGGTCATGGATGTGGTCATGCTGGTGACACTGCTGCGGCCCGGCGATGAGCGGGGGCAGGTAGTGGTGTGGAAGGCCAGCGCCTGGACCCTGCTGGCCATGGTGGGGACGCTGATTCTGGACGTGATCGAAAATTTCGTCCGTGGCCAGTACATGAGCGTCAACCCCTTTGTTTTGCTGGAGGTCATGGCCATCATCTACTGTATCGCCCTTGTGGTATTCAAGAAAAGGCACGGTGGCTGATATGGAAAACAAGATCCGGGAACGGCGCCGGGAGCTGGGAATCTCCCAGGAGGAGCTGGCCAGGCGCTGCGGCGTGTCCCGCCAGACGGTGAACGCCATCGAAAACAACAAGTATGATCCCACTCTGTCCCTGGCCTTCCGGCTGGCCCGGGAGCTGGAGATCACCGTGGACACCCTGTTTGTCCACCCGTAAACCCTCAAAAAAAGAAAATTTCAAAAAAAGGCCTGCGGCACAGTCCTCCTGTATAAAATCCCTCCCGATGGATACACTAATCCCGGCGTAAGCCAAAACACATCGGGAACAAGGAGGACCTCAGCTATGAACAATTGCACCAATGGTTCCTGCACCCCCAACCGGTCCATCAAGTGCACGGTGAGCAACTGCGCTTACCACTGTGCGGACCAGCAGTACTGCGGCCTGAACACCATCCAGGTGGGCACCCATGAAGCCAACCCCACCAAGAGCCAGTGCGTGGACTGCGAGAGCTTCAAGCTCAAGGGCTGAGACAGCGGGCGGCGGGGCCGGCAGACCGGCTTCGCCGCTTCTGTCCCGCGGAGCAGGGGAGCGTAGGCGGTAAATAAGACCGTCAGCTCCCTGCGCCGGGGGTACATACCGTCCGGAGCAAGGGGCGGGAAAGGGGGCGCAGGGCATGAAGGCGGCAAACCGGCAGCGGCTGGCGGGAGCGGCCGCAGGAGTGGTCAACGGAATTTTCGGCGGGGGCGGCGGCACGGTGCTGCTGCCGGTGCTGGCCCGGGAGCTGCCGGGACGGCAGGCCTTTGCAGTGTGTGTGGCGGCCATGCTGCCCATGTGCGCGGTGTCGGCGGCGGCGGGGCTTCTTCATGCCCCGCCGCCCCTTTGGCAGGCGGCACCCTGTCTGGCGGGAGGCCTGCTGGGAGGGGTCCTGGGAGGCCTTACCTTCGGAAAGGTTCCGGTGGGCCTGCTGCGGGCGGCAGCGGGGCTGTTCATGGTCTACGGGGGGGTGCGCTACCTGCTGTGAGGGATGCGGTGATCATGTTCCTCTGTGCCCTGACCGCCGGGACGCTTTCCGCCTGGGGCGTAGGCGGCGGGACGCTGCTGCTGCTGGCACTGACGCTGCTGCTGGGGGTGGACCAGCGGCAGGCCCAGACATTGAACCTGCTGTTTTTCCTGCCGGCGGCGGGAACGGCCCTGTTCTTTCATAGCCGCCATGGGCAGCTGGATGCCGCTGCGGTACGCCGCACAGCCTTGCCGGGGGCCCTGGCGGCCCTGGCGGGGGCTCTGGCGGCGGGTATGGTGGATATCTCTCTGCTGCGCCGGCCCTTCGGGGTATTCCTGCTGTATGCCGGCGCTTCCCTGCTGCTGGGAGGCAGAAGCCGGCGGCAAAAGGGGCAGGGGAGGGAAGAATCCCAGGAACAGGAGGATCGGGACAACCAGCGGAAAATGGAGAAGACAGAATAAGGCGGCGAAGGCTGATGCCTTCGCCGCCCGGCGTTTTGGGAATATTCTCAGAGTTGTCAGTTCAGCCAGCCTGGGGGCTCGGTGTCCGGATCCGCACCGGGGTCAACCGTACCGCCGGTTTCCGTGGAGCCGGGGTCGGTGGAGCCGGGATCCGTGGTATCGCCGGGATCCTCCGTCTCCGGACGGCCGGCAATGCCTACCAGAATGATCTCGTTGCGGCTCTTATAGCTGCTCTTGGCCTCCACGTTGCTGGAGATCAGATTGCCGTCCCCGTCGTAGATGTTGCGGTAGGAAATTACCTCGTAGCCGGTGTAGCCGCTCTGCTTCTGCTCCTGGGTGCCCCAGGGCAGATCCTCCGTCTCGATGTACTCCGTCTCGTAGCCGGTGGAGCTGAGGACCTCCCGGGTCATCTTCACATAGGTATCATCGGTCTTGGTGCCGTAGATGCTGACGGTGATCTCGCTGTTGGCGTAGGATACGTCGATACGGATGGGGTAGCCGGTGTTGTTCTTGAAGCGGAATTCCGGCCCGCCCCAGCTGACGGTGGCGTCCATGCCCATGGTGATGTAGCTGGGATAATAGCGGTGGGCATAGCGCTCCACGATTTCCAGGTTGGCCAGCAGGGAGGCCAGATAAATGGTACTGGAGGTCTGGCAGATGCCGCCGCCGATGGAATCCACGGTTTCCCCGTTGATATAGGAGGGGGCAGGGCCGTAGCCCCGTTCCTCGGTGCGCTTGCCCACCACCTGGTTGTAGTCGAAGATGTCCCCGTCGTTGAGGATGGTGCCGTTGACCGCCTCGCCGGAGAGCTTGACGTTATTTTTCCGGGTACTGGTGCCGGAAACCTTGGTGGTGCAGGTGGAAAGGAGGTCCCGGAAAAGGACTTCCTCCAGCTCCTCGGCGGTAACGGTGGGGAAAGTCACCTCGGCGGGAAGCTTTACCGTTTCCCCGTTAAGGGCGGAATCCATGGCCAGACGGGCGGCCTCCACATCCAGGATCACACCCACCTCGCCATCCACGATCTGACCGGTTTCAATGTCATAGCGGGCGGGGCTGGCCTCGGTGGACAGCTCAGCGGCCATGTTGTCCAGATCCAGGGGCTGGGCGGGCAGGGTGGACCAGGAGGCCTCGATCTCACCTCCGGTGGATTCAGTAATGGCGGCGGCCAGGGCTTCCCGGTCCAGGGCCCGGCCGTCCTGATGCTTGGTGGCGAAAAGGCCCTCTCTTGTCAGCTCCCAGGTGCCGTCCAGAGGTTCCAGGTCAAACTCCCCGGCAATGTCTGCCACCGCCGCTTTCAGCTCTTTCTCGTCATATTGGATGGCAGGGGAGAGCTCCGTGGTTACGCCCAGCAGGCCCTTGACCATGGAGAAGCCGCCGGCGAAGAAGCCCAGGGGGCCCGAGGCCCTGCCCACGGCGTAGGCCTGGGCGGCCAGCTCCTCGGCATTGGTGTAGCCGCCCAACTGGGAGGGGGTATACTGTCCCAGCTCCTTTCCGTCGGCGGTAACGGTGATGGTGTAGGGGTCCGTCAGCTCATCCATCCGGGCAGACAGGATACCCTGGGCCTTTTCCACGTCCTGGCCCCCCAGGTCTACCGGCCCTACCAACACCCCGGGAAATATTTTGTCATAGCTGCCCGCGTACAGGCACAGCCCGGCGGCCGCGCCCAGCAGAAGAGCGGCGAGAACAGCTGCGATGATGCCGGCGATGGGAAGCCTTTTTTTCGCCTCTCCGCCAGTCTCCGGCTGGGGAATGCGCTTGCCTTCCATAGCAGTCTCCTCTCTCAATGAATTGCGGATATAATAGTACCGGAGGGGCCTTGACAGGGGAAGCCGCGCCTCCGGTTCTCACAGTGTACCACAGGTCATGGGAAAAAGCATTACAATTCTGTAACAAGAACCCGGAAAAATTTGCGGGATCTGGATGGCGGCAGGGGAAAACCGTCTTGACTTTGGTATATTACAGGTGTAAAATGCCGAACTATGTTTTTATTTTTTCCCGATGGAAATTTTGCGGGGAGTATGCGGGATGAGCCGGCGTGGGGCCGGTGATTCCCGCCGAAGGGGGCGGGACCGGAAGGCCGCCGCCTCAGCGCCACAGGCGCGGGGAGGAAAATGATGGCAGTCAAGTATATTTTTGTCACCGGGGGCGTGGTGTCCGGCCTGGGCAAGGGCATCGCGGCGGCGTCTTTGGGACGGCTGCTCAAGCAGCGGGGCCTGCATGTAAAGGTTCAGAAGCTGGACCCTTATCTGAATGTGGATCCGGGGACCATGAGCCCCTACCAGCACGGAGAGGTGTTCGTCACTGACGACGGGGCGGAGACGGACCTGGACCTGGGCCACTATGAGCGGTTCATTGACGAAAATCTGGACAAGAATTCCTCTGTATCCTCAGGACAGATCTACTGGGAGGTCCTCAGCCGGGAGCGGCGGGGAGACTTTTTGGGCGGCACGGTACAGATCATCCCCCATATCACCGGGGAGATCAAGCGGCGGATCTACTCTCTGGACGTCCCTGAGGCCGATGTGGCCATTGTGGAGATCGGCGGCACCGTGGGCGACATTGAGTCCCAGCCCTTCCTGGAGGCTATCCGGCAGGTGGCGGCGGAGCGGGGGAGAAACAATGTCATGTTTATCCACGTGTCCCTCATTGTCTCCATCCCCGGCACCGGGGAGCTGAAAAGCAAGCCCACCCAGCACTCTGCCAAGGAGCTTTTGAGCCTTGGCATCCAGCCGGATGTGATCCTCTGCCGCAGCGACAGGGAGGTGCCCCGGGAGGTGCTGGACAAAATCTCCCTTTTCTGCAACATTCCCCCGGAGAATGCCATTCCCAATCTGACCGCTCCCATCCTCTATGAGGTGCCCCTGATGCTGGAGCGGGAGGGCCTGGCGGATGTGGTGGTGCGGCGGCTGGGCCTCATCTGCCATATGCCGGATCTGACGGAATGGGCCACTATGGTCCACCGGGCCAAGACCTCGGAGGGGACGGTGACCATTGCCCTGGTGGGCAAGTATGTGGCCCTCCACGATGCCTATCTGTCGGTGGCGGAGGCTCTGACCCACGGCGGCATTGAAAACGGCGTAAAGGTGGCCATCCGGTGGGTGGACAGCGAGACAGTCACCGATGAGAACGCATCCCAGCTGCTGGCGGGCTGCGACGGTATTCTGGTACCCGGGGGCTTTGGCAGCCGGGGAGTGGAGGGCAAGATCAGCGCCATCCGCTATGCCCGGGAGCAGAAGGTGCCCTTCCTGGGCATCTGCCTGGGGATGCAGATGGCGGTGGTGGAGTTTGCCCGCCATGCTGCGGGCCTTGCCGGGGCCCACTCCAGCGAGCTGGATCCCCGGACCCCCTATCCGGTCATTGACCTGATGGAGGATCAGGTGGATGTGACGGAAAAGGGCGGCACCATGCGTCTGGGCAGCTGGCCCTGCGTGCTGGCGGAGGGGAGCCGGGCCGAGGCGGCTTATGGCCGCCGGCGGATCGACGAGCGTCACCGCCACCGCTATGAGTTCAATAATACCTACCGCGAGGCCCTGGAGGCGGCGGGGCTGGCTCTTACCGGTCTGTCCCCTGACGGGCGGCTGGTGGAGATTGTGGAGCTGCCCGACCACCCTTGGTTTGTGGCAGTGCAGTTCCACCCGGAGCTGAAAAGCCGGCCCAACAAGGCCCATCAGCTGTTCCGGGAGTTTATCGCCGCTGCCAAGGCCGGAAAGAAGGAATAAGCCGGTTTCGGCAGGGCCGTTGGGCCGGCTTTTGCCATCCCCCGGCGGTTCCCGCCGCATTGCGGCGGGGAGCCGGATGGGGCATACTGGGCGGGACGCGGAGCGTCCCCGAGGCCCAACAAGGCCCATCCGCTGTTCCGGGAGTTTATTGCCGCCGCCAAGGCCGGAAAGAAGGAATAAGCCAGTTCCGGCAGGGCCGTTGGGCCGGCTTTTGCCATCCTCCGGCGGTTCCCGCCGCCGTGCGGCGGGGAGCCGGATGGGGCATACTGGGCGGGACGCGAAGCGTCCCCGCGGTCCAACAAGGCCCATCCGCTGTTCCGGGAGTTTATTGCCGCCGCCAAGGCCGGAAAGAAGGAATAGGCCAGTTCCGGCAGGGCCGTTGGGCCGGCTTTTGCCATTCTGGCGGCGGGTTTCGCCCGTTCCATTGTTTTTTCGACGGAACCTTAGCGAGATTTAAGAAAAAGTTAGTGGTCTACAACCTTGCCATTGCCTGGGTTTATGGTATAATGTGGGGTATATTCAGTATATTTGTGCTGGGTATCAGCCGGACCTCTGCTGCCGCGGAGACCGCCGGTGTGTTTTGGGGGGAGCCGGGCCCGACGGCGGGCCTGTACATGCTCCCCGAAAGAAAGGAGCGCGTTATGCGAGAGTATATTATCCTGACCGACAGCTGCTGTGATTTTCCTGCGGATATGGTGGAAGAGCTGGGCCTTGTGGTGCAGCCTCTGTCCTTCCTGGTGGAAGGCAAGGAGTATTTCAACTACCCCGATAACCACGACATGGATCCCCATGTGTTTTATGAAAAGCTCCGCGCCGGTACCCTGGGCACCACCTCCGCTGTCAGCGTGGGGGTATTCCAGGAGGCCATGGGCAAGATCGTAGAGGAGGGCAAGGACATCCTCTGCATCAGCTTTTCCTCCGCTCTCTCCACTACTTACCAGTCTGCCTGCATTGCCGCCCAGGACGTGATGGAGGCCCACCCCGGCAGCAAGGTGCTGGTGGTGGACAGCCGCAGCGCCTCTCTGGGCCAGGGACTTCTGGTGTATCTTACCGCCCAGAAGAAAATGGAAGGGCTGAGCCTGGAGGAGCTGCGGGACTATGTGGAGAGCATCAAGCTCAGCGTCTGCCACTGGTTTACCGTGGATGACCTCCACCACCTCAAGCGGGGCGGCCGGGTGTCCGCGGCGGCGGCCCTGGTGGGCACCATGCTGCAGATGAAGCCGGTGCTCCATGTGGATGACGAGGGACGGCTGATCCCGGTAAGCAAGGTCCGGGGCCGCAAGGCGTCCCTGAAGGCCCTGGTGGACCAGATGGAAGAGCTGGTGACGGATCCTTCCGTGGTGTTCATCAGCCACGGCGACTGCGGCGACGAGGCCCGGGAGCTGGGAGAGACCATCAAGGCCAAGTTCCCGGTGAAGAAGCTGGTGATCAACTATGTGGGCCCGGTGATCGGCAATCACTCCGGACCGGGTACCATGGCACTGTTCTTCCTGGGCAAGCACAGATAAGAAACCGGCAGGGCAAGGCCGCTCCTGCGGCGGCCCCAGCCGGTACGCCATCGGCAAAAAGCGCCGGGGGATCCACTGGATCCCACGGCGCTTTTCTGCTTATCAGACAGGCTTCTCTTTTATCCGTTTTTTTGCAGCTTCAGCCGCTTGGACTCGATTACCGTGGAGAAAATCTCCCGGAGCCGGGCGCACTCCGCCGCCTGGTCCTCCATCTGGTCCTTGGGCAGAATCCAGGCCTGGTTGGCCGCCAGGTACAGGTAGAAGGCCTTTTTTGTCTCCTCCACCTTCATCAGCTTGTCAAAGCCCAGCCGGGCCTCCCGGTCATCTACCGTCACATGGAGGCCAAAGCCGTCGATGAGAGTGTGCTGGACATACCGCTCCCGGCCGGAGCGCCGGGATTCCTTTGCCACCTTCCACCGGGTGGCCAGGGCCATGACCAGGGCCACCAGGGCCATCACCACCACCGCCGCCGCCAGGGAGATGAGGATCTCCACAGGGGTGCTTACCTGAATCTCAAACAGGTTCAGATAGTACCAGGCGGTAAGGCCGCCCGCAAGGCCAAAGCCGATGATGCCCTTGATCCAGGAACGCAGCAGCAGCCGGGTGTAAAAGTCCCGGGTTTCCTTCAGACCGATGACAAAATCACGCCGGTAAGACATGGCCTTACCCCCTTTCCGCCGCCGGACGGCAGGTAAAGGAGAACCAGCCCTCGGAGGAATGGCTCTCGGAAATGGCAAAGCCGGCTTCCTCCAGCTTGCCCTTTACCTCCTCGGCCCGGTCGTCGATGATACCGGAGCAGATGAATACGCCGCCCTTGGCCAGCAGTTCCCCTACGGTGGGGGCCAGGGCGATAATCACGTCGGAGACGATGTTGGCCACCACGATGTCCCAGCCGCCGCCCATTTCCTTCCGGAGGCCCGGGTCATTTGTCACGTCCCCGGCCCGGACGGTGTAACGGTCCCGGCCCACGCCGTTGAGAGCGGCGTTTTCATAAGCCACGTCCACGGCCTTCTCGTCAATGTCGCAGGCAAAGGCCTTGTCTGCCCCCAGCAGCAGGGCGGCGATGGAGAGGATTCCGCTGCCGCAGCCCAGGTCCAGCACCTTCATGCCGGGCTTCACCAGCTTCTCCAGGGCCTGCAGGCACAGCCGGGTAGTGGCGTGGCTGCCGGTGCCGAAGGTGAGGCCCGGGTTCATCCGCAGGGCCACCCGGCCATGGGGCTCCGCCTGCTCCCAGTCGGGGATGACGATGAGCCGCTCCCCGATCTCCATAGGCTTGTAGAAGGCCTTCCAGTTGTTCTCCCAGTCGGCGTCCTCGATGCCGTCCATGGTCATGATGAGGGGGGCGTACTCCGGGTGGGCCTTCTTCAGATCCGCCAGGGCGATGCGTACCGCCGCCACTGTGGTAAAGCCCTGGTCGCTCTCCTCTACATAGAAGGTAATGCGGCACTTGCCGGACATGGACTGGTCCAGCTCCTCGTCCACATAGTCCCAGTATTGGCGGTTATTTTCCAGGAAATCCCGGAAATCCCCCTCGTCCTCGATGACCAGGCCGTCGATGCCCAGGTCGTCCAGCAGGCTGGACACCGGCTCCAGTCCGGCGGGGGAGGTATCAATGTGCAAGGCGAGCCACTTCATGGCGGTTCCTCCTGTAATGTGTTGGTATGGCCGGAAAGGGTCCCGGCAGTACCCCTTATTATAGCCCATGGCGTAGGGAATGTCCAGAGCGGCGGCAGGGGGGAGAAGGCGGGAAAAAGGGCGGGCGCTTTCAGGCGCCCGCCCTTGTGTTATGAGGCAATTTCCATGGTGAGATAGACCCCGTGGCCCCGGCCCGCCTCGTCCAGAAGGATCACCTCGTGGTACTGGGCCCCGTCGGTGAAATCCCCGGCGGCGTAGAGAGTCCGCTTTACCCCGTCGGCGCTCTCCTCCTCCACCACCAGGAAGGCGGTGTCCGACTCCAGGGTCAGAAGGGGCAGCTCCTCGGTGAGGGGCAGGGCCGTGGTTTTCACCACGCTGTTGTCCTTGTCAAACTCCACCACCCGCAAAGCGGTGAGCCGGGGGGTGTATTTGACGGACACGGAGACGCTGATGCTGTCCTTGCGGGTTTCCCCGTTTTCCGTGTAAGTGTAGGCGGCGTCGCTGGAAAAGCCCATGCCGGAGCCGGCGCCGCCGTAACTGTTGCCGCTGCCGTCCAGATATACCTGGCCGTCGGCGGTCTCAAAGACCCGGTAGGCGTGCCAGATGCCGTGAGGACTGGCGTCGGGGTCAAAGTCCGCCGGCGCGTCCAGGGGCGGCCCCCACCAGATCACCCCGGAGGCGGACTCGGCGGTGCCCTCATCGCTGCTGTGGACGGTCTGGCCCTCGCCGGGGGACATATCGGACTGTATCGCCGTCACATAGCCGCTGTCCTCCTGCTTATGGCGGATAAAGAGGGAGTAGCCCTCGAGGCCGGGAAAGACGATGTCCCCGGTGTCCGGGTCCTCCTCCCCCAGCAGTACCTCCCGGGGGATGGTCAGGGAGCCGTATTTTCCGGCGTCCAGAGACTCGGTGCCCAGCTCCGTCAGGTGAGGGTTGCTGTTGAAGATGTTGTCATAGCTTCCCGGGGGATTGTAGACCACGTAAAACCCGATCCAGCGGTCCTCCTGGGCGGCCTCCCGCTCCGGCCGGGCCAGGGAGCAGCCGGCGGTCAGGGCCGTCAGGGCCGCCGCCAGCAGCAGACACAGCCATTTATTCCTCATGTTCGTCCTCCAGTCTGCCGTCGAAGCGGAGGATATCCCCCACGTCGCAGCCCAGGTAATAGCAAATGCGGTTGATGGTGTGGAAGCGGACGCCGTTGGCCTTGCCGGAGCGGAGGATGGAGAGATTGGCCTCGGTGATGCCCACCTGGGCGCACAGCTCTTTGGCGGTGATGCCCCGCTCCTTCAAAAGCTCGCTGAGATGTACAGTAATGGCCATGGCGCTGCCCCCTTATATGATGGAGTCGTTGTCCTCCCGGAGGGCCAGGCCCTGCCGCATCCAGCGGCTGAGGAGGAACATGGCCCCCGCCAGGGCCAGGGGCAGGAGGTTCAGCTCCACCTGGAAATCCACCTTCACCAGGAGGGAAAAGGCGGCCAGCTGCAAAAGGTTCACCGTGAGGGCCAGGATCGCCGCCGCCTGGGCGGCCATGCGGCAGGCCAGGGCGGTGCGGTCACAGAGCTGGGCGGTGTCCCGGGAAAAGGGCTCCCGGCCTCCGGCCTCCACCAGCCGTCCGCCCCACAGAAGGGCCGCCGCCCCCAGCAGGTAGGGCGCCGCCCGCAGGATACCCAGCACCGCCAGCATGACCATGGTAAAATTCACATCCCCGGTGTTGCCGGAGCGGACGCTGTCAGCGGCGGAGCGCCAGGCCGACGCCTGGTTCACGCCCGCCCCAAAGGCCAGCAGGAAGGCGCAGCCGGTGAGGAGCACCCCCACCGCCGCTGCCAGCCGGTCCCCCGGCGCCTCCGCCATAGCCCGGAGAAAATCCAGCACCAGCCATGTCACCGCCGTGGCCAGGATCACCCCCAGCTGGCCTGCCGGCAGGAAGGGGGCGGCCATGCTGCCGATGAGGGTGGGGTTCACGGCGTAGTAGAGAAGGGCAAAGAGCTGGGGGATCAGCAGCAGCAGTACCCAGTCCTCCGCCGCCTTCCGCTTCCGCCGCAGCAGCAGGAAGGGGAGAAGGGGCAGAAGGGATACCACCAGGACGATGGCCCAGGCGGCGGCGTTGCCGCCCGCCCCGGACAGGGACAGCTGCCGCAGGGCCTGCCCCAGGGCGTTTACCGGGGCGGTAAAGGTCTCGTAGGTCATATCCCCGGGAAAGGCCAGGGCCAGCAGGGCCCCCAGCAGAGCAAAGCCCAGGGTGAGATACATTTTTTTGGTAATGGCTGTCTGTTCCATAAGGCACCTCCCAGTGCTGTGTGGTGATTTATCGGCGGATGGTCAGGTCCGCGCCCCATCCCCGGCCGTCCTCGTCCAGAAGGATCACCTGGTGAAGGGCGGTCCCCTCCTGGGACAGGTCGTAGCTGGTGTGCTTCACGCCGTCGGCACTTTCCTCCTCCACCGCCACCCAGGCGGTCTCCGGAGCCACCGTAACGGCGGGCAGCTCCTTCGACAGAGGCAGCGGCGTGGTGCTGAGGACCTGGTTGTCCTTGTCAAAGGCCACCACCCGCAGGGCGGTGAGCCGGGGGGCGTACCGGGCGGCCACGGTCATGGAGAGGGTGTCGGTGCGGAGCTTGCCTGCTTCATCCCGGTAGATGTACTCCTCCTGGCGGAAGGGCCCGCCTCCGGAGCCGTAGGAGCAGGGCGTGATGTCGGCGTCCAGGTAGAACGCTCCTGCGGGGGTGCGGTACACCGGATAGGAAAACCAGAAGCCGCCGTCCTCCTGGGGGTCAAAGTCCGCCGGGGCGTCCAGGGGCGCTCCCCACCAAACAGTGCCGGAAACGGTAACGCTGTCGCCTTCCTCCGTGGAGGATACCGCGCTCTCCACCGGCCCCGGAGACATTTCGGTCACGCTGGGAACGGTGATGCGATCCCCCTCCCGGCCCAGCACCAGCAGGGCCGACCCGGTGAGCTTGGGGAAGGTGAGGGTGCGGCTCTCCTCATCCCAGTCCCCCCAGACGATCTCCTGGGAGAGCCGGCGGGAAACCGGATCGGCGGTAAATTCCTCCTGGGACTGATAGACCATGTAGTAGCCTACCCAGCGGTCCGCCCCGGCGTCCTCCCGGACGGGCCGGGCCAGGGAACAGCCGGTAAGGGCGGCCAGGACCGCCCCCAAAACCAGGCACAGCAGTCGTCGCTTCATAGGAGTACCTCCCCTCTGAGGGCGGGATGCCCTCTGGCTAAAAATTATTGTTTTGCGATAATTCTTTAAGGACACCCTACCACAGAAATTATCGTTTGTCAATAATTTTAAGGGGATTTGTTTTGCGGCGGGGGGCTCCGCCCTCATAGTGTTGGTGTGCTTTTTGCCGGGCGGGAACACAGTGGGGTTCGGCTGGCCCCGCCAAATATGAACGGGCTGTAAATTCCCCTGGATTTTCTTGACATGTGACAACTTGTCATGTATAGTGGGCGGAAGATTGCTTTATACCGGGAAGGGGCGGCCGCCCCGCCCGGATACCCAAGGAGGAAGGCTATGCCTACCAGTACCTTTTTCAACCTCCCGCCGGAGAAGCAGGCCAAGCTCCTGCGCGCGGCGGTGGGGGAGTTTTCCCAAAAGCCCTACGGGGAGGTGCCCCTCAGCAAGATCATTGCCGGAGCGGGGATCCCACGGGGCAGCTTTTACCAGTATTTCAGCGACAAAACGGACCTTTTCGTCTATGTCCTCAGCCACTACGGCGACAAACTCAAGCAGATGGTGTTCCAGTGCCTGGAGGACTGCGGCGGGGACCTGCTGGCCCTGCCGGCGGCCCTGTTTGACGCCATGATGGAGGCCTTTGCCTGCGCCGGGGAAGAGATCCGGGCGGAAATGTCCATTGTGCGGCACAACGCAGGCTTTGACGCCGGGCGGATGTGCCAGCCGCCGGGACTGGCGGAGGCCCTGCTGGCGGCGGCCAGGACGGATACCCTGGCGCTGAAGGATCCCGAGGACCGTCAGGCCCTGGCGGAGCTGCTGCTGTCGGCCACAGGGCAGGCAGTGGCTGCGGCGGCCTGCGGCCAGAAGCCGGAGCTTTGCCGGGAGCGTCTGGAAAGAAAGGTGGCCCTGCTGCGGCGGGGCGCAGCGAAACAGGAGGATACCATATGCTGCAAGTAAAAGACATTGTAAAAGTATATCAGACCGGAGGCGAGGACGTCACCGCCCTGCGGGGGGTGAGCCTGAGCTTCCGGGAGAGCGAGTTTGTGGCGGTGCTGGGCCATTCCGGATGCGGCAAGACCACCCTGCTGAACATTATCGGCGGTCTGGACCAGTACACCAGCGGCGACCTCATCATCAACGGCCGCTCCACCAAGGAGTATACCGACCGGGACTGGGACGCCTACCGCAACCACTCCATCGGCTTCGTGTTCCAGAGCTATAACCTGATCCCCCACCAGAGCGTGCTGAGCAACGTGGAGCTGGCCCTGACCCTTTCCGGCGTCAGCAAGGCCCAGCGCCGCCGACGGGCGGAAGAGGCCCTGGAGAAGGTGGGACTGAAGGACCAGATGAAAAAGCGGCCCAACCAGCTCTCCGGCGGCCAGATGCAGCGGGTGGCTATCGCCCGGGCCCTGGTCAACGACCCGGATATCCTGCTGGCCGACGAGCCCACCGGTGCCCTGGACAGCGAGACCTCTGTTCAGGTCATGGATATCCTCCAGGAAATCGCCCGGGACAAGCTGGTCATCATGGTCACCCACAATCCGGAGCTGGCGGAGCGCTACGCCACCCGTACCATCCGGCTGCTGGACGGCCGGGTGGTCAGCGACAGCGACCCCTTTGACGCCGCCGCCCAGCCCCCGGCGGTCACGGCGGGAAAGAGGGAGAAAAAGCCCTCCATGTCCTTTGCCACCGCCTTTTCCCTCTCCCTCAATAACCTGATGACCAAGAAAGGCCGCACCATTCTCACCAGCTTTGCCGGCTCCATCGGCATCATCGGCATCGCCCTCATTTTGTCCCTTTCCAGCGGCATCAACGCCTATATCAACCAGGTCCAGGAGGACACCCTCTCCAGCTACCCCATTACCATTGAGGCGGAGAGTGTGGATATGTCCTCCATGGTGTCCTCCCTCATGGGGGTGCGCCACCAGGAGGAGAGCGGGGAGCGGGAGGCTGACCGGGTCTACGCCTCCACCATCATGTACGATATGCTCAACTCCATGATGAACGCGGAAACCACCACCAATAACCTGGAGGCCTTTAAGGAGTACCTGGATAACGGCGGCGGCGGTATCGCCGACCTTGCCACCATCCGATACAGCTATGACATCCCCTTTGACGTGTATACCAAGGACGCCGACGGCAAAATCGTCAAAAGCGACGTCACCGCTTTGATGGAGGAGGCCATGACCACCCTCTACGGCGGGGATTATACCGCCTATTTCGATACCATGGGCGGTATGTACCAGCAGATGAACGTCTGGGAGGAGCTGCTGCCCGGAGCGGACGGGGAGCTGGTTTCCGACCAGGTAAAGGAGCAGTATGACCTGCTCCACGGCCAGTGGCCCCAGGCGGAGGACGAGGTGATCCTCTTCGTGGACCAGAACAACGAGATTTCCGACCTGATGCTCAGCGCCCTGGGCCTCATCTCCTCCCAGGAGATGACGGACAACCTCAGCGCCCTTCAGAACGGGGAAACGGTGGACACCCAGGAGCGCAGCTGGAGCTATGAGGAGCTGTGCGACGCCACCTTCCAGCTGATCCTTCCCGCCCAGCGCTACCAGGCCGACGGCCAGGGGGGCTATACCGACCTGGGAGCCACCGATTCCGGATTGCAGCTGCTCTATGACAGCGGCGAGGCGGGCATCCGGCTGAAGGTAGTGGGCGTGGCCCGGCCCAGCGAGGAGGCCACCGCCACCATGGT
>JAGHHM010000157.1 GCA_017887695.1 Oscillospiraceae bacterium | reverse complement strand
TGTTTTGCGCCTATAATACTACATGCTGAAAATACAGCAAAAGAGACATATTGTTGGAAATGTGTCCGCATGCGGCGGAAAGCCGCTATGATTACAGCAGAAAAAGGGACGGTGATTTCTGTGCCACAGTACGCATACAGGAATTCATCCGGCTATGATTGTGATACGGAAGTGTCCCGATCTCCGGGACGACATGTTGCATCCGGAGGCCGCCGGGGGCGTAAAAAGAAGAAAAATGGCGGAAAGACTTTCTTTTTGGTCCTTTTTTGCCTGGCTCTGGGATTTGGTCTGGGGCTGCTTCTGCCGTGGCTGTGGGAATCCACCCGTGAAGAAATTCCTGAAGAGCCGCCTGCAGGGACGGCTGTAAACCAGACCTGTCTTACGGTGGATACCCTTTCCCCGGAGTCCTTTGTGACAGATGTAACGGGAAGCTCCCAGGTTACAGTCTCTTTTGTCGATGAGCCGGATTTTACAACACCCGGCAGTCAGCAGGTGACAGTGGTGCTTACCGATGAAAGTGGGAATCAGGCCCAGGTTACTGCCACGCTTACTGTGGTTCAGGATACGACGCCGCCTGTGATTTCCGGTGTGGAGAACCAGACTGTCCTCTTGGGGGATACGGTGGCGTACAAAAAAGGCGTTACCGTTACCGATGACTATGATGAGGATGTGGAGCTGGAGGTGGATTCCAGCCAGGTCAATCCCACGGTGGCTGGGGACTATCTGGTGACCTACCGGGCTACGGACCGTTCCGGCAATACCGCTGAGGCCACAGCCTATTTTTCCTTTACTCAGCCTTCTGAATACTCGGATTTGGCTCTGGAGGAGGCCCAGAAGGTGCTGGATAAGATTACCACCGACGATATGACCCAGGTGGAGGTGGCCCAGGCTATCTACGACTGGTGCCGGGCCAATATCGCATATACCGCGCATTCGGACAAGGGAGACTGGCAGAAAGCAGCTGTCCAGGGTTTTACCCAGCGCAGCGGGGACTGCTATGTATACTTTGCGACTGCCAAGGCTATGTTTGAGGCGGCGGGGATCCCCAATATCGATGTGGAAAAGACGTATGTAGAGGGACGGGCCATGCACTACTGGAGCCTCATTGACTGCGGCAGCGGCTGGTACCACTTTGACGCAACGCCCCGGGTAGGGGAAGGAGACGACTTCTTTATGGTCACCGATGCCTTCCTGGAGGCGTATTCCCAGGCTCACAACAACAGCCATGAGTTTGACCATTCCCTTTATCCGGCTACGCCGGAGGAATGATATCCCCCGGTCAGGGGGAATAAAAAGGAGGCTGCATTGCCTATGATGACAAACCTGCTTTCCTATCTGGAGGAAACTGTTGTCCGCTTGCCGGACAAGGTTGCTTATTCTGATGGGACGGATTCCCTGACCTTCCGTCAGGTGTATGATCAAGCCCGCTCTCTGGGCACCGCTCTCAGCCGGGAAGGATATTATCGGGAGCCGGTGGTGGTGTTTATGGGCCGCCATCCCAAGATGGTTACCGCGTTCCTGGGCGTTTTGTATGCCGGCTGCCACTATGTGCCCTTGGATGAGGAGATGCCCCGTCACCGTATCCAGTTGATTTTCCAGAGCCTGAAGCCCCGTTGTGCCGTCTGTGATGGAAAGACAGCGGAGCTTTTAAAGGACTTTGACTGGGAGGGACGGGTATTCCTCTACGACGAGGCTGCTGACGGGGACGTGGATGGGGCTGCTTTGACGGCCATCCGCAACAAGGCCCTGGATATCGATCCGGCCTATATCGTCTTTACCTCCGGTTCCACCGGGGTGCCCAAGGGAGTGGCGGCCTGCCACCGTTCGGTGATCGACTACATCGAGAACCTCTCCGAGGTGCTGGGCTTTGATGAGGACACGGTGTTCGGCAACCAGACCCCCCTCTACTTTGACGCCTGTCTCAAGGAGGTCTATCCCACTTTGAAATTTGGCGCCACTGCCTACCTGGTGCCCAAGCAGCTCTTCATGCTGCCGGTGAAACTGGTGGAGTACCTTAACGAACATCATATCAACACCATCTGCTGGGTGGTGTCCGCCATGACCATTGTTTCCGGTCTGGGGGCCTTCCAGCAGGTACAGCCGAAATACCTGCGCCTGGTGGCCTTCGGCAGCGAGGTGTTCCCCATCAAGCAATTCCGCCTCTGGCGGGAGGTGCTGCCCGACGCCCGGTTCGTGAACCTCTACGGCCCCACCGAGGCCACCGGCATGAGCTGCTACTATGAGGTGAAGCGGGACTTCGCCCTGGACGAGGCCATCCCCATCGGCCGGCCCTTCCGGAATACGGAGATCCTGCTGCTGGATGAAAACGACTGCCTGTCGGGCCCTGGGGAGACAGGGGAAATCTGTATCCGTGGTACCGGCGTCACTCTGGGCTATTACAACGATCCGGAGCGGACGGCGGAGGCTTTTGTCCAGAACCCCTTGAACAAGGCGTATCCCGAGATCATCTACCGTACCGGTGATCTGGCCCGGTACAATGAGGAGGGTGAGCTGGTATTCCTTTCCCGAAAGGACTATCAGATCAAGCACATGGGCCACCGTATCGAACTGGGGGAGATTGAGCTGATTGCCAACATGATGCCCCAGGTAAGCCAGGCCTGTTGCGTGTTTGACGATGTGAAGAAAAAGATTACCCTCTTTTATGTGGGCGAGGCCGAGGCGGCGGAGGTGGTGGCTTACACCAAGGAGAAGCTGCCCCGGTACATGGTGCCCAACAGTGTCCGCCGTCTGGAGCGTCTGCCCCAGACTCCCAATGGAAAAATTGACCGCAAGGGCCTGAAGGAACAGGCCTGTGCCCGCTGAAAGAGAAAGGAGAACGACCATGACTTTTGATGAACTGCTGGAAATCCTCAATGACCTTCACCCGGAAGTAAACTTTGCTGAAGAGACAGGCCTGATTGATAATAAGGTACTGGATTCCTTTGATATTGTCAGCATCGTCACTGAGATCAGCGCCAATTTTGATGTGTCTATCCCCGCCGGAGAGATCGTTCCGGAGAATTTCAATTCCGCCCAGGCCCTCTTTGAACTGGTGGAGCGGCTGTCCGACGAGGACTGATTCCCGGCCGGAAGACGGAAATTCTCATAAGGATTGCTGAAACGACATGCTGTTTACCTCATTTGGATTTATCCTGTTCCTGGCCATCCTGTTTCCGCTGTATTACCTGGTGCCCAAACGGTTCCAGTGGATGCTGCTGCTGGCGGCAAGCTATGTGTTCTATGCCTTTGCAGGCTGGGGCTGCCTTATTTTCATTGCCGTTACCACGGTGACCTGCTGGTATGCTTCCCTGCAGATGGATCGGCTCCAGAAGCGGCAGAGCGCCTATCTGAAGGCCAGGAAGGAGGCACTGACCTCCGAGGAGAAAAAGGCGTATAAGGCACGGGTGAAGAAGAAAAAGCTGGGGTGGTTCCTGGCGGCTCTACTGCTGAACTTCGGTATTTTGGCAGTGCTCAAGTATACCAACTTCGCCATTGTCAATATCAACGCCATTTCCGCCCTTTTTGGCGGCGGACAGCTCCAGCTGGTGGATCTGCTGCTGCCCATGGGCATTTCCTTTTATACCTTCCAGACCATCGGCTATGTAATCGATGTCTACCGGGGCAAGTATCCCCCTCAGGAGAACCTGCCCCGGTTCGCCCTGTTTGTTTCCTTTTTCCCACAGCTGGTCCAGGGCCCCATCAGCCGTTACGATGATCTGGCCCCTCACCTGTTGGGAGAGCATCCCTTTGACCGCCGGACGGTGTCCTTTGGCCTCCAGCGGATCCTTTGGGGCTACTTCAAGAAGATGGTAGTGGCCGATCGGCTCCTTACCGCTGTTACGGCGATTATCGGCGCGCCGGAAACCTACGACGGCATTTTTGTCCTCATCGGCATGTTCCTCTATGCCCTGGAGCTGTATGCCGACTTTACCGGCGGCATCGACATCACCATCGGTATTGCCAGCACCTTGGGAGTGCCGGTAAAGGAGAACTTCATCCGTCCCTATTTCTCCAAGAACATTGAGGAATACTGGCGGCGCTGGCACATCACCATGGGCACCTGGTTTAGGGACTACATCTTCTATCCCGTATCGGTGTCAAAGCCCATGCTGTCTATTTCCAAAAAATCCCGCTCTCTGCTGGGACCGGAGCTGGGCAAACGGGTGCCGGTGTATCTCGCTACCCTCATCACATGGTTTGCCACCGGTATCTGGCACGGAGCCAGCTGGAACTTCATCGTCTGGGGACTTCTCAACGGTGTGGTCATCATCATTTCCCAGGAGTGTGCCCCGCTGTATCACCGTTTCCATGAGCGGTTTCCCAGGTTGGGGGCTACCTTTGGCTGGCGGCTGTTTCAGGTGGTGCGGACTTTCTGGCTGATGAGTGCCCTCCGCTCCCTGGATTGCTACCGGGACGTGCCCCTCACTTTCTCTATGGTGGGTACTATTTTTACCCGCTTTTCCCTGACGCCTCTGTTTGACGGCTCCCTGCTGGAGCTGGGGCTTGGTACCGGAGATTGGATCGTGGCGGGGCTGGGCTGCCTATTAATGCTGGGGGTCAGCCTCCGGCAGCGCCGGGGCAGCGTCCGGGAGCAGCTGGAGCGTGCGCCTGCGGCGGCGCGATATGCCGTGGCCTTTGGCCTGACCTTTGCGGTGCTGGTATTTGGCGCCTACGGCGTGGGCTATGACGCCAGCCAGTTTATTTACAATCAATTCTGACAAGGAGCATCCATGAAACGTATCCTCAAATGGGGAGGGATTGCCCTTATATGGGTGGGCGCCTTCTTCCTTCTCCAGGCCCTGCTGGTGCCTAAGTATATGGACGGCATCCCCGACGGCGCTTTGGTACGGGAGTATTATCAGGAAACCACCGAGCACGACGTCATTTTTGTGGGGGACTGCGAGGTGTACGAGAATTTCTCCCCCATTACCCTGTGGGAGAATTACGGAGTCACCAGCTACATCCGGGGCAGCCCCCAGCAGTTGATCTGGCATTCCTACTATACCCTCAAGGACACCTTGGAGCGGGAGACGCCTAAGGTGGTTGTATTCAACGTGCTGTCCATGCAGTACAGCGAGCCCCAAAGCGAAGCCTATAACCGTATGGCCCTGGATGATCTGCCCCTCTCGGTGAACAAAATCCAGGCGGTGCTGGCCTCGAAGATGGAGGATGAAACCCTTCTGAGCTATATTTTCCCCTTCTTCCGCTACCATAGCCGCTGGAGCGAGCTGACAGCTTCGGACTTCCGCTATCTCTTCCATCAGGATACCCTCAGCCACAATGGTTTCCTGATGCGGGCGGATGTGCGGCCGGTAGAAACCTTGCCGGAACCCAAGAAGCTGGCCAACTACCAGTTTGCTGACGTATGCTATGAGTATCTGGACAAGATCCGGCTCCTCTGCGAGGAGAAAGGTGTGGAGCTGATCCTTATTAAGGCCCCCAGCCTCTATCCTCACTGGTATGACGAATGGGATCAGCAGATGGTGGATTACGCCGCGGAATACGGCCTTACCTATATCAATTTCCTGGACCATATCGATGAGATCGGTTTGGACTTTTCCACGGATACCTACGACCAGGGACTGCATTTGAATCTCAGCGGTGCGGAGAAGCTGTCCGATTACTTTGGAACGATTCTCCGGGAGGCTGGGGTCCCCGATCGCCGGGAGGACGAGGAGCTTTCCGCTGTTTGGGCGGAAAAGTGTGCGGATTATCATGCCCAGGCGGAAGCACAATACGCGGAGCTGGCGGAAAAAGGCTATCTGACCCGGGCTACCACTCCAGGCAGTCAAATTCCTGCTGGGGAGTAAAAAGCAACCAAGTAAAGGAGAATTACCATGAAACATGACGTAAAGAAACTCTCTGCCCTATTGCTGGCGCTGATGCTGTGCTTTGCCCTGCTGGCAGGGTGCGGTGGGAATGGTGGGAACAACCAGACCGACAACAACAGCAATACCAACGGGCAAAACAGCGGTGAAACCGGTGATGAAAACCAGGAGACATCTCTCTTTATATTTACTAGCAATGGTGTGGAGATCAAGATGAACGCTGAGGCAGATCCTATTGTGGAGGCTCTGGGAGAGCCCATTTCCGCCTTCGATGCGCCCAGCTGTGCTTTCCAGGGGACGGACTGGATCTATACCTATGATGGGTTTCAGATCAACACCTATCCGCTGAATGATGTTAACTATGTATCCTCTGTGGTTTTGACCAGTGATGCTGTTTCCACTCCTGAAGGCCTGGAGATCGGCGGCACGAAAGAGGATATGATTGCCGCCTATGGCGAGGATTACACAGAGGAGTACGATCAGTGCACCTACACTCGTGGGGACAGCCAGCTGTCGATCCTGTTTGAAGACGGTGCGATCACCTCTATTGAGTACCTTGCGGTTCTGCCCCAGCAGTGATACGGTGATAACGATAAAGGCCCCTGCGGAACCGGAGTAACCGGGTTTCCGCAGGGGCCTTTTTATTGGTTCACAGGCACTATTTTTTCTCCAGCCAGTGTCCAAACCGATAATAGATGTAAATAGATACTGAGGTAACAATCCAGGTAATGGGATAGCTGGCTTCTACCATTTCAATAGTATGGTAGGCTGGAACAGCGACAAAAAGCCATAATAGCCGCAGGCCACATACGCCAAATACAGAAATCAACATAGGAATCATGGATTTGCCTGCGCCGCGAATTGCTCCGGGGAGCAGTTCCACCAGAATATAGGTGATATAGCAGGGGGCAAGGAACTGAACCATTCCAACGCCAATCTCCAACACCTCGGGATCCGGGGTAAAAATGGAAAGGATGGGGCGTGCCAGGAGAACCATAACGATGGTGATAAACACGGTGAAGCCAGCGGTCATCGCTACGGAAACATGGACGCCTTTTTTCAGTCGGTCGTATTTCCCGGCACCGTAGTTTTGGCCGGCAAAGGTGGTAAGAGCCTGAGACATAGCGGTAAGTGTCATCCAGAACAGGATATCCATTTTCCCGTAGGCGGTCCAGGCGGCCACGGCATTGGTGCCAAAGAAGTTGATGGCAGCCTGAATAACAATGTTGGAAAAGCTGTACATCACAGACTGGAGAGCGGTGGGAATGCCGATGAGCATAATGGCCTCAAAGGGCTGGGCATGGAAGCGCAGTTCCCGGGGAACCAGGCGGAAGGCTTCACCCTTGACGGACATTAGGGAGAGGACCACCAGTACAGCGGAGAGGATCTGAGAGCAGACAGTAGCAATGGCCACACCGGCCACTCCCATGTGGAAAACTACCACCAGCAGGAGATCCAGAACAATATTGCATAAAGAAGCGGCAATCAGGAAGTACAGCGGCCGCTTGGAGTCTCCCACAGCCCGCAGGACACCGGTTCCCATGTTATATACCACATTGGGAATCATGCCGAGAAAATAGATCTGGAGATAGAGAATGGCACCGGGAAGAGCGTCCTCTGTGGTACCCATGGCACGCAGGGACCAGGGGGTAAGGACATAGCCTACAACGGTGAAAAAGGCGCCGATGAGCAGGGAGAGCAGCATGGCTGTATGGACACTTTTGCGGACTTCTTCGTCCTGCCGGGCGCCGTACCGTTGGGCAATGGCTACCACAGCGCCGCTGGAGAGGCCGGTAAAAATGCCCACTGTGAGGTTGGCAACCACACCGGTAGAGCCCACAGCAGCCAAAGCGGTGGTTCCCACAAAACGTCCCACCACCACCGTATCTACTGTGTTGTAAAGCTGCTGGAAAAAAGTTCCGAACCAAAGGGGAAAGAAGAAATACAGCAGTTGCTTCCAAATCACGCCCTGCGTGATGTCGCCTGTCTGGCGGGGTATACGCATAAAATCCCTCCGTATCAGGAAACTGAAGCGGACAATGAATGCCGCAGGGAAAATTCTACATGGTTCCACACAAAAAGGCAAGAGGAATCTATCCGAAATATTTATTCCTGTTCCATCAGAAGAAAGCTGAGGGTGGAGAACGGAAATTCTGCCGAGATCGGTTCGCCTAATGGCAAAACTTCTGGCTGTCAGGAGGAAAATTCAAGGGGATATTGACAGGGGTAATTTGCCTGTGTATGGTAGTAGGTACTATGAAATAACAGGGAGGGGCTATGTCTGAGTATTATCTGTCTGTGGACGGCGGCGGCACAAAAACGGAGTTTTTGCTGCGAAGCCAGGATGGCTCCAAGCAGCTGCGGGTAAAGAGCGGCCCGTCCAGCGTGAAATCCGTAGGGGAGGCCGCTGCACGGGCTAACCTGGGTGCCGGACTTCAGATGCTGTGGGAGCAGGCGGGCATAGGCCCTGAGGCGGTGGGACACGGGGTGTTCGGGCTCTCAGGCTGCGATAGTCCCCGGGATGAGAGTCTGCTTCGGAATATGATCGAAGGCCTGGGGTTCTCGCAGGGACAATATACCCTGTGCAACGACGCGGTGTTAGCTTTTTACGCCGGGGCGGAGCCGCCGGGAATGGTGCTTATTGCGGGTACTGGTTCCATTGTGATGGGGGTGGACAGCCGGGGAAAGGTTACCCGGGCCGGTGGCTGGGGCTACGGCTTCAGCGACTTGGGCAGCGGCTACTGGCTGGGCAGCCGATGCCTTGCGGCAGCGCTGGGATACTGCGATGGCTGGGGTTCCTGGGCCCCTTGGTTCCCGGCGATAGCGCAGGCTTTGGGGGCGGAGCGCCTGGAGAACCTGCCGGAGAAGGCAGCGGATATCACCCAGTGCGACAAGGTAGCTGCCCTGGCGGCTCCGCTGCTGAAGTGGGAGGAGCCGGAACCTCTGCGGGAGCAGATCCTGGATGAGGGCAGCACCCACCTTTCGGCGCTGCTGACAGCAGTCTATCGACGGATGGATCACCAGATGGGGGAGAGCTTCCACCTGGTGCTGGCGGGAGGCTGCATGAAAAACAGGGATTACGCCAAGCGGGTGGAGGAGAAGCTGCCCTTTGAGCTGCGGCAGGCCATTTTGCCGGAAAGCGGGCAGCTGACCCCGGCGGAGGGCGGGCTGCGCCTGGCCCTGCGGGCAGCGGGAGAAAGACTGCTGCCGGAGTAAAAAGAAAGAGGAGTGGAGCGTATGCAAAAGATCTCGCTGGGCGAGAAGCTGACCTATACTGGGAGCCTCCTGGGGCAGAACATGATTTACAGCTTTGTGGCCATGTATGTCATGTTTTTCTTCACAGACCTACTGCGCATTCCTTCCGAGACGGTGACCGTCATTATGGTGACGGCCAGCCTCTGGGATGCGGTCAACGACATCCTTATGGGGATGCTGGCGGACATGACAAAGACCCGTTGGGGCAAGTTTCGGCCCTATCTGCTGATCGGTCCGGTAGTGGTAGCGGTTGCCACAGTGTTGTGCTTTGTAAACTTTGGCGGCTCCGCCGCCGGCACGGTGGCGGTGGCGGCGGTGTGCTATGTGCTTTGGGGTATGTCCTATACTGTTTATGACATTCCCATCTGGGCCATCTCGTCAGTGTCCTCCCGGGATCCCAACGAGAAAAACGGAATGGTGACCCTGGGGAAGATCGGCGGTACGGTGGGTACGGTGATCATCTCCGTGGGCAGCGTGGCTCTGCTCAACGCCTTTGGCGGCGAGCGCAGCGCCGGGGCTTACACGGCGGCGGCCCTGGTAGTGGCGGGCCTGGGAGCGGTGCTGATGGTGCTCAGCGGCTTTGTGCTGCGGGAGCGGATCGAGCCGCCGCCCAAGGGGGTGCCCTTCCGCCGCAATATCCACACCATCCTGGATAACGGCCCCCTGAAGGCCCTGATGGTGGCCCTCCTTATTGTCAACATGGTCAACAACGTCCGCCAGGTGGCCCAGATGTACTTTGCTGTGTACGTTTGGGGGGACTCCGGTTATGTCACCTATATCGGGTTGAGCCTGGTGCTGGGCATGATCTCCGGCATGGCGGCATCGCCGGCTTTGATCCGCCGGTTTGACAAGAAGTACATCTTTATTATCTCCTGCCTGGCGGGAGCGGCGGCCAGCGCAGTGCCCTTCCTGGTGGATAGCGGCGTAGTGGTGAGCCTGGTGTTGTTGGGGATCAGCTTCGCCTTCACCGGCGTTACCACCATCACCAGCACCTCCATGCTTATGGATGCCATCGACTACGCTGAGTACAAGCTGGGTTTCCGGGGAGAGGGCGTGGTGTTCTCCATGAATACCTTCCTCAACAAGCTCAGCGCCACCATTGCCAAGGGACTGCTGGGTGTGTCCCTGACATGGATGCACTATAAGGATAATATGGCCCCCAACGATACAGTGCGCCTGGGCTTCAGTGCTATCGTCTATGTGGTGCCGGCGCTGTGCTTCCTGCTGGCCATTTTGCCCATGCTGCTCTATCGGCTTCGGTCATCTCAGATCGAGACCATCCGTATAGAACTGGACGCCCGCCGCGGGGCGGGGAAAGGAGAAGTATAAGCTATGGACGTATCCGCTTTTTTTGCTCCGCCTGACATCATGACGGCCAAGCGTGCCCTGTGTATCCAGCCCCACGCCGATGACAACGAGATCGGCATGGGAGGTACTATTGCCGCCTTGGCGGCCAAGGGCTGTGAGATCCATTATCTGACTGTGACCAACGGTGATCTGGGCGCCCAGGGAGGGCCGGTGGAGCCCGCCCAGCTGGCGGCAGCGCGCCGGGAGGAGGCCATGGCTGCCGGCAGGGCTCTGGGAGCAAAGGAATTCCACTTTTTTGATCTGCCTGATGGCTCCCTGGATAGCGTGCCTGTCCTGGCGGGAAAGATTGCCGAGCTGGTGCGGACCATCCGCCCTGATGTGATCTTCTGCCCGGATCCCTGGGCCCGGTACGAGGCCCACAGGGACCATGTGGTCACCGGCCAGGCGGCAGCCCAGGCCTTTATCTCCACCGCCCTGGCCCGGTATCCCCGGGAAACGGAGACAGCCCCCTGGCAGTGTGCTGCCATCGGCTTTTACTTTACCCAGGAGCCCAACACGGTGGTGGATGTGACAGAAACTTTTGAGAAAAAATTTACTGCCATGGCGCTCCATAAAACCCAGCTCAACGAGGAGTTGCTGGGGATGTACCGGATGTATTTCACCATGCAGGGTCAGCGCCTGGCAGAGGGCCGGGGGTTTGCCCTGGGAGAGGGACTGAAGGTGCTGGGCCCCCTCCACCTACACTGTTTTGTGGAAGCGCCGCAAATCTGAGCAGGGGAGAGGTACGTTATGGGTCTTACGCAAACGATGGCTGTGGCAGTAGGCTCCCTGAAAAAGGGAAAGCGCAATCTTATCACCGATGTGGAGGGAGTCCTGGTAGGGCATTGCACCCTTTCCCAGGGGGAGCAGCAGACCGGCGTAACGGCGGTGCTGCCCCACCCGGGAGACATCTTTCATGATAAAGTGATGGCGGCGGTGCAGGTATTCAACGGCTTTGGCAAGACCATGGGACTGGTGCAACTGGAGGAGATGGGCAGCATCGAGGCCCCTATTCTCCTTACCAATACCCTTAGCGCGGGAGTAGTCTATGACGCTGTGGTGCGCATCATGCTGGAGCAAAATGAGGACATCGGCAATACCACCGGCACCGTCAATCCCATCGTCTGCGAATGCAACGACGGGGAGATCAACCAAATCCGGGGACTCTTTGTGACCGAGGACCATGCCCGGCAGGCTCTGGCCAACTGCGGCCAGGAATTTGCCGAAGGGGCGGTAGGTGCTGGGCGGGGGATGCTGTGCCACCAGTGCAAGGGAGGCATTGGTTCCGCCTCCCGTGTGATCGAGTTGGACGGACGAGAGTACACCGTAGGCGCTCTGGTGCTGACCAACCACGGAAAGCTGCGGGATCTCACGGTGGAAGGCCGCCCGGTGGGGGAAGCGTATCTGGCCTCCATAGAGGATAGGGAGGACAAGGGCTCCTGTATTATGCTGCTGGCCACGGACATTCCCCTGAGTGAACGACAGCTGCGGCGGATGTGCCGTCGCGCGGTAATCGGCCTGCACCGTTTGGGGTCTTACATGGGTAACGGCAGTGGGGAGCTGTGCATCGGCTTTACAACCGCCAACCGACTGCCCCATTATTCCCAGCGGGATGTTTTGCCGCTGGGTATGCTCCACGACGATAAAATGAATTTGGTATTCCGGGCCGCGGCGGAGGCGGTGGAGGAGAGTGTGCTCAGCTCTCTGCTCCACAGCCAGGGGATGGCGGACCGCCATGGAAAGTGGGTGCCCTCCCTGGCGGATATTCTGACGAAGCGGCCCCGTTGACAGGAAAGGAGAAAGTCTATGAAACTGGAGAACCTGGAGACCCCGGCCCTGATTGTGGACCTGGACGTTCTGGAAAGCAACATGGCAGCCATGTCCCGGCTGCTGGAGGGCACTGGCATGGGTCTGCGCCCCCACTATAAGTCCCACCGCTGTCCGGCCATCGCCCACCGGCAGATCGCCGCCGGGGCTAAGGGTATGACCTGCGCCAAGCTCGCCGAGGCGAAGGACCTGGCCTTGTCGGGAATCGAGGATATTCTGATTGCCAACCAGGTGACGGATCCGGCCAAGGTGGCTCGGCTGGCAAGCCTTGCCAAATGCTGTCGGCTGTCAGTGTGCGTAGACAATGGGGAAAACGTCCGGCAGCTCCAGGAAGCCGCCGGAGTGCAGAATGCGATGATCCATTGCCTGGTGGAATATGAGGTGGGAATGAACCGCTGCGGGGTGGATACACCTCAGGCGGTGCTGGCGCTGGCCCGGCAGATCATGTCCTGCCCCAACCTGCGCTTTGACGGGATCCAGGCCTACGCCGGCAACCTGGCTCATGAGGAGGACGAGGCAAAGCGCCGGGAGCAGTCGGACGTGGTGGAAAACCGGCTGCGGGAGCTGAAGGCCTATCTGGAGGGGCATGAGATCCCGGTCCGTGAGATCAGCGGCACCAGTACCGGCACGGTGGAGATGCGGCGGAAGGACAGCGTCTATACCGAAGTCCAGGCCGGCAGCTACCTCTTCATGGATATGGCCTACCGGGCGGTAGGCGCAGGCTTTTCCCACAGCCTCTTTGTGCTGGCGTCGGTGATCTCCCGGAGGCCGGGGGCGGTAATCACCGACGCGGGAGTAAAATCTGTCAGCGTGGACCAGCGGCCGCCGGCCTTTCAGGGTTACGAGGATGTACCGGTGGAGATGAGCGAGGAGCACAGTGCCATCTACGGGGATTTCCCTCTGGCGGTAGGGGACAAGCTGCGGATGATCCCCAGCCATTGCTGCACCACCGTCAACCTCCACAACTGGCTGTACCTGGTCCGAGGGGACAAGGTGGTGGATCGGGTTCCCGTTGTCAGCCGGGGCCGGAGTCTGTAACCGGCAAAGCGCATAGAATATTAAAAATCCTGGAGGGCCTTTTTGGCTCTCCAGGATTTTTGTACATCACGGTGATCAGAACACATATTGTACCAGCAGCATATAGAGGACAGTCCCCGTCCCGATGCTCAGTAGGGTGCTGTGCTTCCAGCGGTGGATGAGAACTACGGCGGCAATGGCGATTCCCTCCGCCAGGCCGTAGTCCGGGGGAGCTACGGCGTCCTTGAGGCAGTAGACCACCAGAAGGCCGATGG
The DNA here is from genome assembly GCA_017887695.1 of Oscillospiraceae bacterium. Classification (GTDB taxonomy): domain Bacteria; phylum Bacillota; class Clostridia; order Oscillospirales; family Oscillospiraceae; genus Pelethomonas. The sequence continues at coordinate 20,480 of JAGHHM010000157.1, read as the reverse complement.
CGGCGTAGGGCAGCACCTTTCCCAGCCGCAGGATCAGGGCGGGGGGCGTTTTCCCCTCTGGAAAGATCAGAAAGGGGAGAAAACGGGTGGCCATGGTGCCCAGGACTACCAAAAGAATGGTAATAACCTGCTGAGCAGTAGTCATCAGGCCTCCTCCTTTCTGCCTTTACCCAAGGAAAAGCACATCACCATCAGCAGCATGGCGGGAAGGATGAAGCTCTGGCTTCCGAATATGACCAGGCACAGTCCGGCGCAGGCCACGCCGGTGAGGGCGGCCTTGTGGTCGCCGCCCTGTTCCCATTGATCCAAAAAGATGACCACAAACAGGGCGGTCATGACAAATTCGATGCCGGTGGTGTCAAAGTGGATCACATAGCCCAACAGGGCGCCCAAGGTGGCCCCTGTCACCCAGTAGATATGGTTGAGGAGGGTGACGAAAAACATAAACCAACTCTTGTCCACTCCGGGGGGAGGGGTGGTGCTGCAATTGATGGAAAAGGATTCGTCGCACATACCGTAGATGAGATAGAATTTTTTCCACCCGATGCCCCGGTAAGTCTCCAGCATGGAGATGCCGTAAAAGATATGCCGGGCGTTGACCATCAGAGTCAGCAGGAAGGCATATACCGGCTGGAAGGTGGACAGCAGTAGGTTAACGGTGACGAATTCCATGGAGCCAGCAAAAATAAACAGGCTCATCAGGAGAGGATAGTAGAAGGGGAAACCCTTGCTGCGCATCAGAAAGCCGTAGGACATCCCCAGGAACAAAAAGCCCACGCAGATGGGCAGGGTGTGGGGCAGAGCGGCCTGAAAGGCTTTACGCTTCATTGGCAGGTTCCTCGGTTCGAAAAGGATACCCCCGGCGGAACAGGGAAGCCGGGGAACAGCCGCGGCCGGGCTCGTCCTCCCTGGAGGAGGAACGGCCCGGCCGCAGGCGGCTGTATGGAATTATAATACGGAGGAACGGAAAAAGCAAGGCCGGGACAGTTAGCGCCGGTCCGGTAAGCAGCGGATCTCCCCCGCAGCCCGGGTGGCGTTCAGGTCAATGAGCCGCTGGTTGGAACTGCCCCGGAACCGCAGGGAGATGTCTTTGAGTTCCTCCACGAATCGTCCATCCACCAGCACGTCCAGCAGCGACAGCATTTCATCCGTGACTTCGCACCGGGGATGGGAGCCGTCGCTTTGCAGCTCCTCCAGAGTGAAGCCGCTGAAGGCCCAGATGGTCTTTTGAGGATAGGCCGCCCGCACCCGGCGGAGGAAGGGAGCCAGACAGCGCTGGTTTTCCGGTTCAAAGGGCTCGCCGCCCAGCACAGTCAGTCCATTAATATAGGAAGGGGCAAGCATATCCAGCAGCTTCTGCTCCGTGTCCTCCGTGAAGGGCTGCCCGTAGTGGAAGTCCCAGGTCTGGGGCTGGAAGCAGTTTTTGCACCGGTTGGTGCAGCCGGAGACAAAGAGGGATACCCGCACACCCTCGCCGTTGGCAATGTCGCAGTCCTTAATCTCTCCGTAGTACATAGAGCCTCCTTACAGATGGAGTACCCGGTCACGGATCTCCTGGGTACGGCCTTGGTTCCAGAACTGGGTGCCGATATAACCGCAGGTCCGCCGGGCCACATTCATCTTGTCCTGGTCAGTGTTGCCGCATTTGGGGCATGTCCAGACCAGCTTGCCGTTTTCCTCCTGGATCTGGATCTCACCATCCCAGCCGCAGACCTGACAATAGTCGCTTTTGGTGTTGAGCTCGGCGTAGATGATGTTGTCGTAGATGAACTTCATCACCTGGAGGACCGCTTCCAGATTGTTCTGCATATCCGGCACCTCCACATAGCTGATGGCGCCGCCAGGGGAGAGGTGCTGGAACTGAGCCTCAAATTTCAGCTTGTCAAAGGCATTGATAGGCTCGGTGACGTGGACGTGGTAGCTGTTGGTGATATAGCCCTTGTCGGTGATACCCTCGATGACGCCAAAGCGGCGCTGGAGGCACTTGGCAAATTTATAGGTGGTGGACTCCAGGGGGGTGCCGTAGAGGGAGAAGTCGATGTCGCTTTCTTCCTTCCACTTCTTGCAGGCGTCGTTCATGTGCTGCATGACGGAGAGGGCAAAGGGTGTGGCTTCCGGATCGGTGTGGCTCTTGCTGGTCATGTATTTGACGCACTCGTAGAGACCGGCGTAGCCCAGGGAGATGGTGGAATAGCCGTGGTAGAGCAGCTCATCGATGGTCTCACCCTTCTTCAGTCGGGCGCAGGCGCCGTACTGCCATAGAATGGGGGCCACGTCGGAGAGGGTGCCCTTGAGCCGTTCGTGGCGGCACATGAGGGCCCGGTGGCACAGCTCCAGCCGCTCGTCAAAGATCTGCCAGAACTTTTCTTTGTCCCCACCGGAGGAGAGGGCCACATCGGGCAGGTTGATGGTGACCACGCCCTGGTTGAAGCGGCCGTAATATTTGTGCTTGCCGGGCTCATAGTTGCCGGCGTTGGCGATGTTGCCGATGCCGGCGTCGGTGAAACGGTCCGGCGTCAGGAAGGACCGGCAGCCCATGCAGGTGTACACATCGCCCTTGAGCTCCAGCATCTTCTTGGCGGAGATGTAGTCGGGTACCATCCGCCGGGCGGTGCACTTGGCGGCCAGCTTGGTAAGATACCAGTAGGGGGAATCCTCGTGGATATTGTCCTCCTCCAGTACATAGATGAGCTTGGGGAAGGCGGGGGTGATCCACACGCCGTCCTCATTTTTTACACCCTGGTAGCGCTGCTCCAGGGTCTCCTCGATAATGAGGGCCAGGTCCTTGCGCTCCTGGTCGTTTTTGGCCTCGCCAAGGTACATGAATACGGTGACAAAGGGGGCTTGTCCGTTGGTGGTGAGAAGGGTCAGCACCTGGTATTGGATGGTCTGGACGCCCCGGCGCACCTCATCCCGCAGGCGGGATTCCACCAGCTGAGAAACCTTTTCCTCGCCGGGGTCCACGCCGATGGCCGCCATCTCCTGCTCCACCACCTTGCGGATCTTCCGGCGGCTGACGTCCACGAAGGGAGCCAGATGGGCCAGGGAGATGGACTGGCCGCCATACTGGTTGGAGGCCACCTGGGCAATGATCTGGGTGGCAATATTGCAGGCCGTGGAGAAGCTGTGGGGCCGCTCGATGAGAGTACCGGTGATGACGGTGCCATTTTGCAGCATGTCCTCCAGGTTCACCAGGTCGCAGTTGTGCATATGCTGGGCGAAATAATCGCTGTCGTGGAAGTGGATGATGCCCTCCCGATGGGCGTCAACGATATCCTGGGGCAGCAGCAGCCGCTCGCTGTGGTCCCGGGAAACCTCGCCGGCCATATAGTCCCGCTGGGTAGAGTTGACCACCGGGTTTTTGTTGGAATTTTCCTGCTTGGCCTCCTCGTTGCAGCACTCGATAAGGCTGAGGATCTTGTCGTCGGTGGTATTGCTGCGGCGGATGAGGGAGCGGGTGTAGCGGTAGGTCACATAGTTTTTGGCTACCTCATAGGCTCCGTGGGCCATAATCTGATATTCCACCAGATCCTGAATCTCCTCTACTGAGGGGGAGCGATTCATCTTCAGGCAGCTGAGCTCCACGAATTCAGCAATCCGCTGAATCTGAAGGGGCGTCATCCGGGCGCTCTCTTCCGCGCTTTCATTGGCTTTGGTAACGGCGGAAATGATTTTGCCAATATCGAAAACAACTTCTGTTCCATTGCGTTTTATGACTTTCATAATGATCCTCCTCTATCCTCTCCTGCGGTAACTCCGCACAATATCTATCGTCACAGGCAATTATATTGCACAAGATATAGAAACACAGTGGCATTTGCCACACTTGAAAAAATTCGTGCTGACGCACGAGTTATTATTTTGCCAGAAGCCGCCGCCGATGTCCATAGGGATTTTGTACGGAAACTGCCTCAAGATATTGTGGAAACTTTATAAGGTAACATACTGGCGGGAAAGGATATTCTGGGCGCAGCAGGCGGACAGCGGATGGCTGGGTGGAAGGAAGAGATAAGTACTCTTCCTGAATGCAAATGTCTTTTTACTGCGTACATAGAGGGAGGGGCGTTGGCAGGGCTGGGGGGAGAGGCGCTTTACTGCACCTGGGTATTCCTGTGGCAAAACGGCTGGCAAAAAAGCACAGGGCGAGAGACTGGTATTACCTGTCTCTCACCCTGTAATGCTGAGTGTTATGCCTGCTTTTCCTATTGATCCCTACCTTATATAAATAGGTATATTTAAATAGGTATACTGATGGAAAAAGAAACATGGAATCTGTGATGGACATACATAAGCGGGAAATGATCAGGGAGCTGCGTCCTTGCCAGGAGGACAACTTTCCGGTTCCCGCTTGTTGGGCGGCATTCCCTTCAGCAGCGGATTCGTGCGCTTGGTATAGCTGCTGAGAAACCAGAATCTGGGGTTGACCAACATCTCACGGGCAAACAGGAAGAAGAACACGAAGGACTCTTTATAGAATGGGCGGTAGAGTGTGACAGAGCCGTCGCCCATGTCCGCCAGTTCCTCAGTGACCCACCCAATATCTTTAAAGACAGATAGAACCTGGGCAACCTTTTCCTCAGGAATGCCGGTTTCCTGGGAAGCCATTTTCTTGGAAAAGAGAAATTGGGGGCGGGTACAGGTGAAGAGCAGGATTTTCAGGGCATCTTTGTCGCTGAGCAGGCGGAAAAGGGAAGCGTATTCTTCCACACTGGTCATGACGGAATTGAAGCCTTCCTCCGGCTCTGGCATGAAGGCAATATAGCGGGCGTTCAGGGAGGCCAGGGCATAAGCAATCCCCGCGTTGCTGCTGATCCGGCAGCGGGTGCCGTTAATTTCGCTTTCCGGACCGGAGCCAAATTCTCTATCCTGTGTGCAGGGGATACCGGATAGTCCCTTGAAGATAGCCCAGAAGTAGTTACAGGCCAGATCAAATTTGCAGTTGTCCGCGGTCTTCATCAAAGAGGAGTAGAGGATATCTTCCAGTTTGTTGGAGTTTTCAATAGTTCGGCCAAACAGCTCATCCATAGTTACGCCAAACAATTCTGCCACAGAAAGGAGCACTTCAATATCCGGTGTTCCGCCTCGTTCCCACTTAGAAACTGCCTGCATAGATACGCCTACCAGTTTACCCAATTCAGCCTGGGTGAGATTCCGGCTCATACGCAGTTCCCTAATTTTATTTCCGATCAAATTGTGTTGCATATAAAAGGCCTCCTTTATACTGCGGAATTATACCTGCCGGATAGGTAGGGTACAAGTGAAAGGAATATATCATGGGAAATTGCGGGCGAAAAATGTAATAATTTATCTTATTATAATATGGTTGGCAGCAGGAGAATCTAAACTATAAGTTGAATTCACAAAAAACCCGTTACTCTTAATACTACTTTAGGTTTTGCTTGATCGTATTGAGGTTGAATGCTGCATGTATTAAAATACTAGCATAGACAGGCGAATACAAAAAACGCTGTCAAAGTGCATAAATGGGCTTCGAGTCGACAGCGAAAATCCGTTATTGTGCGCATAAAAATGGCGAAATGTTAAAAAAGAATGAATTATTTTGCCGAACACAACGAATACAATGCATAAACATTAATTAAGGAGTGAGAGGGTCGATGAAAAGATTTATTGTTAGGCGGATCATCAGTGGCATATTGACCGTATTGGTTGTATTTACACTGAACTTCGCGCTGGTAAAAAGTGCTCCAGGTGATCCGATCACAAGCCTTATGGGAAAAGAGACCGATGACCCGGTTCTTCGTGAGGCATTGATGGAGAAGTGGGGACTGGATCAGCCCGTTCCTGTGCAGTACTTCAACTACCTGAAAAATGCCCTGACAGGCGACCTGGGAACGTCGATCATTTATAACCGTCCGGTCAATGATATGATCGGAGAGCGGATGATGGCAACGATTCTTTTGGGACTGACCTCCTTGATTATTGCGTTTGTGTTGGGAACGCTGCTGGGCATATTCTGTGCCAGGCGTGATGGTTCGATTCTTGATAATACGCTGTCGACGATTTCTTACGCAACGGATGCCATGCCGTCGTTCTGGCTGGGATTGATGCTGATTATCCTGTTTGCCACAAAGCTGGATATCTTCCCGTCCCAGGGCATGTACAACGTGCGTGCAGGGTACACGGGATTGCAGTATGTCCTGGATGTGCTGTATCATCTGGCGCTGCCCTGTATTACTCTGGTGTTGATCACCATGTCTGGTTACTTCCGAATTACCAAGTCCTCTATCCTCCAGGTTACCAACGAGGACTTCATTACCACCATGCGTGCTACCGGCATGAGCGAGCGGAAGATTTTCAACAAGTACATTTTCCGCAACGCGATCCTGCCCACTGTCACCATGCTTGGTATTTCCATTGCTTTCCTGGTCACTGGCGTTTCTCTGATTGAGATCGTGTTCTCCTGGCCGGGCATCGGCAGTATGACTCTGACTGCAATCAACCAGCGCGACTATCCCACGCTGATGGGCGTCTACCTGGTGATGAACGTCTCTGTTGTGGTTGTTATGATTATTACGGATGTGCTGTATGCAATCCTTGATCCGCGTATCCGGTATGACTAAGAGGGTGGTGAGCTGCAAATGAAACGAATTGGAACAAGATGTTTGGGCGCGCTGCGGCAGGACGCCCAGCTGCGCTTTGGTGTGATTGGACTTGCCATTCTGTTGCTGCTGTGTCTGCTGGCTCCTGTGCTGGCCACGGTGGATCCCTATTATTACGGGCCTGACAGCTTGGCGGCTCCGGGAGTAAGCGGCCACCTGCTGGGCACAAACCATCTGGGCCAGGACGTTTTCAGTATGCTGGTTTACGGCGTACGGACGTCTTTGATGGTGGCCATCGTGTCCTCCATGCTCTCCGGTATCATTGGTGTGGTAATCGGTGGTATCGGCGGATACTTCGGCGGCAAGGTGGATGTTGTGATCTCTGAGATCATCAATATCTTCCTGATGATCCCGGTGTTCTTCCTGATCATGCTGATTGTCTCTCTGTTTGGCAGCGATATTAAAAACGTCATGATCGTTATTGGTATCACGAACTGGTCCAAAAACGCAAAGCTGATGCGGGCTCAGGCGTTGTCCCTGCGGGAACGCACCTTTGTCAAGAGCGCCATCGCTTTGGGCGAGACCAAGATGCAGGTGCTGTTCAAGTATATCCTTCCCAACGGCATTTTCCCGGTGGTTGCCAACACCACCCGCGGCATGGCCGGTGCTATCCTGACGGAGGCCTCCCTCTCCTTCCTGGGTCTGGGCGATCCTAACGTCATTTCCTGGGGCCAGATGATTTACCAGGGTAAGCAGTATATTACCACAGCATGGTGGATCTCCGCGTTTTCCGGTATCGCCGTCATTATCACCGTAATTATCTTCTATATGCTGGGTGACGGCCTGAACCATGTGCTGAACCCCAAGTATAACCAGGGGGGGAATAAATAATGGAGCACCTCTTAACTGTAAAAGATCTCAACGTTACATACGTTAACAAGAACCGCCGGGTAATGGCTGTGCGCAATGTGAACATGGCGGTAGACAAGGGAGATTCTCTGGGGATCGTTGGTGAGTCCGGCAGCGGCAAGAGTACGCTGGCTATGGCCCTGCTCCGTCTGCATCCCAAGGGAACAGAGATTACAGGGCAGGCCCTCTTTGAAGGCAAGGATCTGCTTGCTATCACCAAAGAGGAAATGAACGAGCTGCGGTGGGTAAAGATCGCCGTGGTGTTCCAGAAGGCCATGAACGCCTTGAGCCCTGTCCATCGGATTTCTGAGCAGATCGAGGACATTTACCGTGTCCACTGCCCCAAGGCCAGCGCGGAGGAAATCAAGACCCGGACACTGGAACTTCTCAAATTGGTAAATCTGCCGGAGCGGGTTTACAACCTCTATCCCCATGAGATGAGCGGCGGTATGCTGCAGCGTGTGGCTATTGCCATCAGCCTGCTGCACCATCCCCAGCTGCTGATTTTTGATGAGGCAACCACTGCGCTGGACGTGGTTACCCAGGGCCAGATCCTCAAAGAGATTCTGGAAATGGAAAAGACCCTGGCCACGACCCGGATTATGATTACCCACGATATGTCCGTGGTGGCTACCACCTGCAACAAGGTGGCGGTTATGTACGCCGGCGAACTGATGGAGTTTGGCATGGTGAAGGACGTTCTGACCCATCCCCATCATCCCTATACCCAGGGCCTTCAGGGTTCCTTCCCCTCTTTGAAGGGAGACAACAAGAAACTGGTGTCCATTCCGGGCTTCCTTCCCGACCTGTCCAAGGAATGCAAGGGCTGTGTGTTTGCCCCCCGCTGCTCTCACGCAACAGAGCGCTGCCACAAGGAGAAGCCTCCGATGGTTAAAACGGGTGAAGCGGGCGGAGCGGCCTGCTGGTTATGCATAGGTGGTGAAGAGAATGGCAAATAACGCTTACATTGAAATCAAAGACATTCAAAAGTTCTATCCTCATAAGGATGGAAAGCTGTTTCACAAGGCTGGCGAGCGCAAGTATGTAAAAGCAGTGGACGGTGTATCGCTGTCCATGCAGCGGGGAGAGATCCTTGGCGTGATCGGCGAATCCGGCTGCGGGAAATCCACTTTGGGCCGTATTCTGGTTCGCCTGGAGGATCCTACCAGCGGTGATGTATTCATCGACGGTGTGTCCACCAAGGAGATTCTCCAGAAGGATACCAAAACCTTCCGGCGGCAGGTGCAGATCATTTTCCAGAATCCCTTTGATACCTTTACACCCCGGGATACGATCCAGAAGATCCTGCTCCGGCCTTTGAAGCACCACAATATCGGTAAAGATACGGTGGAGCGGCTGAAAATTTGTAAGGAGGCCCTGGAGGCCGGTGGCCTGCGTCCGGCGGAAGACATCCTTTCCCGGTATCCTCACGAACTTTCCGGCGGCCAGCTCCAGCGTATCTCCATCATTCGCTCCATGTTCCTCAATCCCGGCTTCATTATTGCCGACGAGCCGGTGTCCATGCTGGACGTGTCTGTCCGGGCAGAGATCATCAATATGCTGATCGATCTGGCCCGCAACAAGAATGCGGCGGTGGTATTCATCAGCCACGATATCGCTCTTACCCGGTATATTTCCGACAACATTGCGGTCATGTACCTGGGCCGGATCGTGGAGTATGGTTCTGCTGATGAGGTCATCAAGAATCCTCAGCATCCCTACACCCGTGCGCTGATTTCCAATTGTGCTTCAGTCGACCCCTTTGAGGAGCACGAGGAGATCTCTATCGAGGGCGAGCCTCCCACGCCTATCAATCCCGGACCTGGCTGCTATTTTGCGCCCCGGTGTTACATGGCCACAGAGGAGTGCTTCAAGTGCTATCCCAACCGGGTAAGCTGCGGCGGCTCCCACTATGCCGTGTGTGATAAAATTAAGGTAAACGGCGCGGAAAACAGTTAATATAGTTGCAAAACTATAAATAAATAAGGAAGGAAAAGAAGAAAATGAAAGCAAAACGGTTCATCGCAATGCTCCTCTCTCTTGTCATGTGTTTTGCTCTGATGGCTGGCTGCGGCGGCAACAACACCAGTGGCAACAACACCGGTGGCAACAACACCAGTGGCAACAACACCAGTGGCAACAACTCTGGCACATCCGATGACAGCTCTTCCACTGGCCCGGATTCCCTGGTTGTCCGCATCAATGGCGACCCCAAAAGCTTTAACCCCACCCTGATTTCCGATGATAACCTGTACAAGGCTGCCCAGAACATGTATCATCGCCTGACCTGCCTGGATGCTTCTAAGCAGGTGATTCCTGACGCGGCTGAGTCCTGGGATGTTTCCGATGACGCTCTTACCATTACTTTCCATCTGAAGGATGGCATTAAGTGGTGGGACGGCGAGGCTCTGGACGCCGAGGATGTCAAGTACACCTTCGACTATGTCAAGGAGCATCCTGAGACCTACTTCAGCAGCAGCATGGACATCGTGGACAGCATCGAGATCGTGGATCCCCTGACCGTCGTGTTCCACATGAATACCGCTGATGTGTCCTTCGTGGCCCGCCTGGGCTGGTACGGCACCTTCATCCTGCCTGAGCATGTGTTCAACAACGGCCAGTCCTGGGCGGACAACCCCGCTTCCACCACCCCCATGGGTTCCGGCCCCTACAAGTTTGAGAGCTACACCCAGGGCTCCAACATCACCCTGGTGGCCAACGAGGACTATGTGGACGGCGCCCCCAAGATCAAGAAGCTGATCTTCTCCATCATCCCCGATGACGCCACCGCCATGCAGGCCCTGCTCAACGGCGAGGTGGACTGGATCGAGACGGTCCCCACCGCCTATGTGGACCAGCTGCTCAACGACGACAACTTCCGCATGGTGCTGGATGAGTACCCCTCCCCCTACCGCATCATCTTCAACGTGAACGCGGATATCGTCAGCGATCCTGCCGTCCGCCAGGCCATTGCCCTGTGCATCAACCGCGAGGAGATCTCCGAGAAGGTCTACGGCGGCATCATGCCTCCTGAGTACAGCGCTTATCCCTCTGTTGTTTCCTGGTGCGCCAACACCACCGATACCTATCCCAAGCAGGATATTGAGGCAGCCAAGCAGGTCCTGGAGGACGCTGGCTACACTCAGGATGAGAACGGCTACTATGTCACCGGCATTACCTGGGATGTGTTCGAGGGTATGCAGGACATGGCTAACCTGATCATCGCCAGCTGCAAGGAAGCTGGTATCGGCATCGAGATGATCCTCTCCGAGTACAACGCCTGGTCTGACAAGGTCGGTCAGCAGCGTAACTTCATGATGGAGTCTCAGGGCGGCTTCATGGGCCCCGACCCCGCCGCACTGGCTACCCGCTTTGGCAGCGGTTCCAACAGCAACTACGCCGGCTGGAGCAACGAAGAGTTTGACCGCCTGTGCGCGGAAGCTGCCGCTACCGGTGATACCGAGAAGCGCGCTGAACTCTACCGTGAGGCTCAGAAGCTCATCGTTGAGGAGCTGCCCGGCATCAATGTGGTGGGCTATGCTTCCTACACGGTCATGACCGGCAACCTGAAGGATATGCCTTGCGACGGTGTTGGTCAGTGGAGCTGGTCTGATTGCAGCCACGCTTATTACGAATAAGAAAGCTTCCTGCGCGTAAGCCGATAAAGCGGCTGTAGCACGGCACGGACCTAGCTATAATTTTAGAGCACGCGCAAGTGTGCTCTAAAATTATGCCAAATATTAACAATATGGAGAACATGAGGTGAACATATGTCCATGAATCAAGTATTTACAGAACTTTTGCAGAACATCCCTGATTATAAGGCGTTCCTTACGGTGGATGAGCTGGATGCCAGCTCCAGACGGCTGGCGGAGCAGTATCCTGATGTGGTCAGCCTGTTTGAAATGGGACGGACAAAGGATGATCATCCGCTGCTTTGCCTGAAGATCGGTAATGGCTCCAAGAATGCGCTGATGTTTGGATGCCCCCATCCCAATGAGCCCATTGGAACCATGATGCTGGAGTACTTTTCCGAGAATCTGGCCAAGAATAAGGCCCTGCGGGATGAGCTGGATTATACCTGGTATATCGTAAAGGCTTGGGATGCCGATGGACTGCGCCTCAATGAGAAATGGTTGAAGGGTCCGTATACGATTTATAATTACTCCCGCAATTTCTTCCGCCCCGCCGGTTTCCGGCAGGTGGACTGGACCTTCCCGGTGGACTACAAAGAGCTCCATTTCCATGACTCCATTCCTGAGACCAAGGCCATGATGGCCCTGATTGATCAGGTGAAGCCCGCTTTTATCTATTCTCTCCACAACGCCGGCTTCGGCGGCGTCTATTGGTATATTTCCACTCCGCTGCCTGAGCTGTACGACGAGATGTATGAGGCGGCCCACAAGGTGGATGTGCCGCTGAATCTGGGCGAGCCGGAAGCTCCCTACTGTGTGCCCTATGCCCCCGCCGTATACCAGAGCCTGGGCATTGAGCAGGAATACGACTACATGGAAAAGTACGCTCCTGCCGGCACGGATGTCGCCGCAGCTTTCAAGGTAGGTAATTGCAGCGAGAGCTATGCCCGGACCCGCTACGGTACCTTTACCTTGCTGACTGAGCTGCCCTATTTCTTTGACAAGCGGATCATGGATCTCTCTGAAGGTACCATGAGCCGGAAAGAAGCTGTGCTGAAGAAGCTGGAGGCCAGCGAGGAGAGCGACAAGTACCTGATTGACACCATGGCAATCTCTAAGGAGTATTTTGCTCCGCTGAATCCCTTCAAGCTGGCTTTGGAGGCATTTACCGCCGCCCGGGACAATGATGCGACCCGGAACATGGTCAACACCAATCCTGATTTTGCCAAGACAGCAACGGTGGCTGAGGAGTTTGACAATCTGCTGATGTCCCGCTTCTATAAGTCTCTGTCCTATGGTATGCTGATCCGAGCCAATGAGTATGAGCTGGAGGCCATGGAGCGCAGCGGCGAGGTGAACGCAGAGAAGGAGGCAGCCCTGAAGAAGGCTCGGGATATTGCCATTGCGCATCACAAGGAGCTGACGGATCAGTTGGAGGAAGAGATCCACTACGAGGTAGTTCCCATCCGCAAGCTGGTTTCCATCCAGCTGGAATGCGGTCTGCTGGTGAGCAAATATGTTCACGAGCATAATATCAAAGGATGTTGAGAAGGAGTCGATAGTATGGATAAATTGGAATGCCTGCTGCGTACCGGAACCACCCGCAGCCCGGTATGGCTGAACGATGACACCATTGCCTTTATTCGTGTGGGCGATGGCGGTCCCAGAGTGTGGGAGATGGATCTCGCCACTGGTGAATCCCGGCAGCGCACCTTTGGCGACGATCGGATTTGGTCCATCAAGGGTCACCCCCAGACCGGCAGCATTATTTTCTGCATGGATAAGGGCGGCAATGAGCATGAACAGGTTTACCTGCTGGAAAAAGGCAGCAGTGAGCCCCGGGATCTTACCGGTCAGCCGGAGTCCCGTCATTTCCTGGGTGGTCTGGCTCCGGATGGGAAAACCCTGTCTTACGCCTGCAACAGCCGCACGCCGGAAACCTTTGATATCTGGACCTGCGATGTGACGACCGGGGAGAAGAAGATGGTGCTGCAAAACAGCGACCACTACAATTGGCCTGCCGGTGACGCCCTCTCTCCCAACGGCCAGTACCTGCTGTACAACAAGCTCCTGGGTACCTCGGACAACGCTCTCTGGATGGTGGATCTGACCTGCGGCAAGGCAGTCCGGATCCCTGCCGACGACAAGATTTCCGCTGAGGTGCATCCTACCTGGCGTCATGATTCCGCCGGTTTCTTCCTGATTACGGATCGGGACAGTGAGTATCCCTATGTGGCATACTATGACATTGCCTCTGCCACCATGGAGAAACGTTACGCCTATTCCTGGGAGGTTGAGCTGGTAGCGTTGTCCTCCGATGACCGCTATCTGGCGGTGACAGTCAATGAGGATGGCTACTTCAAGCTCCACATCTACGATCTGGCCAACGGGGACGAGGTCAATATTCCCCAGCCGCCCAAGGGTGTGGTCAGCGGTTACGGCACCCTCTCCTGGTCTCCCACAGGCCACAAGCTCCTCTTTACTCTCTCCAGCGGTAAGCGCCCGGAGAGTGTCTGGCTGCTGGATGTGGATGCGGACCTGCTGCGGGCAGTTACTACGGCGGATATGCACGGCCTGTCCCAAGACATGCTCTGCGAGCCCCATCTGATGCGCTTTACCTCCTTTGATGGCCTGGAGGTTCCCTTCTGGCTGTATGTTCCCCATGGTGCGGAGATGAAGAATCTGCCTGTGGTGGTAGAGATCCATGGCGGACCTGAGGGACAGGAACTGGCTACCTTCAACCCCTTCATTCAGTATCTGGTCAGCGAAGGAATTGCAGTGGCGGCCCCCAATGTACGTGGCAGCACCGGTTACGGCAAGACCTACACCCACCTGGATGATGTGGAGAAGCGGCTGGACAGCGTAAAGGATATTGGCAGCCTGGTGGCGTACCTGGTGGACAGCGGCATTGCGGATAAGGACCGTATGGCGGTTACCGGCATGAGTTACGGCGGCTTTATGACCCTCTCCTGCGCTACCCGCCTGCCGGATCTCTGGTGCTGCGCCATTGATACCGTGGGTATGTACAACCTGGAGACCTTCCTGGAGAACACAGCGGAGTACCGCCGTGCGCACCGGGAGACCGAGTATGGCTCTCTGGCCCATCATCGCCAGATCCTGCGCGAGGTATCTCCCATTGCGAAGGTACATGACATCCAGGCACCCCTGATGGTCATCCAGGGCCGTAACGATCCCCGTGTTCCTGCTGAGGAGGCCGAGCAGGTGGTCGGCACTTTGCGGGAGAGCGGAAAGACTGTGGAGTACCTGTGCTATGAAGATGAAGGCCACGGCATTACCAAGCTGAAGAATCAGCTGGATTGCTATCCCAAGATGGCTGCCTTCCTGAAAAAGTACATGAAGATCAACTAAAATGAAAACGCCGGACTGTGCGGCTGCACAGTCCGGCGTTTTTTAAATTAGCGGGGAAAAGAGGAAACGGCTTGGATCTCAGTACACATAGTCTGAAAGAAAAACTTATGCTGTTATGGCAAAATAGTCCAGATTAATCGGCGGGAGAAAGAAGCTTGCGAAGATCATTCAATAGGATCGAGCTGGCGGCTCAGAAGGAAGAAAGCTTGCTGGAATTAAAGAGTAATTGTGCAATATGAACGGACGGTGGAGAACGCTGATAGGAAAAGCGGACTTAATAAACAAAAGAGAAGAAAAAATTTGTTCAAGCATACAAAGTGTTTGAAATTAAGAAAAATGGATTGCATTTTGACGAAAAAAGTATTACAATGCATTTATCAATCATCAATGATGGTTCAAAAGAGAGATGGAAGGAGAAAAAGCAAATGGATTATCTGAAAATAGCGAACAGCGGATGGATGTGGTTTGCTGTCGCCATCCCCATGGCAGTGTTGGCCTGGCAGGTTGTGTTGCTGCTGCGCCGTTCCCTGAAGGATGGCAAACGTATGGGGGTTAAGAATGACCAGATTAAAAGCGCGGTGATTGCCTCTGCCACAGCCTCGGTGGGACCTTCCGTGTCGATCCTGGCCGGCATGGTATCCCTGATGGTCATGATGGGTGCGCCCATCGCGTGGCTGCGTCTTTCCTATATCGGTGCGGTTATGTATGAGATGACCTCCGCCGACGTGGGTGCCCAGGCGGTGGGCGTGGCCTTTGAGCAGTCCTCCATGACGGCGGAAGCCTTTGCCAACGGTGTGTGGGCCATGGTGCTGGGCAGCATCGGCTGGATCATCGTCTCGGGCCTGTTTACCCACAAGATCGACGGCCTGCGGACCAAGCTGGCCGGTGGCAACAGCAAAGCACTTCCCATCATTACCGCTGCTGCTACCCTGGGCTGCTATTGCAGCTTGACCTTCAACAAGATGTATCCCGTTTCCCTGGAGAATAAGAACATTGCCGCAGTTATCGGCGGTGCTTTGGCCATCTGGCTGCTGACGGCTTTGAACAAGAAGCGGAAGGCAAAGTGGGTAAACAACTGGAGTGCTACCATCGCCATGATCGTAGGCGTTGCGTTCGCCTGCATTTTCTGATAAGGGGGTATATGGATTATGAACGAAAATGAGACCATGCAGACTACCCAGCAGATCTATGACAATGAATACATCCCTTATAGCATCAAGTGGGGACGCCTGACCAGCCTCCTGGGCGTGGTGGCCAGCTTTGTGCCGCTGGCGGTGCTGGCTATCGTCTTTGACATCATGCCCGCCCTGGATGCCATCGTAGCTGCTGCCACCATCCGTATCAGTGCCTGCGTGGTGTACTACTTTGTGGAGCCCATTTCCTTCCAGCCGGTGCTGGGCATTCCCGGTACCTATATGGCGTTCCTTTCCGGCAATATTTCCAACCTGCGCGTACCCTGCTCCTCCGTGGCCCAGAAGGCGGCCGGCGTGGAGGAAGGCACTCCTGAGGGCGCTGTCCTTTCCACCATCGGTGTGGCCGTGTCCATCGTGGTCAACCTGCTGATCCTCACGGCCGGCGTGCTGCTGGGCGCTCAGATCATCGCCATGATCCCCGAGTCCCTGGTCAACGCCCTGGTGTACCTGGTGCCCGCCCTGTACGGCGCCATGCTGATGCAGATGGTGCTCTATGCGCCCAAGATTGCCGCCATTGCGGTGCCTCTGGGTATTATTACGCTGGTTATCAGCAAGACGGGCCTGTTCGACAGCTCTGTGGCAATCCTGATCAGCGTGTTTGGTTCCATCATTATCGGTCGTATGTTGATGAAGACGGGGTGGCTTGATGATCAAAAGTAACGAATCCAAATATTTCGCAGCGGTTGACAGCAGAGAGGCTGCTCTGACCGAACTTTCCCAGAAGGTCTGGGAGTATGCCGAGCCCGGCCTCCAGGAGAAGCAGTCTGCCAAGGCGATTGCCGACTATCTGGAGTCCGAGGGCTTCCGGGTACAGCGGGGGGTGGGGACCATTCCCACCGCTATCTGTGCGGAATATGGCTCCGGCCATCCCGTGATTGCCTATCTGGGCGAGTATGATGCCCTGGCCCGGTTGGACCAGAAGGTGGTCACCCACAAGGAGGCGGCCCATCCCGAGGAGCCTGATCGCTATGGTCACGGCTGCGGCCACAATAACCTGGGTGTGGGCGCAGTAGGCGCCGCCATCATGCTCAAGGAGGCCATTGCCGCCGGCGAGGTGAAGGGCACTGTCCGTTTTTACGGCTGCCCGGCGGAGGAGACCCTGGTGGGCAAGGTGTTTATGGTCCGGGATGGTGCCTTTAAGGATGTGGACTGTGCCATGACATGGCATTCCCACGCCTATAACGGTGCCTGGGGTGCCTGCTACACCTGCATGAACTCTGTAAAGTTCCACTTCCACGGTATCGCGGCCCACGCGGCAGGCCATCCTTTTGACGGCCGCAGCGCCCTGGACGCGGTGGAGCTGATGAATGTGTCCGCCAACTATATGCGCGAGCACGTCAAGCCGGACGTTCGCATCCACTACGCCACCATCTGCTCCTGCGCCCCCAATGTGGTGCCCGACGAGTGCTCCGTGTGGTACTACATCCGGGCTCCCAAGCGCAAGGATGTGGACGAGGTGTACAGCTGGCTGTGCGACTGCGCCAAGGGTGCGGCCCTCATGACCCAGACCACCTTTGATATTGAGTTCCTCACCGGCTGCAGCGAGGTTATGCCCAATGACGTGCTGGAGAAGGTAATGCTGGAGGCCTACAAGGACACCGGCGCGCCCAAGTTTACCCCGGAGGACTACGCCTTTGCCAAGGAGATCGCCGAAACCTATCCGGAAGTGCTTGCCCGGGAT
Organism: Oscillospiraceae bacterium; assembly: GCA_017887695.1. GTDB lineage: Bacteria > Bacillota > Clostridia > Oscillospirales > Oscillospiraceae > Pelethomonas. Next base: position 3,133 of record JAGHHM010000157.1, on the reverse strand, counting down.
CGTCGGGTCATGAAGGAGGAGTACGGCGTCAACGGCGATGATAAGTTCCTCTGCGACGTGGTCTTTGACAAGGTCATCGAGGATCGGCTGGTAGCCCCGGGCTCCACCGATGTGGGTGATGTGAGCCATGTGGTGCCTACCTACCAGATCTATGTGGCGGGCCAGGGCATCGGCTGTCCTGGTCACTCCTGGCAGATGACTGCGTACAGCGGCAGCCATGTGGGCTTTGCCAGTATGCTCTGTGCGGCGAAAGTTATGGGCCTTTCCGGCCTGCGGCTGCTGGAGAACCCGGAGCTGGTAAAGGAGGCCTGGGATAATTTCCATAAGAATCAGACGGAGCCCTATGTCAGTCCCCTGCCGGCAGATCTGCTGCCCAATCTGGAGCAGACAAACTGAGATCCGAGAGGACCTGGCGCTTTTTGGGAAGAGTGTCAGGATAATGACATGATTGGGTGGCACACCGCTTGATAATGCTGCTTGTCCCTTACAGCGGGAGCAACCCACCCGTCAGAAATGATAGGTGGGTTGCTCTGCGTGTATGGGGAGGATAAGGTGAAAGGAAGAGAATTGGTAGCATATGAGTAATGTACTATGGCTTTCCAGGGAGGACGTCAGAGCCACCGGCGTGTGTGATCTGGCGGAAACCATAAAAATTGTGGAAAAGGCCTTCCGGCTGTTTGATGACAAACAGGCTTTGATTGTCCAGGAGGCAGCGCTGCGCCTTGGCGGCGACGGGCTGGATCAGGCCTGCTATACCCTGCCGGCCTATGTGGGTGGGGCTTTCAATGTCTGCGGCCTCAAGTGGAGTGCTCATGGCCCGGCGGTGGATCCGGCGGACATGGATCAAAGCCGGATCCAGGCCACGGTAGTGATCAACCAGGCGGATCAGGGGATCCCTCTGGCGGTGATGAACGGTACGGAAATCGGCGCTGCCCGGACGGGAGCGGTGTCGGCGGCGGCGCTGAAACGGTTGGCTCCGGCAGACTGTCGGAAGGTAGCTCTCTGCGGCGCAGGCGGTCAGGCCCGGCGTCAGCTGGAGGCAGTGCTGCTGGCCCTGCCTCAGGTAGAGGAAGTGGCCATTTGGAGTCGGGGCAATGAGCGCAACCGCCGCCTGGCGGGGGCCTATCAGGGGACGACAGCGGTACGGCTGCCCCCCTGTGCTGAGGTGGATGAGGCGGTAGCGGGCGCGGACGTAATCATCGGCGCCACGTCGGCGCCGGAGCCCTACCTTACGCCGGAACGGCTGAAGGATGCCTCCCTGTACTGCCACATCGGATTCAATGAGATCAGCGGCGACGGGGTGGACCAGTTCCGTCATATCGTGGTGGATACCTGGGAGGAGGCCAAGGAGGTCAGCGGCCAGTCCCTGTTCCGGCTGTACCGGGAGGGGCGTGTGGCAGAGTCCCGGATTAGTGCCACCCTGGGGGCCATTATTGCGGGCCGGGTGGCAGCGCCTCAGGCCAGCCGGGAGAACAAAGTGATGTTTGACGCCTTTGGTCTGCCCATCTTTGATTTGAGCGTGGCGAAGGAGGCCTATGACCGGGCTCAGAAGCTGGGCCTGGGGACACAGGTAGCATGGTAAGCCAGATTTGAAGAAGGAAAAGGAATATGAAGATTAATTTTGATCAGGCAATTGAGAGAAAGCACACCAATTGCTCCAAGTACGATGGAATGACAGCGTCCTTCGGTAGAAACGATCTCCTGCCGCTGTGGATTGCGGATATGGATTTCCCGGTGCCGGAGGAGGTTTCCGCCGCCATTGCCAAGCGGGCGGAACATCCGGTATACGGATATAACATTTTCCCGGAGGGATATTTTGAAGCCTTTGCAGCCTGGGAAAAGAAGCACCACGACTGGGACGTAAAAAAAGAGTGGGTCTGCCATACGCCCGGTGTGTTGACGGCTCTTTCCAATGCTATTTTGACCTTTACGGAAAAGGGGGATAACATCCTTATCCAGCCCCCGGTGTATTTCCCCTTCAGCAGTACCATTGAAGCGCTGGGACGGAAGGTCATCAATAACCAGCTGATTTACCGGGACGGGTATTTCACCATGGATTTTGACGACCTGGAGGAGAAGGCAAAGCAGGCGAAGATGTTTGTGTTCTGCAGCCCCCATAATCCCTCTGGTCGTGTGTGGAAAAAGGAAGAGCTGGACCGGGTGGAGGCAATCTGCCGGAAAAACGACCTCCTGGTATTCTCCGACGAGATCCACAGCGACATTGTGTATCAGCCCCACAAGCATATTGTCTTTGCCCAGTTGTCCGACTGGAGCCGTGACCATTGCATTGTGGCCATGGCGCCCAGCAAGACCTTTAATATTGCCGGCCTGGAAATGTCCCACATTTCCATTCCCAATGAGGCCCTGCGTACCCCCTACCAGTATCTGCTGCGTTACGGTCTCCATGTAGCCAATGCCAACTCCTGCGGTATCCCCGCGGCTCAGGCAGCTTATGAGCATGGCGAGGAATGGTATCAGGAGCTGCTGGCTTATCTTCAGGCCAATATCGATTACCTGGATGCTGCCCTGAAGGAGCAGGTACCTCAGGTCAAGCTGGTTCGTCCCGAGTCCACCTATATTCCGCTGCTGGATATGAGCGCACTGGGCATGACCAATGATGAGATGAAGGCCTTTGTAATCAACGAGGTAGGGGCGGCCCTTAATGCGGGCAGTACCTTTGGCCCTGGCGGAGAAAAGTTCATGCGGATCAATGTGGCTACGCAGCGGGTTCATCTGGAGACCTTTGTGGCGCGGCTCAAGGAGGCCGTCGGCCGGCTGCAATGAAAAAGGAGCAAGGAATACACGCCTTTATCCCCATTATTCTGGTAATGCTTATCTGGGGATCCATGGGCATTCCTTCCACCTACGCTGTGGAGGAATTTTCTCCCATGACCGTGCTGTGCCTGCGCAGCGGCGTCGGTGCGGCGGTACTACTTCCCTTTGTGTGGCGGCGCCATGGAACGGTGCGCCCCGGGAAGGGAGAAGGGCTGCTGCTGACAGCGCTGTCGGTAATCGGTGTGGTGCTGTGCAATTACCTGTACTTTTTTGCTGTGCAGCATACTGCTCTTACCAATGTGGCCATTCTCTATGCCCTGGGGCCTGTGATTACCACGGTGCTGGCCGTGGCCTTTCT
>JAGHHM010000001.1 GCA_017887695.1 Oscillospiraceae bacterium | reverse complement strand
TACCCGACTGGGTTCGCCTAGACGAGATAAGTGTGGAGAGAACGACTCCGCTGGATTTTCGGATGTACAGGAATGTCCTTTGACAGACATTGACTCGCGTCATGCGACTTATGAGGCGATGCTTAGTCGGCTGACGCTCGCGTCAGATCACCGGGCTAACCTGGTGTCGCGTGGATTGTCCGAAGAAAAGATTATCACGCTTGGGTATAAGACAACGCCGATTGTTGGAATGAAGACATTGGCCAAACAGCTCCTCGCGGAAGGATTTTATCTTTCTGGTGTTCCAGGATTCTATCGCAAGGACGGGCAATGGACATTCATCCATGAGAGCAGAGGAATACTGATCCCAGTGAGAGATCTGGACGGAAGGATTCAAGGCCTACAAATCCGGAGAGACAATGCAACACGCAGAAAGTTTCGCTGGATATCCAGCATTGGAAAAGATGATGGATGTAAAGCGGAAGCATGGATCCATATCGCGGGTAAACCGTGTGAGAAGATAATTCTGACGGAAGGACCTATGAAAGCGGACATCGTTCACGAATTGACAAGCCAGACTGTGCTCGCAGTAGCAGGTGTGAGCGCCTTGTCACAGCTTGATGGTGTGCTTGTTCAGCTACGGGAAAAAGGGGTGAGGAAGATCATGACTGCGTTTGATATGGACTTCCTGACAAATCCACATGTTGAAAATGGGTATAAGAATCTGAAGCGTCATTTAACAGACAATGGTTTCCAATACGGGACCTATCTCTGGGACCCACAGTATAAAGGACTGGACGACTACGTGTGGCAGTACTGCTTGCATCGCCAGATTCCTTAAAAAAGAAAAGGCGGGTATCCGCCTTTTCTTTTTTAATACGTATTTTGTTGTAAATGAGCATTTGAAAACGTGTAGTCAAAATAGAACCAACTAGGAGGTAATGATTATGTTAATAGCAATTGACCATGGTAACTATGCCATCAAAACGCCGCACTTCTCGTTTGTCGCTGGCTTATCAGAGCATATGGTAAAGCCGCCACTTGCGGAGGACGTCCTGGAATATGCCGGGAAGTATTGGACCCTGTCTGGACATCGTGTTCCTTACATGCGGGACAAAACGCAAGATGATCGGTATTTTATTCTGTCTCTATTTGCTATTGCCAGGGAGCTGCAGGCGTCAGTGCAGGATGCTTCACTTGAGAAAATTGATTTGGCAATAGGGCTTCCACCGGAACACTACCGCCTTAGAGACCGCTTTGCACAATACTTCCGTCGTGACGAAAAAATCAATTTCTTGTATAATAATTGTCCCTTGAGTATTGAGATTCGACATATTTTTGTATATCCGCAAGCTTATGCAGCAGTGATCCCTCAGTGCACCAAGCTGATTAACACCTTGCGGGTTTTTATTGTTGATATTGGTGGATTTACAACAGACGTGCTGCTGCTGAGAAATGGAAAGCCTGATCTTCAATTTTGCAGAAGCCTGGAGAGTGGCGTTATCACCATGAACAATAATATTATCGGGAAAATCAGTGCTCAGCATGACATGAAGATCGAGGACGAGCATATCAGTGCGGTGCTATCGGGAAGGGAAACCATACTGCCAGAAGATGTAAAAAAGACAATTCGTGATGCTGCGCAAATGCATGCGAAGGGGATACTGGATCAGCTTCGAGAGCTACAGGTAGACTTGCGCACAAATCCAGTGATTTTTATCGGAGGCGGAAGCGCATTGTTCAGACCTTTGTTCGAAAAATCACCTTTGATTGCTCAAGCAAGCTATGTGGAAGACGTCAAGGCAAATGCCGTAGGATATGCTATGCTTGCAGACAAACAGTTGAATCGTATGGGCCTCAATTAGGAGAGACAGTTATGAAGAAGGGGAATGTTTATCGATTTTCCCTCCAATTTTCAGCAGATACAGAACCTGGCATTTGTGCAGGAGAATTATTAGAGCGACTTGGCAATAAAAAAAGTGCTTTAGTAGTGAAGGCGCTCAACGAGTTTATTCAGAGAAATCCTAGGATTCTTGATGAGTCCCTTCGCATAAAAGTTGAGGAGCAATCCTCTCTGAGTCGCAAGAGGTTAGAACAGACGATTCGAGAAATAGTATCTGAACAACTGAGCCGAAATAGCAGTTCGGTTACCGGCTCTCATACTGTAGATACAGACAATCTCCAGGAAGACGATATTTCGCAAATGCTGAACAATTTGGATCTTTTTGAATGATAAAGAAAGGTGCGGATTCTTCAAATGAAAGTATAGTTGATGATGGAAGGTTGGGGCAAACATAGTACATAAAGAATCACATCGATGTGATAAATTGAGAGGAGAAAGCGATGTACGTATACCCCATAAATAAATCTAGCTATTTGTTGGGGTGTGGGGAAATATTGATTTTTCAGGGATCCATTTTTGTGTAATATTCTCGTCTGCTCAAGATACTCGGTATGTTTCTGGAGTCTTGATTGGCGTTATTATGTGTTGCTGTGCCGCAAAGCTTTGCGGCACAGCTTTTTTTTGTACTTATTGAAAGGAGGTGAGTCCAATGCACATCGCATTTATGCGTTAACTCACCTGAACCGAAATGATTATCAATACGCATGCCATCTTGGCATGCCACCCAGGCTGCTGGGATGGCATGACCAGGAGGCATGAAAATGGATTATGAAATTAAATTTGAACCACGGGATGAGTTGCGAGGTCGGTTTACTCGATTCCTGGAGGTAACTATGAAGCATGTCCGGCAAAATTACTTAAGGAAACTCAGCAGAGAACCAAAAACAATTTCGTTGGATATAGTATCTGAAATAGAAATCCCGTTAATTGCTGGACCAACGCCTTATGAAGAGCATGAATTCACCTTCGAGGAGAGCAGGCTTGCAGAAGCTTTCAGACAGCTTCCCATGGCACGTCAAAAAGTGCTTATATATTTATTTGTGGAGGAGATGTATCCAGAGGAGATTGCAGAATTAATGGGCTGTACAGTTCAGCACATTTATAATCAGCGATCTTTGGCCGTCAAAAAGCTTCGCAAACTTTTATCGGAAAGAGGTGAAAATAGTGAATGCGAGTGAGTTCCGAGAGTTGCTAATCCGTGCGATCGTCGGTGATAAAAAGGCAATAGAGGAGATCCTTTGTATGTATATGCCATTAATCAATCGGTACAGTGTGGTTGATGGGGTGGTGGATTTGGATTTGAAGCAGGAGATTATGCTACATATATCTCTAAATATTAGTAAGTTCGAAATTTAAATAATATGAGCTGTCCTCAAAATTTGGGGGGCAGCTCATTATGCATAGAGCTAGCGCAAAGATGGACGCTATGCATATAAAATACATCGGCACCAACGGAAAGCAGCAATTAGTTTAAAACTGGGCAATAATGGTACATTCACTGTGGCAAAGATAAACCGCCGCCGGGATAAACCGGCGGCGGCTGTGCAGAGGACGAGGAAAAGGATCAACCCAGGCCCGGGGGCGGGTTAAGATAGGGATTGGTGCCGACAACGCCGTCGGTCAGCAATACAGGGGTATAGAGGGCCCACCCCACCTTGTGCTCACGAAACACCTTCCTGGTTTTCGCACTGACCACGAGAGCGGGGATCTGGTCATTGTTGAGGATTTCTGCTGTCAGGTTAAAATCCATGGCTCCCTCCAGCTTTTCACGCTCGTACTGGAGGTCTGAGCGCAGATAGATGGTGCCGTGGCCGCAGGAGGAGACCATTTGGCGCTTTTTCGTATCCTCAAGCCAGGTGGAAGGACTGAGGGGCGGCAGGGTGTGGTGAATATTCATGACATAAAAGGGCTGGGGCAGCTCACGCCCCTTATAGTCCCTGACCTCCTGCTCGAAAGATACGCCGGTGAGGCCGGCTTCCTCGATGAGCTGGCGGATATCCTCGGAGACAAAGTAGTTGGGTTCCAGCATTCCAATCCTGTACTTTCGAATAAACTTTCTGTCAATAAACAAGTTACCGATCAGATGTTTGCCTCTTCCGCAGTTTGGGCAGCCTCCTGTGTATTGAGTATTATAGCGTGAGGCATCGACGCCTTCTAGCTCCAAAGGATTCCTTACACCCATCTGGAAAAAAGAAACAGTCTCCAGCTCTTTTTTTGTATAATAGGTTTTGCTTATGAGATGATAGTACAGCTCCCTATTGTAGATCTCTTGTATTGCTGTATGCAGAATATCTGAATCAGGTGGAAATGGAAAACAAATTACATGCTCCCATGTGACATATCTTGAAAATTCTTTTACAAAATAAGGTTCAAACTTGTTGTAGAGACGTTTCCGTTCTTCTTTAGTAAAGGAGCGTGGAACGGTTACGATACATGTTGCACACAGCATAAGGGCCCTGCTTTCTACTTAATTTTCCAGATTGTTATTCCGTAATTTTTGGAATTATTTTGCAAAAATTTCTGCAGTATCGGAATGTATTTTTCCATTCCCTGCTCTTTGTAAACTTCTGTCAAAACATTCCAGATATCTTGTGCACTAGCTGTGGATGTTGTTAAGAATTTGTACTTTTAACCGATATATCCGATTTTATCCCGAAATGCTTTGGTAATGGCCTGGTGATCTCCCTTAGCAAGAGAATGCTTGGGATATCATCGGGATCAATACCAAGAGTTTTAGCAAAACGCTTCTCAATCAGGTGATGGACCTCCATGCCCTTGATCCCAAGGCTCTTCACCGTTTTTCTGAGCTCCATGTAACTCATGACAATGGCGCTTCTGCCATCGACAATCGCCTCAGCAGCATTCTGCAATATTATCTGCTTTGGACAAGTCGCAAAGTGATTACTACTGAGCGCACGGTGAGACAATTAACTCCATTTTACCGAATGGATTTTTAGAGTGCAATATTTTCCTAGCTGGATGTTGCCTAAAAATAAAGTTAGGTAAAACCGCCGCCGGGATAAACCGGCGGCGGTTGTGCAGAGAACGCGGAAAAGGATCAACCCAGGCCCGGGGGCGAATCAAGATAGGGATTGGTGCCGATAACGCCGTCGGTCAGCAGCACAGGGGTATAGCGGGCCCACCCCACCTTGTGCTCACGAAACACCTTCCTGGTTTTCGCACTGACCACGAGAGCGGGGATCTGATCATTGTTGAGGATTTCTGCAGTCAGGTTAAAATCCATGGCTCCCTCCAGCTTTTCACGCTCGTACTGGAGGTCTGAGCGTAGGTAGATGGTGCCGTGGCCGCAGGAGGAGACCATTTGGCGCTTTTTTGTATCCTCAAGCCAGGTGGAAGGGCTGAGGGGCGGCAGGATGTGGTGGATGTTCATAACATAGAAGCGATGGGGCAGCTCCCGGCCCTTGTAGTCCCTGACCTCTCGTTCAAAAGAGACGCCGGTGAGGCCGGCTTCTTCGATGAGCTGGCGGATCTCCTCGGAGACAAAATAGTCGGGCTGCAATTGACCAATTCTATATTTACGAATAAACTTTCGATCTACGAACACGTCGCTGGTCAGTTGCTTGCCAAGTCCGCAGACGGGGCAGCCCCCGGTGTATTTTGTCCCATAGTCTGAGGGATCTGTCCCTTCCAATTCCAGAGGAAAGCCAACGTCTAACTGAAAAAAGGGGACAGCCTCCAGTTCTTTTTTTGTGTAGTAAGCTCGACTGCACAACATATAATTTCCGCCACAATCAAGTTTACGAGCATCTTCAATAGCTTCATTTAATATAGAGGAATCTGGCTTGAGGGGAAGAACAACTTGCCCGTAGTTGTTGGCATGAATACCCTGTACAAAATATGGCTTATATGTGTTGTATAGCGTATGACACTTCTCTTCGTCCATAGAGAGTGCGATTACGGAGGTTGCTCGCCGCATAGTTACACCTCTAATCTATTTTCCAAATTCTAATATTTCCAAATTTGGAAGAATTAATCTGCAGAAATTCTTCAATAATGGGTATATATTGTTCCATTCCGTTTTTATTGTACACCTCCTTAATTACGCTCCAAATTTTCTCTACAGATGCATATTTAGTAGTTACTTCGCTATTTATATCGTTGCTATACCCAATTAATTTACGAAATGCTTTGGTAATGGTCTGGTGATCTCCCTTAGGCAAGAGAATGCTTGGGATATCATCGGGATCAATACCAAGAGTTTTAGCAAAACGCTTCTCAATCAGGTGATGGACCTCCATGCCCTTGATCCCAAGGCTCTTCACCGTTTTTCTGAGCTCCGTGTAACTCATGACAATAGCGCTTCTGCCGTCGACAATCGCCTCAGCAGCATCTGCAATATTATCTGCTTTGGACAACAAGTCGCAAAGTGATTACTACTGAGCGCACGGTGAGACAATTTACTCCATTTTACCGAATGGATTTTTAGAGTGCAATATTTTCCTAGCTGGATGTTACCTAAAATTAAAGTTAGGTAAAACCGCCGCCGGGATAAACCGGCGGCGGCTGTGCAGAGAACGAGAAAATCGATCATCCCAGCCTGGGAGCAGATCGAGATAGGGATTGTTGCCGACAACACCATTGGACAATAGGCCAGATGTCTCAAGATCAGTGGATAGCCCTTCTTTACCACATCATAAAAAATAATCTAAAGGTCAAAATAGATATCAAATCCAAGTTCTGCATGAAGTTCAGACAAAAAAGAAATTTGTTCTGCAGGCAAAACCATTTCGGGTAAAGAATTTTCCTCGGTATGAATAATAATTTCGATATGTGTTGTGGCGTGATAGCGGTCACATAGACGGCGTACGATAGGTGCCTTTGGTAACAGAAGCTGACAAAGTTTTTGTATAGATTGCGAGACACAACTGAACTGTTCGTTTTCCATTGACAATGTCCATGCATCTTCTGCAATACCAGCAATGATGGATGGTTGTGGCCAGTCTTTTTTCTTTCGAATATTTGTGGGAGAAATTCCAAGAGAATTCGTAATATCACTAAAAGAAAGATCAGGGGCACTGATGGTAAAACAAGTTTTTATTATTTCCATTTCCACACCTACCATAAAAACAGACCTGTAGGAATATTTAATTTGCTATTTCCTATTGACTGCAAGATAACTTCTCCAGTTTTTGTATTATAAAACATGTTAAAGTGAGATCCACTTCTGTTTACATAATCTTGCTTTAGCTGCTCAGCATTATCATAGCCAAATTGTTTGGCGATTTTATTAGCTTCTTTGTTACTTTTGATTTTTTTTATGCTTTTGGTATCTGATGATCTGTCGTTATCGTTGCCGTTAGGGTCGGGCGTGGGTGATGCAGCAGCAATATTAGAAAATGCGGCAAGTATGTCTTCTATGGCATCTTCGGTAGAATCATATGCATACTTAAGTAGATTGGCTAGTTTGTCGCGAAAGTCGGAAAAAATTAATATACCACTCAGTGCTGCTGCACCTGCGGCGGCAATAATAGACTCTGCTGATATGGCGGTACCTAAAATAACAAATTGAACTATATTACCGGAGGTGTCGTGGTATAACACTGGGTTATTGATAGCATAGACATAAAGATTACCACTTTGTAGGATAGCGGATATCTCGGGTGCATAGGTATAATTTGTAAGGCCAAGATAATCCTTTTGCTGGTTGATTTTTTGAGGGCTGGTTCCGTAGATCATATTGGCGATGTTCCAATACGTATCTTCCTGGGTAAAGCGTCCAATGCTGGGATCATAATACCTGGCCCGGAGATAGTAGGCGCCGGATTCAGTATCTCGGTATTCGCCGCAGTAGCGGAAGGGGTTGATATCTGCGGTGTCGGGATCCAGTTCATTGCCGAAGGCATCGTAGTCGTAGGAACGGCTGACAGCACCTGCGGCGCTGGTAAGCTGCACCACATCGCTATGAGCGTTGTAGAGATAGTAGCTTTCAGAACCGGCAATATCCATGAGGATCGGGTTGACGCCCCGCAGATAGCTGGCGGTAACAGCTCCATTTTGGACCTCGCCTACCACATTTTCCTCGTCCAGAACATAGTAACTGGTAAGAGCGCCGGTAGTTTTGCTGGTTCGGATGCCCTGCGCATTATAGGTGTAGGAGGTGGTAACACTGTCCGACGTGTGGGAAATCAACTGGTCAATCGTATTATACTGGAAAGTATCCGTGTTGACAATATTGTCTGCTCCAGTTGTTGCCTTGGACAGTAGATTGCCGTTGTCGTCATAGGAATAAGAAATGGACTTTACAATGGCATCGTCACGGGTCGTTGTTTCGCTGACCAACCGGTTAGCTGCATCATAGGAGTACGCAATAATGCTGCTCTCAGGACCACTTACCGACATTTGTGTACGGTTACTGTTTGCATCATATACATAGGATACGGAGAGCTCTCCGCTACTTTCAGCAGTCAGGCGGCCAAGCCCATCATAGGTGTAAGTGGTGGTTTTACCGGTATGATCAGTCTTGGTTTTCTGGTTTCCACTGGCGAAATAAGTGTAACTATAAGAGGAAAGCGTAGTGCTCCCTAATTTGTTGGTGAGGCCGGTGACCCAATTGGCCAGGTTGTAGCTATATGTCTCAGAAACACCGTTAGCGTAGGTCAAGCTGGCCCGGTTGCCGTTGGTATCGTATGTATAGGTAGCTTTGAGTGCACCGTCCTCGGTTACAGTGGAGAGCCGATTGAGTGTGTCGTAAGTGTAGGTAACGTTCTGGACCTGCACATCTCCCATCTGTACAGTCATGTTTGTACGATTTCCGGCCAGATCGTGGGTATACTGTGTGGTGTAGGAGATTTGAGGAGTGGCTGCTGTGACATTAGTAGTTCCTTCTGCTCCAAAATCACTATAAACAACTTGCGCCAAACGTCCCCATGAATCATAGCTGTACTCGGTACGCTGCAGAACGGGAATAGTGGTGGAGAGGATTTTTCCTGAAAGCTCGCCAATCAGAGCGCCAGTTTTGGAATAGATGTTTGCAAAGATTTCGACACCTGTGTTATAACCGATTAGGCGTCCTAATGCATCGTACGAATAACGTTCTGTTATTCCATTTCGATTGGTTTTGCTGATTAGGCATCCAGTTATGCTATAGCTATATGTTTCGGCTGCACCAGTGGCATCGGTTTCCGATAGGACATTTCCAAAATGATCATAGGTATAGGTTGTGGTGCTGCCACCGGAGGCAGTGGGGGAGGAGAGCCCTGTGGTCATGGTCAAAGGATTGCCGGTGCCACTATAAGTATAGCGAGAAGCGGTGGCAATAGAATTACCATCGTAGAGGGACGCTGTTTCTAGCCTGTTTCGCGAATCGTAAGTGTAATCGATCCTATTCCATATTGCACCAGATCCCAGACTTTGGCTAGGTGTCAGTTGACGGATAATGTTTCCTGCTGCATCATAGTAGTATTTAGTTACCGCACTATTGGAGGCATCTATCTTGAGTGTCTGTGTCAGCATCCGGCCCAGGGCATCATAAGAATAGATGGTTGGGGTCCCTGAGTAATCTGTTGATTGGATAAGCTGCCCCAAAGCATTGTAGGTATTAGAGGTGCTCTGGTTGTCCGCATTGTATGTTTTTATTACGCGGCCTGCATAGTCATATTCATTCTTTTCACTAAAACCTAAGCCTTGAGCTGCTGCCTGTGCAGATTGAGTGATAACTACATTACCCCTATAATCGGTGGTGTAGTTTTCAAAATACTCAGTACCATTGAGCATTTTCCCTGTCTTCACAGGATGGCCAATTTTGTTGGTGTAATAGTTAGTGATGATAGAAGGTGCCATAGTATCACCGAGGATTGTCTCGGTTTTTATCTGGTAAAGTTGGTCTGCGGGTGCATCTGTGTAGTTGTACAGTTTTTGAGATAGGATTTCCCCGTTTAATGTACCAATACTTTCGCTAAGGCACCTTCCCCAAACATCGTAGGAATACAGTGCTGATGATCCATAGGTGTAGTCAAATTTTTGAATCAGGCGGGATGCACTGTCATAGTTGTTCTGGGACAATATAGCTCCACTCTGCACATCGATGGTCTGATATTCCAGACCTAACGGTGTATACGTGTACTTGATATTCGCGCCATCTTCATCACGGACAGTTACAGTGTTTGCGAAGTAATCACGAGTATAGGATATGGATGTGTTGTCAGGATTAAGGATTAAAGAGACATTATCCAGGTTATCGTAGTAATATGTAGTAGTTCCGCCGTTGGCATCAGTTGACTGGAACAATCTACCCATACGGTCATAAGTATATGTTCGGCGAATTACTCCAGCTGCCTGTCCAGGAGTGGGAAGCGCGGCAGCGCCATCAGGATCAAGTACATCATAACGTGACTCCGAGGATAGATACCCGCTCTCGTAGGTGTACTCAGTCAAATAAAAGTCGGTAAAACCGTCCTTATAATTTCTCTGGCTTGTTACATTACCAGAACTATCATAGGTAAAGTCTGTGCGGCTTTTAAGCACATTGTTTTCATATACTTCTGTACGCGCAATAGATCGACCATCTTCAGTGAGGGTATTCCTCTCTTCTACGGTAGTGTTGAGATTTGTTTTATACGTTTTTGATAATAGAAGCTGATATGGACCACCGTATGTATAAGTTGTTTTGTACTCTGTGTCAATCGTAGAGCCTTCCGCCAAAGGCGACCATTCAGCGGTCACATTTCCATACTGATCGTATGTCATGCTGGTAATAATTTGATACGGTGGCTGTTGTGGGTTTGTGCCATACCAATTATCGTAACAAGATGTTGGCAGCCATGTAGCTATATCATAATTATAGACGGTTTGCCGTAGAAGTGCATTGGATGATATATTACTGTAGGAAATGGCAATAGGACGGTGTTTGTAGTTAAATGTGGTTCCTTCGGCAAGACCCGTGCTAGGATTTATTACCGTTGTGCTGTATGTGAATATTGTGGGTAAGTTGTTTCCATCCGTATAGTTGGGGTACCCGGAACAATCAGAGAAGTACGAATAATTAGTGACATTTTTCGGAGAACTATCGGTAATTGTACGGTCGAAACGGTTAGATAGGACAAATACTTGAGTTGCGCCACTGACTCCGAGATTACGTACTTTGGAAGAATAGTTGAATTGGGTTAGTGCTCCGGTAGGATGTTGGATAGCCGTCAAATTAGCAAATTGGTAGGATGCTGCAGAAATACCTTTGCTGTTTGCATCAAAGCCTGCAGTGTTGACAGAGTATGAATAGTATGTATTTTGGTTGCTGGTGTTTGTATGAATACCCAGCAGATCACAACTGTTCCCCAGATAATTAACTGTGTAAGTCATCGTTCTGGAATCTGGTAGGGTTACTGTCATGATATGACCATTAAGAATGGGAGAACCAGAGATTGTAGTAACCCTATTCAATGTATCAGTTATTGTGATATAAGGAAAACCGTTAAGTATGCTGTGGCTGAATTTAATTGTATTGTTGTAGCGGTCCGCTTTAGCAAGCAGTTTTCCAAAGCCGGAAAAATACTCTCGAGTACCATCGGCATAGTAAAGGGTATATAAAGAATATTCTTGTCCATTAAAATAAGCATTAGGTTCTTGTACGATTCGGAGGTCAGACAGAAGATAGTCCTTCAAATTAGAAATAGTTGATCCGAAGGCAATTTCGTAGGTTCTGCCGTCAGAGAGATGTAGCAGCGGACTGCTGCCAGTCATCTCAATAGAAGAGAACATGAAGCTCCATCCATTGCCAAGGCCATACATGCTCTTTAAGTAATTGTTTGGCTGGGTACCAGAGGTTGTAATATAGTTGTATCCGATGAGAACAGGGACGATATTTGCATAGTAATCAAATATCAGATCTGCTCCATCTTCAAAATTGGGTATTACACGCCGCCCTGAAGGCAGTGTTGCGCAGAAATTTTGCGCATCCATTAATGTGGCAAATGGGCCGGCAACATAATGCTCATCATAATAATCCCAAGCCCCAGAAGCAATGCCGGGAACATAGTAAGATGCCTCAGCCCCATAGTTGACATAGTATTGGTAAACTGGGAGAGAGCCATACATGGAGACTGGTGTAACGTTATTTGCTTCCTGAGAATTATATCGTCTTCCAATAACGAGATCCAAACCATTTATGCCGGGAAGAATGTAATCAATCGCTTCTTCAATCAGAGCGCCGGTATTTAGAGAGACTTTTTCGTTGTCGCTAGCGCTATAGGTATAGGGGGCGCCTAAGTACTGCGTTTCCATTGGGGTAACGACGACATCATCAGTGGCATTAGGACTTGCAGAGCCAATTGAGCTGTCAGATTGTGAAGACCAGCTGTCGCTGGCTTCATTTTCATAACCAGCAGCAACGGGAGATGTATTGATAGACTGCAAGGTGGATTTTATGTCAGAATATTGCTCCTGATTCTGATCCGTGTAATTTATAATTGCAGATTCAGAAATCCCAGCTTCCTGAGCTAAGTCAGACAGTTCTGATAATTCATTTTCCGTCAGTATGTTGTTGCCCACAGGCATAGATTCGCCCTGCAAGATACCTTCCAATAAGTCACTGATAGCAATATTGTATTTTTGATTAATCGTAAATGCATTATTAATCTGTTCAAAAGAATAGCCCTGAAGCAGGAATTTTTTCAACTCTAAATCTACAGTTGGCTCCGAAATTTCTGAATCCAAATAAGAATTATAGAGTTTAGCTTGAATTGCTATAGAATTAATCTCATCCAGTGTTGGTGATACGGCAATAATTTCTTCTATAGGAAGTTCAATAGATAACGAAAGTGATGCGTAACCTAATGCGTCAGAGATGGATACACCTGACACTGATAACGTAGCAAGCATTTCAGATGCTATGCCAGTGTAGCTGCATAAAAATTCTTGATCGGAAGGGGTCAGCTCCAGAAAACTGGAATATACCTTTACTATTTCTATGAAATGATGATCTGCTTCCGTTGGAACTAGAGATGTTGGATCTTTTAGCTCAGAATTATATGTGTTATCTCCAGAATCAGTTTCTGGGAAATCAGTACTCAGATCACCTTCAGGTGTATAAACGAGGTCATAATAGCGATCTGTAGAATTTTGATACTGGCTTTCTTCTTCACTGGGAATACTAAATTCATATGGGCCATAGTCAGTGAATGAGGTGGCAAAATTGGTAGAAAAAGCAAGCGCTTGAGCCGGAATAAGTTGAATAGTCAGAATAAATACGAGCAGGAAACTTGTGATTCTATCTCTCTTCTTCATATTTCCCTCACGATTTCTTGTTGTATTTTGATTTCTTCATGGACTTTGCAAACTCAGGTAATAATGCGTAACAAGCTTGTTCGCTATAAAATAAGTTGACATATCCTCCTCTCATGTCGGTCAATTTTAGATGAATACCATGACATATGTTTTGCAATAATGTATCGATGACCCGATGAAAAAAGAAGCGACAGATCTGCATGAAGAAAGATTATGGCATAGCATCCATTTATCTATATGTTTAATTTAAAGAGAAAAGGGACAGCTTTATTTTTGTGAAAAATATGTGGCTGCGAATATAGTCATAACCACCGGCTAAGCCGGTGGCTTGAGTTGGTCCTATAAGGGCCTATTACCGGCATGCGTCTCAAGACGCACTGGATTTTATTTTGCTCGCATCACTTGCCCCACAGCCCGTAAACGGGCAATCGCTGTTCTTACGGTGGCCTTTCATCCCTGATAGCTTGCTGTTAGCAGCTCGCTTCGCTCGACGCTTAAAGCAAAAGCTTTTTCCCGGGGCACCTCCACCGGCAGAGCCGGTGGTTTCCCTACTCAATGAAATACGCTGCCCTGAAATTTAGGGCAGCGTATTTTTATGATTTTTATTGCATTAGATTGCGAGGATTTATTGTGTACTTATATTACGAAGGCATCCCGCTTCAGAGCAGCTTGACAATTCCATAAAAAAACCCGGTACATCCCCTGACCGAGGAGCGGCTATCCATCTGTTTGGCGTACAGATCATGAGCACTTATATGCGGGTGGCGCCCGCATAACGCGAAGATTCGGCTGGGTATAATGGTACGCCCGGCTTGGACGCGTCACTGCATCGGCCGGCTCGGCATCAGAATGCGGAGAGATGGAATATCTGTGGACCTGTTCGCTGCAGGCACCGGGTTCAAATGATCCGACAAATCTTCCTGTTGAATTCTTGATCGGCAGAGAGGGGCAATTTGATTTGAATACAGTAACCGACAAAATATAATGAAATATTAGGCTGAATACGCAGTTTTTTATAGAAAAATAGCCTCAACTATGATATATTATAATTATCGGTGTTGAGGCTTTTTCCATGCGAAAACGAAAGGAGCATCGATATGAATGAGAAGAGGCGCAATAATAGAAAGCGCATTTTTCGCAATGGAGAGAACCCTTGCAAAGCAAAAAAGTTTATTTCAAATACTTTGACATCGAAAGAAAGCCACGACTTATTTTCAGTTGGAAGCCGAAAAAAACTATTGTGGCACCAGCGGGAAGAACGGAAGACATTATTCCCTAAAAGGAGCAGTACCCGCAAGTACAGTTGGCAGAACCGGAAATATGCACGGCATTTCTGCAACGCCCTGAATGAACTGGAAAACAACAGACTACAGGTGAATTCCCTATGTCTTAAGGGGGTGGCCGTATGTTGCGGGATTACCCCGATGTGCTGACGGTGAAACAGGTGGCATGTATTCTGGGGATTGGCCTTAACTCTGCCTATCGATTGGTTAAGGAAAAGCAAATTGGCTGCATCCGGGTGGGAAAACGAATCCTCATTCCCAAAGTATGTGTAGCGGACTATCTTACATCAGCTCGCAACACAGTTATGCGATGATAACAGCAGGCTGCTGTCAGAAAGGAGAACGGCATGACAGGAAGTCTGCAAGTAAAAAGCGGGAAATTTTACATGGTGCTTAACAGCACGGAAAATGGAAAAAGGAAACAACGATGGATTTCAACCGGCTTACCGGAAAAGGGAAATAAACGCAAGGCAGAACAGATGCTTCGGGAGCAGCTGGTGCAGGAGAGGGAGGAAGAATCCCTTCCTCAACCAGACATGCTGGTGGCTGACT
Organism: Oscillospiraceae bacterium; assembly: GCA_017887695.1. Lineage (GTDB taxonomy): Bacteria > Bacillota > Clostridia > Oscillospirales > Oscillospiraceae > Pelethomonas. Next base: position 35,601 of record JAGHHM010000001.1, on the reverse strand, counting down.
GTATACGGCACTGGCTTTCCTGCGTGGAGCGGCGTGTGGATGCGGTAACCTACCTGGGCTATCTCAATACAGCGGAAAAACAAGTCCTTCCATACTTTGACGCAAACGGCCTTACGCTGCAAGGGTGTACCGTTAAGGCACTACAGGCATATTTTGATGAAAAGTCCCGGAGCGGCCGTCTGGACGGAAAGGGTGGATTATCAGCAAAGACCATGCGCCATCATCGGAATATCATCCGCCAGTCGCTGGCAGAGGCGGTGAAGGAGAACCTTTTGACAAGCAATCCCTGTGACTATGTGGAACTGCCTCGCCATGAGCGCTTTGAGGCTGCATTTTACAACGCTGATCAGATTCAGCATCTGTTTGACGTGATGGAGGGTGACCCCCTACTGCCATTAGTCAAGATTACTGCACTGTATGGTCTGCGTCGAAGTGAAGTGCTTGGATTGAAATGGGACAGCGTAGACTTTAAAAATGATATCCTGTTGATCCGCCATACTGTCTGTAAAATGATGACACGTATCGAGAAGGACAAGACCAAGACGCAAAGCAGCCGCCGCAGTTTCCCGCTGACGCCGGATGCCCGTAGCATTTTCCTGGCCGCAAAGACAGCGGAGGAGGAAAACCGACGCTTGTTGGGCAGGGACTACCAAGAAAATGATTATATTTTCAAGTGGCCGGACGGCACTCCCTTTGAACCGGACTATGTAACTCACCATTTTCTCAAAGTGCTACGCAAAAATAATCTACCACCTATCCGCTTTCATGAGTTGCGCCACAGCTGCGCAAGCTTACTGCTGAATCAGGGATGCAGTCTCAAAGACGTACAGGAGTGGATGGGCCACAGCGATATCCAGACCACAGCCAATATCTACGGCCATCTGGACAGTACCCGCAAGAAAGGGCTGGCAGATAAGCTGACCCAGTGCCTGATGCGTTAGAAAAGTGTTAGAAAACGCTTGAAAAAGGCCCATCGGGAGGGAAAAGAAAAAGCCCCGAAACCATTGAGTCCCAATGGTTTCGGGGTGGCACGCCGTGAGGGATTCGAACCCCCGGCCTTCTGGTCCGTAGCCAGACGCTCTATCCAGCTGAGCTAACGGCGCGTGTCCTCTCAGACAGCTCAATTATAATACCACACTGTTTTTGAAAATGCAATAGGTTTTTGAAAAATTTTGAAAAAATTATGGAGGCGCTTTAAACAGGGTGCTCCTCTTGAAGAAGTAAGGGGGATATGGTATACTAACTGAACTGCTGTGGCGGCGGTAATTGCCGTCTTAGCTTTTTACGGGGGCAAGGGCAGGGGGATGCTGCCGTCTGCTTTGTTGCCCGGGGACTTGACCCAGATGCGTTCACCTGTGTGTTTTGAGTGAGAAGAGAAGCAATGAAGAATATTTTACGTTATCTTCTGCCCTATAAGGGTAAGGTGGCCCTGGCGACAGTAATGATTGCTTTGTCCACCTTTTGCAATTTGCTCCTGCCCACCATCATGAGCGATATTGTCAATAATGGCGTGTACAATGCGGACTTCCCCTATATCCTCCGCTGCTGCGGAAAGATGCTTCTGGTGGCTGCCTGTGGCCTGGGAACGGTTCTGGTGGGGACGAAGATCAGCGCCGCCGTAGTGGCGTCCTTCTGTGCCGATATCCGCCGGGACATTTTTCGAAAGGTCAATAGTCTGACCTTTGAGGAGTTTGGCGCCATGGGAACTGCCGCTCTGGTGACTCGTTCCACCCACGATGTGGATACTGTCTCCTGGGTGGCCGCCCTCCTTTCCGCCACGATTGTCACCATTCCGGTGCTGTTTGTAGGCGGTGTGCTGCTGGCTTTCAGCAAGGACATGGTGCTGTCCCTGATTTTGCTGTGCTTTGTGCCTCTGGTTTTCGTGGCGGTGGTGATCATCGGACGGAAAATATCTCCGCTCTGGAAAGAGGCCGACCACTATACAGACCGGCAAAACGATATCATGCGGGAGCGGCTGTGGGGGATCCGGGTAATCCGGGCGTTCAACAGAGAACCCCATGAGCAGCAGCGCATTGCCCAGGCCACCCGGGTAATGGCGGAAAACATTATCCGGGCAAATGTGAGTATGGGAGCGGTGCAGCCTCTTGCGCTGCTGGTGTTCAACGCCGCCGCTGTGCTGATCCTTTGGGTGGGAGGCAGCCGGATGGCTGCCTATGGCAGCCCCAGTGCCGGAGATATTTTTGCCATCGTTCAGTATATTGCTCTGGTGATGAACGGTGTGGTGATGGCGGCGTTCGCCATGGTCATGTATCCTCACGCTCAGGTAGCGGCGGAGCGTATTGCCCAGGTAACCAGGGCGAAAAGTATGGCCCAGGAGCCGGAGCAGGCGGTGCGTTTCCGGGGAGATGTGGATTTCGACCATGTCACCTTCCGCTATGAGGATGCCGACGAGAGCGCTCTCACTGATATCGACATCCATATTCGGGCGGGGGAGAAGGTTTCTGTCATCGGCGGCACCGGCAGCGGGAAGAGCACCTTGGTGCAGTTGATGCTGGGCTTTCGCTCTCCCACAGAAGGGACTATCCGCTTTGATGGGAAGGAGCTGCGCCAGTGGGGAGCCCCCACCGTGCGGCGGAATATCAGTGCTGTGCTGCAAAAAACTGCCATCTTCAGCGGTACGGTCCGGGAAAACCTCCTCATGGGAGATGCCGGTGCCAGCGAGGAGCGGATGTGGGCGGCGGCCAGGGCGGCCCAGATTGGAGAGTTTATTGAAAAGTTGGACCGGCAGTATGACCATGTGCTTTCCCAGGCGGGAAAGAACCTTTCCGGCGGTCAGAAGCAGCGGCTGTCCATTGCACGGGCCATTTTGAAGGATGCCCCTATTTTCCTCTTTGACGACAGCTTCTCTGCCCTGGACTTTATCACGGAGGCGAAGCTGCGCCAGGAGCTGAACACGACCATGGCGGGCCGTACCCGTATTGTCATCACCCAGCGGGTGACCTCCGCTATGGACTCCGACAAGATTTTTGTGATGGATCAAGGGCGGATTGTGGACTGCGGACGGCACGAGGAGCTGCTGGAGCGCTGTCGGATCTACCGGGAGATCTATGCCTCCCAGACAGGAGGTGAGCGCCAGTGAGCAGGATAAGAAAACGAAGGAAAAGACGGGGCGTGATCTGGCGTACCTTGTACTATGCCAAGCCGATTCGATGGTGGCTGGCTTTGGCGGGTGTGCTGGCTTTGGTGGTCATTGCCTGTTCCCTGGCAGGGCCTAAGCTCACTGGAATTCTGGTGCAGCATCTCTACGACTTCTGGGCTGGGGACCGTTCCGGCGGTGCCGCAGCTCTGACGGCGGCTATGGCCCCGGGGCTGCTGCTCCTGCTGGGAGTATATGTGACCCACAGCCTTTTTGCCTATCTGAAGATGCGGCTGATGAATCAGGTAGTGAGCCGTCATTTTACCTGTGATCTGCGGATCCAGATTTCTGATAAGATCCAGCGTCTGCCGGTAAAATTTGTAGATGATACCCCGGTGGGCGAGGTGCTCCAGCGGATGACCGATGATGTTTCCCGGATGGGTGGTACCGTTCACGATATTATTGATACCATGATGAGCGGCTTTTTGCAGATCATTGCCATTGCGGCAGTGATGCTGTGGGAGGACTGGCGCCTGGCACTGATGGTGATTGTGCTGATGCCGCTGTCCGTGTGGCTCAGCAGCGTGCTGGCGGAAAAAAGCAGCCGCTATTACCGTGAGATGCACCGCCAGAGCGGGCGGCTGTACTCCGTGGTGGAGGAGAGCTACACCAACTATGCCACCACCAAGGCCTATAACCTGGAGGAGTATAACCACCAGCGCCACGAGGAGATCAACCAGCTTCAGCGGAAGGCGGAGGCCCGGGCCAACTTCCTGGGCAGCGTGGTCCAGCCGGTGATCGCCTTCAGCAACGCCCTGGCTTATATCCTCATCAACCTTTTGGGTGGCTGGCTCATCGTCTACCAGGGGGTAGAGGTGGGAACGGTCATGACCATTGTTCTTTTTGCCCGGCAGATCGCCTCACCTCTGGAGCAAATTGCCAACGGCATGAGCAATATCCAGCATGCCACTGCGGCGGCGGGCCGGGTGTTTGCCATCCTGGATCAGGAGGAAGAACCGCCCATCTCCGGTCACCTGGATGGGGAGACGATTGAGGGACGGGTGGATTTTGAGGATGTGGCCTTCTCCTATGACAAGCTGAAGCCTCTGATTCGGGATCTTACGATCCATGTGGAGCCGGGGCAGAAGGTGGCTATCGTAGGCCCCACCGGTGCAGGCAAAACCACCATTGTCAACCTCCTGATGCGCTTTTACGATGTGGACAGCGGATGCATCCGCGTGGACGGGCAGGATCTTTCTCAGGTGTCCCGGGAGGACAGCCGCAGGCTGTTTGCCATGGTGCTTCAGGATACCTGGCTGTTCCAGGGCACCATCGCGGAGAACGTGGCCTATGGCCGGCCGGATGCCTCGCGGGAGGAGATCGAGCGGGCCTGTGATGAGGCCTACTGCGACCATTTTATCCGTACCCTGCCCAAGGGGTACGACACGGTCATCGGAGAGGATAACATTACCATCTCCGGCGGCCAGAAGCAGCTGCTCACCATTGCACGGGCACTGCTCTCTGACAGGAAGCTTCTGATTTTGGACGAGGCTACGTCCAATGTGGATACCCGCACGGAGATCCTGATCCAAAAGGCTATGGATAAGCTGATGCGGGACCGGACCTGCTTTGTGATTGCCCACCGACTGAGTACCATTGTGGATGCGGACAACATCCTGGTGGTCCGGGACGGACAGATTGTGGAACAGGGTAATCACCATCAGCTGCTGGAGAAAAAAGGCTTTTACTATCAGCTTTATACCAGCCAGTATGCTGTTTGATCACAATTTTGCCGCCGGAAGGAGTGAGTTTTTTCCTCCTCCGGCGGCATTTTATCTTGCCAGAGGAAAACAGCAGGGGTATAATGGCGAAAAACAGGGCCGTCAGCGGCCCGGGAAGAGGGAGAGTGACCTGTAATGGAAATTCGGATCTGTAAGACGGAGCATCCCCGGCCTAAGCCGGAGGACCCCCGGAAGCTGGGCTTTGGCACCGTGTTTACCGACCATATGTTCACCATGGACTACGATGGGGAGAAGGGCTGGCACGATGCACAGATCGTGCCGCTGACAGATCTCACGATCCATCCCGGTGCCGCTGTGTTCCACTACGGCGCCGAGGTGTTTGAAGGCCTCAAAGCCTACCGCACCGATGAGGGCAGTGTGCAGCTGTTTCGCCCGGCGGACAATATGCGGCGGATGCGGGACAGCGCCGAGCGCATCCAGCTGCCGGATTTTGATGCGGACTTTCTGCTGGAAGCCCTGCTGAAGCTGGTGGAGATGGATCAGGACTGGGTGCCTACGCTGCCCGGCGCCTCCCTGTACATCCGGCCGGTAGAGTTCTGCACCGACATTGACCTGGGGCTCCATTCTATTTCCCGGGCGAAGATGATGATCATTCTCTCCCCAGTGGGGAGCTACCTCTCCGGCGGTCTCAAGCCGGTGAACATCCTCATTGAGGACACCGACGTCCGGGCGGTCCGGGGTGGTACCGGCTATGCCAAGTGCGGCGGGAACTACGCCGCCGCCAACCGGGCTGCCGCCAAGGCGGAGCGCCGGGGCTTTGACCAGGTGCTGTGGCTGGATGGCGTCCACCAGAAGTATATCGAAGAGGTGGGCGGCATGAACGTCATGTTCAAGATGGCGGGCAAGATTGTCACCCCCGCCCTTACCGGCTCCGTCCTGCCGGGCATTACCCGCCGCTCTTGTATCCAGCTGCTGAAGGACAAGGGCTACGAGGTGGAGGAGCGCCTTATCAGTGTGGACGAGGTAATGGCCGCCCTGGAGAGCGGTGAGATGGAGGAGGCCTGGGGCTGCGGTACCGCGGCGGTCATTTCTCCCATCGGCAGCCTCGCTTACCGGGACAAGCAGCACACAGTGAACAACCGGGAGATCGGTCCCTGTGCCCAGGATCTTTACGATACCCTCACCGGCATCCAGTGGGGCCGCCGTCCGGATCCCTACGGCTGGGTGGTGAAGGTGCCCCGGAAGGCATGATCCACAGCGGAAACTGAAGTAAAAAGCGCCGCCCCGGTATCCGGGGCGGCGCTTGATACTTGGTGAAAAAAGACGGAAGGGACTTCGTGAGACGGGTTCCAGGTGCCAGTAAAGTTTATACCTCGCCCCGGAAAGAACACAGGGCTGCGCCGATGGAGGTGGCAAAGGCGGCATGCTCCGGCGTGATAAAGCGGATGCCATGAAGGCGGGTAAAGAGGGCAAAGCACTCCTCTGCCTGGGGAAGACCGGACATGAAGCCGGTAAGGACCACGGTATCGCAGCCGCAGGCACGGCAGGACATGACGGCGGTGGTGCCGATGGACTGGAGAACCATATTGACAACACCGGCGGCGAAATCCCCGGCGGTGGCACTGTCGGATACATTGCCGAAGTTGGCGGCGGTGATGTCCAAAGGCAGGGAGGGGTGACTGTTGCGGGTAATATCGCCTACGGTCAGGTCAATGTGATTGATATCGCCCTCGCCGGCCAGCTTGATGATCTGGCTGTACTGCCGGGTGCCGCACAGACGGGAGCAAAGCCCCGCCAGGGTGCCGCCGCCTACGCCGGAGCCGCACAGATGGCGGACCTCCTTGCCTTTTTCCGCCCAGATAAAGGCGGTGCCGGTACCCATGCTGACCACCACGGCCTTCTCCTGAGCGCTGAGAGCCAGGCCGCCTACACCCACGGCGGTAAACTCCTCCACCTTTTCCGTAGGGATGTCGTAGATATTTCCGTCCACATAGGAGGCGCCTACGCCGGTCAGGGCGATCCGGGATACATCCCCCAAGGCCAGACCATTGGTAAAGAGGAAATTGCCCAGGGCGCCATAGAGGGAGGTAATGGGATCCTGGGCCTGAACCCGATGCATGGCAATGGCGGAGCCGTCGGAACGCAGGCCCACGATCTTGGTAGTGGAGCCGCCGATATCGATACCTAAAATCACAGACATGGCAAAAGCCTCCCATGGGGAAAAAGTTGCCGGCGCGCAGGTCTGCCGGCCCCTCTATATTAGGGGAAAGGGAAAGAATTGTCAATTCTATCGTTGCAAAAGATGGGGAAAAGATATACTATAAAAGAGTTGGGACAGGCTTTTCCGGTCCCGGCCATTATGATGAAACAGAGGATTGAGCAATGGAGCGCAAAGAGAAGCTGAATCTGTCGATGCTGTTCGACTTCTACGAGATGACCATGGCCAACGGCTATTTTCGTCAGGGAATGCAGGAGCGCATTACCTATTTTGATGTCTTTTTCCGCCGGGTTCCCGATGGCGGCGGCTATGCCATCGCTGCCGGCCTGGAGCAGCTGATCGAGTATATCAAGGATCTGCATTTTGACGAAGAGGATATTGCCTACCTGCGGACAAAGGGCCTTTTTGAGGAGGATTTCCTGGACTATCTGCGGTCCTTCCGCTTTACCGGGGACATCTGGGCAGTGCCCGAGGGAACGCCGGTATTTCCCAATGAACCGTTGATTACGGTCAGGGCGCCGGCGCCTCAGGCCCAGCTCATCGAGACCTACGCCCTGCTGTGCATCAACCACCAGAGCCTGATTGCCACCAAGGCCAGCCGCCTGGTGCGGGCTGCCCAGGGCAGGACGGTGCTGGAGTTTGGTTCCCGCCGGGCCCAGGGCGTGGACGGCGCGGTGGTGGGGGCGAGAGCTGCCTATATCGGCGGCGTCCACGGTACCGCCTGCGCCCTCAGCGACCAGGTGTTCGGCGTTCCTGCCGCCGGTACCATGGCCCACTCCTGGGTGCAGATGTTCCCCAGCCAGTACGAGGCCTTCAAGGCCTACTGCGAGATTTACCCCAACAACGCTATTTTGCTGGTGGATACCTACAACACCCTGAAAAGCGGCGTGCCTGATGCCATCCGAGTATTCAACGAGGTGCTGCGGCCCCGGGGAATCACCAAGTGCGGCATTCGTCTGGACTCCGGCGACATCGCCTATCTTTCCAAGGAGGCCCGGAAGATGCTGGATGCGGCGGGGTGGGAGAGCTGCACCATCTCCGCCTCCAACGCTCTGGATGAGAATCTGATCCGGGATCTGCTGCTCCAGGGTGCCAAGGTGGACTGCTTCGGCGTGGGCGAGCGGCTGATCACCGCCCGCAGTGAGCCGGTATTCGGCGGTGTATACAAGCTGGTGGCGGTGGAGGAGTCCGACGGTACCATTATCCCCAAGATCAAAATCAGCGAAAATGTCTCCAAGATCACCACGCCACATTATAAGAAGCTCTATCGCTTCTATGGCAATGATACCGGAAAGGCCATTGCCGATTATCTGACCATCCACGACGAGGTGGTGGACGACAGTAAGCCTCTGGTGATTTTTGATCCGGATGCTACCTGGAAGAAGAAAGAGGTCTATAATTTTACGGCCAAGGAGCTGCAGGTGCCGGTATTCCAGGGAGGAAAGCTGGTATATGACGCGCCCTCTCTGGAGGAGATCCGCGCCTATTGCGCCCAGCAGCTGGATACCCTGTGGGAAGAGGTCAAGCGCTTTGACAATCCCCACAACTATTATGTGGACCTCTCCCAGAAGCTGTGGGATGTGAAGTACACCCTGCTGGAGGAGAACCACTGACCCCCGATTTATCCCTGGGAAAGGAGTAGCGAGTGAAACATCCCATTATGAAGCGTCCCGTCAAGCAAACCACAGAGCGGCGGATTTCCGCCACGCTGCGTCTGGCTTTGGTGCTGGTGCTGCTGGTAGTGAATGTGGCGGCGGTAATGCTGCTGTCCTATTTTCTTCAGGCCCATTCCGCCCTTGTGCTGACCATCATTATGGAGGCGGCCGCCATCCTTGTGGCCATCAATATCCAGAGCAGCTCCTCCAGCGGCAGCTACAAGCTGGCCTGGACGCTGCTGGTGGTAGCGGTACCGGTGGCGGGGCTGATCCTGTATGTTCTCTGGGGCGGCAATATCCAGAGCAAACGGCTGAATCTGCTGCCGGTAAAGGCTCCGGCCAACCGGGGTGCGGAAAAGCGCCAGAGCGAGGCTAACCTGGAGCGGCTGGGAGAGGTGCTGCCCAACTGGCGGCGGACCGCTGCCATGCTGGCCAAGCGGGATTTTCTGCTCTACCGTGAGACGGATGTGACCTACTTTCCCGGCGGAGATGCTCTTTTTGCCGATGCCCTGAGCCGGATGGCCCGGGCGGAGCGCTTTATTTTCCTGGAATACTTCATCCTGGCGGAGGGCAAGCTCTGGGATCGGTTTATGGAGGTCCTGACAGAGCGGGCCAGCCATGGGGTGGAGGTCAAGATCATTTTTGACGATTTCGGAAATATCACCCGGATGCGTCGGGAGACTATTGAGCGGATGCGGGAGGCCGGGATGGAGGTGGAAATCTTCAACCCGGTCCACCAGTATGTCAACCGCCTGTACTTCAATTATCGGGATCACCGGAAGATCCTGTGCATTGACGGGCAGTATGCCTATACCGGCGGGGTGAATGTGGCGGATGAGTATGCCAATTTTATCCGCCGTTTTGGGGAGTGGAAGGACAGCGGCGTGCTGCTGGACGGGCCCGGCGCCTGGGGCCTCACCGCCCGGTTTATCCACATGTGGGAGATGCTCTCCTGCCATGTCCAGAACGAGTATGACTATTACCATCCCCTGGAGTCCCGGCCCGGCGGCGGCTGGTGTCAGCCCTTTGCCGATGGCCCCATCAATAACCCTGACAATCCGGCGGAGGATGTGTTCCTTCAGTGCATTTCCAATGCCCACGACTATGTCTGGCTCACCACCCCCTATTTTGCGGTAGAGGACAGTGTGGTGCGGGCACTGTGTCTGGCAGCGGACAGCGGCGTGGATGTGCGGCTGATGCTGCCGGGAATCCCAGACCACAAATATACCCAGATCGTGGCAGGGTCGTACTATGAAAAGCTGATTGCCCATGGGGTGAAAGTTTATGAATTTACCCCTGGCTTCCTCCACGCCAAGAGCTTTGTAGCCGATGGGGAGGTGGCTATGGTGGGCACCATCAACATGGATTACCGCAGCTTCCAGCTCCACTATGAATGCGGTGTGATGCTCTATGGTGCCGCCGCCATTGCCGATATCCGGCAGGATATGGAGCGGATCATTACCCGCAGCGCGCCAGTGGATCTGGAGGTCTGGAAGAAGCGTTCCTGGTTTCGGAAAGCGGTTGAGAAGGTGCTGCGGATCTTCTCTATTTGGATGTAAGGCGCGGAAAAGACATTCCGCAGCCTGTGGATAACAGGAGGAAACAGATTTGAAGGGATTAATTCATATTTACTGCGGCGACGGGAAAGGAAAGACCACTGCGGCCATGGGCCTTGCCCTGCGCTCTGCCGGCGCCGGGAGACGGGTGCTGGTGCTCCAGTTTTTCAAGGATGGCAACTCTTCGGAGGTAAAGGCCCTGAAGAACTTTGCCACTGTGGATGTGGTGGAGCAGACCAGGCGTTTTGGCTTTTCCTGGACCCTTTCGGAGGAGGAACTCCGGGAAGCCAAGGCCTATTACTCCAGCCTGCTGGAGGATGCCATGGCCAAAAGCAAGGAGTATGACCTGCTGGTGTTGGATGAGGCCATGAGCGCCTGCACCACCGGTATGATTCAAGAGGAGCGGCTGCTGGAACTGCTGCGGGAGAAGCCCGACGCCCTGGAGGTGGTCATGACCGGGCGCAATCCCTCCCAGGCCCTGATGGACCAGGCGGATTACGTCACGGAGATGCGGAAAATTAAACACCCCTTCGATCAGGGGGTCCCTGCCCGGCTGGGTGTGGAATTTTGATGGAAACAGGAAAGGAAGAACGAAGTTATGCGTGCATATGAGAGACTTCTGAACTATGTGAAGGTATATACCCAGTCTGCTGAAGGGACGGGGAAGAGTCCCAGCACCGATTGCCAATGGGATCTGGCGCGGCAGCTGGTGGAGGAGCTGAAGACCCTGGGGCTTCAGGATGTAGCCCTCAGTGAGTTTGGCGTGGTGACGGCAGTGCTGCCGGCCACGGCGGGCTGCGAGGCCGCCCCGGCTCTGGGTTTCCTGGCCCATATGGACACCGCCCCGGATTTTTCCGGGGAGCATGTGACACCGGTGATCCACGAGAACTATGACGGCGGTGATATTGCCCTGCCCCGGGATGGACGGGTGATCCGTGTGGCGGATTTCCCGGGACTGACGGCCTGGAAGGGCCGCACGGTTATTACTGCCGACGGTTCCACCCTGTTGGGGGCCGATGACAAGGCGGGTATCGCGGAAATTATGACCCTCTGTGAGGACTTGATTGCCTCCGGAAAGCCCCACGGCAAGGTCTGCGTGGCCTTTACCCCCGACGAAGAGATCGGTGAGGGCCCCGATCACTTCGATGTGCCCGCCTTTGGTGCGAAGTATGCCTATACTGTGGACGGTGACCGGGAAGGTGCTATTGAGTACGAAAACTTCAACGCCGCCTCCGCCACGGTGGAGATCACCGGTGTGTCCGTCCACCCCGGCAGCGCCAAGGGAACCATGGAGAATGCGCTGCTGATTGCCATGGAGCTGGCTGGAAAACTGCCTCCGGAGGAGATCCCTGCCCGGACCGAGGGCTATGAGGGCTTTTTCCATCTCCATGAAATCGAAGGCGGTGTGGCCGCTGCCCGGATGTACTATCTGATCCGGGAGCATGACAAGGATCGTTTTGCAAAGCGGAAAGAGCTGCTGGAGAAGGTGACGGCGGAAGTCCAGGCGGCCCATCCCACGGCTCAGCTGCACCTGACCATCAAGGACAGCTACTACAATATGTCCAGCCAGCTGAAGGAATGCATGCACCTGGTGGAGAATGCCAACAAGGCTGCCCGCATGGCGGGAGTGGAGCCGGTGACAAATCCTATCCGGGGCGGCACTGACGGTGCCCGGCTGTCCTTCATGGGCCTGCCCTGCCCCAACCTGGGCACTGGCGGCTGCAACTTCCACGGCCCCTATGAGTGCATCAGCGTGGAGGGCATGGACGCGGTGGTAGCCATTCTCCGCAATATCGTGGCCCTGTACGCGGATGTCCGGGAGTGAGAGAGGGCATAGCTGCTGAGGAAAAGCAAAAATAAGAAAAGCCCCCTGCCGTAAAAACGGCGGGGGGCTTTTTTGATAGTCGGATAGAAAGAAAGGCACCGCAGCGCATTGCCCACCAGGCTGACCAGACGGGGGACGAAAGTGCACAAAAGAGTGTCCCGAAAGAGCACCGAAAAAACAACGGATGAAAAAAGGTCGGATGAAAGAGCCGCCGGGACAATGCGTTTTCCGCCTACCCCATATCCCGGCGCAGGTGGTCCAGAGCCCGTTTCTCCAGCCGGGATACCTGTACCTGGGAGACACCCAGGATTCGGGCGCACTGCTGCTGGGTGAGCCCCTTGTAAAACCGCAGGAGTATGGTTTTTTGCTCCTGCTCCGGCAGGGCGTCGATGGCGGAGCGCAGAGCGATGCGCTCCACCAGGGCCTCCTCGGTGGCGGCACTGTCCGCCAGGGTGGACTCCAGGGTCAGTCCCTCGGCGTTCTCCTGCTGGAGACTGTCGGGAGCGGCGGCGGCCAGCTCCGCCACGGCGATCTCCTCAGGGGCAAGGCCTGTGGCCTCGCTGAGCTCTGACAGGGCCGGTTCCCGCCCCAGCCGGGAGCGCAGCTGCTCCCGGGCGGCGTAAATGGCAAGGCTCTGCTCCCGCAGTCCCCGGCTGACCTTGATGGCCCCGTTGTCCCGGAGGTAGCGGCGGATTTCCCCGGCGATTTTGGGTACGGCATAGGTGGAAAACTGGGTGCCGTAGGCCCTGTCAAAGCCCTGCACCGCCTTGAGGAATCCCAGGCAGCCCAGCTGATAAAGGTCCTCCGGCTCGGCTCCCCGGCCGTAGTAGCGCCGCACTACTGCCCAGATGAGGCCGCTGTTTTCCTCCAGTACCTGGGAAACTGCCGCCTGATCCCCCTGGCGGGCCAGGTCCAGGAGATCCAGGGTGTCGGCGGTCATTTTCCCGCCGGGCGGGGCAGGATCCGCCGGCGCATGGTGACCTTGGTGCCTTTCCCCTCGGCAGAGCGGACGGAGAGCTTGTCCATAAAGCTCTCCATGATGGTAAAGCCCATACCGCTGCGCTCCTCGCCGCCGGTGGTGTAAAGGGGCTGGCGGGCCTGCTCCACGTCGGGGATGCCCCGGCCCCAATCCCGGACGGAGATCTCCAGTACATTCCCCTCCAGGATCTTGGCCTTGACCACGATGCGGCCCAGGGTGTCTGGGTAGGCGTGGACGATGGCGTTGGTTACCGCCTCGCTGACGGCGGTTTTGATGTCCCCCAGCTCCTCCAGGGTGGGATCCAGCTGGGCGGCAAAAGCGGCCACGGCGCTGCGGGCAAAGCCCTCGTTGGCGCTGCGGCTGAGGAATTCAAAAATTATGTAGTTGGTGGTTTTTGTCATGACGCGCCTCCTATATGAGATTGACGTAGCGGCCCAGCCCCGCCGTCTCCAGTACCCGGGCGGCCTGACGGGGGATGTTTACCACCACCAGACTTCCGGCCAGGGCTTCCATCCTCCGCCGGGCCCGGAGCACAACGGCAATGCCGGAGCTGTCCATAAAGGTAAGGCCGCCCATGTCCAGAATGGTTTTCATGGGCAGGTTCTGCTCAATGCATCGGTCAATGGACTCCATAAGCCCCCTGGCGGCATGGTGATCCAGCTCCCCGGCCAGGGATATGGTGAGCTGGCGGTTTTCCGCCTTATATTTCATTTCCATGGCTTGTCTCCTTCGTGAAAGAAAAAAATGGCTGCAAGCAGATTTGCTTGCAGCCATTATACCGGCCTGGGTGGCCGCCATTTTGTCGAAACAGGGATCGTGGGAAAATTTCCCCCAAAACAGAATTTACACTGTCCGGTCCAAAATCCGATGGACCAGCTCCATGTCCAGGTTGTCCCGTACCGCCTGGGCCAGCAGATCGTACTGTCGCTCCTTGTAGGCGGCGGGATCGAAGGCGGCGAGGGTTTCGGGAGACAGCCCCTTTTTCCGGCACAGGGCCCCCAGCAGGGCTTCTGCTATCCCGGGAGCGTCGAAGATGCCGTGGATGTAGGTGCCGTAGACGCAGCCCTTTCCCAGGATGGCGGGGGCGTCGCCGCTGCGGCCCATGTGGATTTCATAGCCCTGGTAGGCCATGCCGGAGAGAGGGGAAAGGAGACCTTCCACCGGGTTCAGCGTTCCGCTGACCTGGGTCTGCCGCTTTTCTCCCCGGAACACGGTGTCCACCGGGAGGAGGCCCATGCCGGCCACCTGAGTGCCCTTTTCCGCCTCCGCCCCCTCCGGGTCGGACACGCTGCGGCCCAGCATCTGGTAGCCGCCGCAGATGCCGAATACCGGCGTTCCGGCGGCGGCAGCCTTCTGGATAGCGGCCTCCAGGCCGCTCTGGCGGAGCCAAAGGAGGTCGGCAATGGTGCTCTTGGTGCCGGGCAGGAGAATCATATCCGGGTTCCCCAGTTCCCGCAGGCTTCCCACATACCGTAGTGAGACGTTGTTGTAGCGCTCAAAGGGGCCGAAATCCGTAAAGTTGGAGATCTTGGGCAGGCGGATCACCCCAAGGTCGATGTCCCGGCGGCCCTCCTGCCGGGAGAATCGCTCGGTGAGGCTGTCCTCGTCGTCGATATCCACGTGGAGATAGGGGATCACCCCCGCCACCGGTATGCCGCACAGCCGCTCCAGATCCCCGAGGCCCGGCCGCAAAATAGCCGGATCTCCCCGGAACTTGTTGATGATGAGACCCTTGATCCGCTGCCGCTCCTCCGGCTCCAGCAGGGCCACCGTGCCGTAGAGCTGGGCGAACACACCGCCCCGGTCAATATCCCCCGCCAGAAGAACGGGGGCGTCCACCAGCTTGGCAAGGCCCATGTTCACAATGTCATCGGCCTTAAGGTTGATCTCGGCGGGGCTGCCTGCCCCCTCGATGACAATGACGTCGTATTCCGCGGCCAGGCTCTCATAGGCCTCCAGCACAGCAGGAATAAACTCTTTTTTCCGGCGGTAGTAGGCTGCGGCGTCCATATTGCCCAGGGCCCGGCCCCCTACGATCACCTGGCTGCCCCGGTCGGTGGTGGGCTTGAGGAGGATAGGGTTCATCCGCACGTCCGGGGCAATACCCGCTGCCTCTGCCTGGACCACCTGAGCCCGGCCCATCTCTCCGCCGGCGGCGGTGATGAAGGAGTTGAGGGCCATATTCTGGCTCTTGAAGGGGGCTACCCGTAGCCCTTCCTGCCGCAGTACCCGGCACAGGCCTGCCGCCAGCAGGCTCTTGCCGGCGTTGGACATGGTGCCCTGGATCATAATGTTCTTTGCCATATCAGCCCTCCTTGCCAATATCCGTCAGGGCGGCGATCAGCGCCCTGTTTTCTTCGTGCCGTTTCACGGCCAGCCGCAGCCACTGGGGGCCAAGGCCGTGGTAGTTGGCGCAGCTTCTGGCCAGGATTCCACGCACCAGCAGCTTTTCCCAGAGATCCTCCCGGCCCCGTATCAGCAGGTAGTTAGCCTGGGAGGGGCATACCCAGAGGCCCAGCGCCTCCAGCTCCCGCCGCAGCCAGGCCCGCTCTTCATGAATCACTGCCCTTGTCCGCTCCAGAAACGCCGTCTCCCCCAGAGCTGCCACTCCGGCGGCCTGAGCGGGGAGGGATACGTTCCAGGGCTGGACGGTGCGGCCCATGGCCCGGAGCAGATCACTGTCGCCGCTGAGGCAGTAACCCAGGCGCAGGCCCGCCATGCCGTAGCTCTTGGTAAAGGCTTTGAGGAGAAACAGCTCCGGGTGGTCCGCCAGACGGCCCTTCAGAGACAGATCCCTGCCGCCGTCGGTGAGGTCCAGGAAGCACTCGTCCACAAACAGGCGGATTCCCTTCCGGTGGCACAGGGCCAGGATTTCCTCCAGTAGGGCCGGAGGGATGGTCTGGCCGGTGGGGTTGTTGGGGTTGCAGAGGAACGCCGCGTCCCAGGGGCCTTTATCCAGGAAGGGGAGGAACGCCTCTGTCAGGACAAAGCCGTTGGCTTCAGACAGGGGATAGCGGTCCACGCCGCAGCCCATGGCCTCCAGGGCGGTGGCGTATTCAGAGAAGGTGGGGGCCAGCTCCAGGGCCCGGCAGGGTTTGACCGCCGCGCAGAAGGAAAAGATCAGCTCCGCCGCCCCGCAGCCGCAGAGGATGTAGGATTCCGGAACGCCCTCAAAGGCGGCCAGGGCCGCCACCAGCTCCCGGCAGTAGGGGTCCGGGTACTGGTTGAGGAGCCGGGCGGCATCCACCACCGCCCCCATCACAGCGGGTGGGGTGCCCAAGGGGTTGGTGTTGGCGGAGAAGTCCAGGGAAACGGCGCGGCCGTAGAGGTCGCCGCCGTGGGGATTTTCTGTCTGGTAGAGCATGAGAGGGTATCTCCTTTATAAAAGGATCAGGGCCAGCTTGACACCGCCGCACAGCAACAGGGCCAGAAGGGCGGTCAGGTACATGAGCCGGCAGGTACGGGGAATGTCGTCGTGCCGGATTTCTCTGACCGGATCGCCGATAAAGGGCTTGCGGTGGAGCACGCCATGGTACCAGGCGTCTCCAGCTAACCGCAGACCCAGAAGCCCGGCGCACATGGCCTCGGTCTGGGCGGAGTTGGGGCTGGCGTGGCGGCGGCGGTCCCGGCGGTAGATCCGCCAGCCGTTTTTGACGTCCATCCCCAGCAGGGCTCCCGCCGCCAGCATCAGCAGGGCGGAGAGCCGGGCGGGGAGAAAGTTCAACACATCGTCGGCCTTGGCAGGGATGAGGCCGATATTCTTGAAGGGCGGCTCGGTGTAGCCCAGCATGGAGTCCATGGTGTTCACCGCCTTGTAGAAAAAGCCCAGAGGCGCGCCGCCAATGGCCAGGAACAGCAGGGGGGCCACCACGCCGTCGGAGGTGTTTTCCGCCACCGTTTCCACAGCGGCCCGGGTGACGGCGGCGTCGTCCAGAGCGGCGGTATCCCGGCCCACGATCATGGATACGGCCTTCCGGGAGGCAATAATGTCGCCGCTCTCCAGGGCCTTGTAGACCAGCATGCTCTCCTTTTCCAGGGCCCGGGCGGCCAGAATCTGCCAGCACATAATGCTCTCCACAGCCAGGCGCAGCCAGGGGCTTACCAGGCCGCAGAGAAAGAGAGTGCCGGCAGGGACAGCGGCGGCCAGTCCGGCGGTAATGCACCAGAGGATACCGCCGGCCCACCGCTCGCCCCGGGGCGTGGCGGGAAAAAGACGGCGCAGGCCCTTCTCCAGAGCGGAGATGAGCTTACCGATCAGGATAATAGGGTGGGGGAAACCGTGGGGATCTCCCACAAAGAAATCAATGACAAAGCCGATTACCAGGGCCAGCAGGGACCATTTCATGAGCAGGACTCCTTATGGAGAAAGTAGGGGGGATCAGCGCATCCGGGCATTTTTGCACAAAGCGCGCCGTGGAACTGTATGGGCCTATCAGCGGAGGGCCTTTTTTGCAAGGCAGGCGCTGTAAAAATTCTCTGCAAAAGAGGGATTGGCACAGAAGTGAAAGTGGGGGAACCCGGCGTAGAGGGTGGGACTCACCACAGCGCAGTCCCAGCTGCGGCCGGACTCCCGGCGGGCGGTAAAGCCGTCACCGGGATCATCAGCATCCCAGCGGTGGAACTCATGGCCCCGGATGGTTTCCCCTGCCCGGCAGAGGAGGTTGTCTCGCCGGGCGGTGAGATTCACATAGCCGAAGCGGACCAAACGGCCTTTGTCCTCACAGCCTCCGGGAAGAAAGCCCACCATGGGGAAGCCGGCAATGTGCTCGGTGAGGTACATGAAGCCGCCGCACTCGGCAATGCAGGGGAGCCCGCCCTCCAGGGCGGCGCGGATGCTTTGACGCATGGCGGTGTTTTCCGACAGCTCCCGGGCCCGCAGCTCGGGATAGCCGCCGCCCAGGTACAGACCCTGAATATTTTCAGGGAGACTGTGATCGGAGAGGGGGCTGAAGTCCACCAGCTCCGCGCCCATATTCCGCAGCACGTCCAAACTGTCCTCGTAATAGAAGCAAAAGGCGGTGTCCCGGGCCACGGCGATTCGCACTGGCTCCCGGCAAGGAAGGGGACGGGGCGGGGTAAAGGCGAGAGGGGCGGCCTGGTCCGCCAGGCGGAGAAGGCCGTCGAGGTCAATGGTTTCCTCCGCCTGGCGGCTGAGGAGGGAGAGCTTCTCCCGCAGGTCTGTTACCTCGGCCGCGGTGACCAACCCCAGATGGCGGCTCTCCAGGGTGCATTCCGGCATGGGAGGCAGGTAGCCCAGAGGCGTCACTGTGGGGCCGAACCGGCGGCGGATCTCCTCCGCCAGAGCGGGGTAGAGCATGGGGCTGCACCGGTTGAGGATAACGCCCCGGATGTTGTTGTCAGGGTAGAGGGTGAGAAAGCCCTGGATTACCGCCAGTACGGAGAGGGATGCGCCGCCCACGCCGACTACCAGCACCGCGGGGCTGTCCGTGGCCTTGGCCACCTCATAGGTGCTGGCCCGGGGATCGGTGATGCCGATACCGTCATAATAGCCCATGACGCCCTCAATGACGGAGAGACGCCGGCCCCGGGCGTTTTTTTCCAGCAGGGAGCAGAGGGTGTCCCGGGAAAAGAAGAAGGGGTCCAGGTTGGTGCTTTTGGTGCCGATGATCCGGCTGTGGAACATGGGGTCAATATAGTCCGGGCCGCATTTGCAGGAGCTGACGGCCAGGCCCCGGTCCACCAGAGCCTGAAGAATGGCGCAGGTGAGGGTAGTTTTTCCGCAGCCGCTGTTGGTGCCGGCCAGCAGCACCCGGGGGGCAATGTAGGATGCCATGGGGCCCCTCCTTTCTCCTATAAATAAAAAGTAAAAGCCGCGGCAGCAACGCTGCCGCGGCCGTTTTTCCGCAACAAAAGCGCCCTCGTCCCTGTTTCCCGCAGGGAGGGCGCGGCTGGCAAGCAGGTCTTCTGACTTACGCCGGTGGAGGGAGTTCCCTCCATGCCGTCTCCCTGCCTTCCCGGCTTCCCCGGTGGCTGGCTTTCGCCAATGGGAGGGGCCGCGGCGCTTACAGCGGCGGTACCGTCCGGGATTTCCACCCGGTTCCCTATTCTCCCGCCGGGACAAAAGGATCCCTTAGGGCACTTGCAGCCTATTCAGCACAGGATATTGTACCGTTCTCCCCGGAATTTGTCAACAAATGCCGGCTATTTTATGAGAAAAGGAAGAGACTTGCTCTGTCTCTCAGGGATCGCTTTACATTAGGCGGGGGGTGTGGTATCATAGCGGCGAGTCAGGCGGCGGTGACCGTCTGGAGGAGAGGAGGGCCTGCTATGGATAGCCTTTTGCTGCATACCTGCTGCGCCCCTTGCAGCATTTATTGTGTGGACAGCCTGCGGTCCGAGGGGATCGAGCCGGTGAGCTTCTGGTACAACCCCAATATCCATCCCTACCAGGAGTACAAAGCCCGGCGGGATACCCTGAAGGAGTATGCCGCATCCATTGGAATGAAGCTGCTGGTGCGGGAGGACTACGGCCTGCGGACCTTTGTGAAGGCGGTGGCGGAGGACCTGGACCACCGCTGCGGCTACTGCTATGCCTGCCGGCTGGAGGAGACGGCCCGGTATGCCGCCGAGCATGGCTTTACCCATTTTTCCACCACCCTGCTGGTAAGTCCCTACCAGGACCATGAGCGGCTGCGGGCCACGGCGGAGGAGATGGCAGCGCGCTACGGCGTGGCGTTTTTGTACCGGGATTTCCGGCCAGGGTTTCGTGAGGGTCAGGCCAAGGCCCGGGAGCTGGGACTGTATATGCAGAAATACTGCGGCTGCGTATTCTCTGAGGAGGAGCGGTACAGTAAGCAGATCCGGCGGGATAAGGAGGGGTCAATATGATGTATGTGCTGGCGGCCCTTTTGGGGTATGCTCTGGGGTGCCTGAGTCCGGCATTTTTCCTGGCCCGCCGCAGAGGCTTTGATATCCGTACCACCGGCTCCAACAACGCCGGAGCCAGCAACGCTTTTATTACTATGGGCGCCAAAAGCGGCGTTATGGTGGGGGTATGTGATATGGCTAAGGCCTGCACTGCCGCTTTGCTGGCCGCCGTGCTGTTTCCCCAGCTGCCTGCCGCTGCCGCTGTGGCTGGGGCCGCCGCTGTGGCAGGCCATATTTTCCCCTTTTACCTCCGTTTTCGGGGAGGAAAGGGGTTTGCTCCCTTCCTGGGGCTGACCTTGGCTCTGGACTGGCGTTTTTTCCTGGTCATTGTGGCGGTGGTGCTGGTAATCACTTTGGTGACGGATTATATCGTGATCGGCACGTTTACCACCATCGCTTCTTTTCCTGCTTATCTTGGGCTTTTTGCAAAAGCGGGCTGGCTGGTGGTGGCGGCGGTGTGCGTAGCCTCTCTGGTGATCTTTGCCAAGCATTTTGTGAATATCCAGCGGCTGCTTACCGGACAGGAGATCGGCCTGCGCCGTGCCATGAGCAAAAAGGATCGGGTGTAACCAAGTAAAAATATCGGAATGCAAAATGTCCGCGCTGCCAATGAGGCAGCGCGGATATTTTTAAGGGGTTTATTTTATTGCTTTTTACGGAACAGGCCAAAAAGGCTGTTCCACCAGGAGCGGTGCTGTTCCGGCTCATCCTGACAGGCGGAAGCCTTGTGAATGGACTGCTCCATAAATACCTCCTGGCTGGCGCAGGGGGTAAGGCTGTTGATCTTCCGGGCATAGGAGCCGTCAGGCAGCAGAGAGCTGGCCTTGACGTTGTCCTCCAGCTGGGTGTGGAGGATCCACAGCAGCTGATCCTTTACTTCCTGGTCATAAATGGGGCAGGCAATCTCCACCCGGCGGTTGAGGTTGCGGGTCATCAGGTCGGCAGAGGAGATAAACAGCTTGGCGTCCTTGCCCCGGCCAAAGCAGTAGATCCGGCCATGCTCCAGATAGCGGCCCACGATGCTGGTGACGTGGATGTTTTCTGTCTGGGCGGGGATGCCGGGCCGCAGGCAGCAGATGCCCCGGAGGATCATCTGGATCTGTACGCCGGAGCGGGAGGCTTCCGCCAGCTTGTCCATGACCTCACGCTCGGTCATGGAGTTGGCCTTGATACAGATGTAGCCGTCAGGGCCCTTGGCAATTTCCTGGTCGATGAGCTCCAGAAGCTTGGCCTTGATGCCGGCAGGAGCCACCAGCAGATGGTCATAGCTGCCGGTAAGGTTCCCCACCAGCATGTTCTGGAAGAACACGGTGCCGTCCAGGCCAATGGCTTCGTTGGCAGTCATCAGGCTCAGGTCGGTGTACATGGTGTTGGTTTTTTCGTTGTAGTTGCCGGTGCCGATCTGGGTGATATAGCTGAGCTTGTCGCCCTTGCGCAGGGTAATGAGGCAGAGCTTGCTGTGGCACTTATAGCCCTCCAGGCCGTAGATTACCCGGCAGCCGGAATCCTCCAGCAGCTTGGACCAGGAGATGTTGTTGGCTTCGTCAAACCGGGCCCGCAGCTCCATGAGCACCGTAACCTCCTTGCCGTTCTCCGCCGCCCGGCAGAGAATGTGGGCAATTTTGGAGGAGGAGGCCAGACGATAGATGGTAATGCGGATGGAGAGGACATCGGGGCGGTCGGCAGCCTCGCTGAGGAGCCGCAGGAAGGGGTCCACCTTGTCGAAGGGGAAGAACAGCAGCTTGTCGCGGCGTTGGATCTGCTCGATCATGCTGCGCTTCTCATCCAGATCTTCGGGCCAGCGGGGCTGGTAGGGGACGAAGGAGAGCGGGTCGGCGATCTCTGCGGGGAGGGTGCGGATGAAGTCATAGACATACTTCATATCCAGGGGAGTGTGGTCGATATAGATCTGATGATCCTCCACCTGGATGCGGGTTTTCAGAAGCTTGAGGAAATCGCTGTTGATCTTGCGGCTCAGCTCCAGGCGTACTACCGCCAGATTGGCCCGCTTTTTCAGCAGCTTGCTCATGCGGCTGCGGAAATCGTCGTCGTTATCCTCAAATTTTTCTTCGTCGAAGCTGATATCGGCATTGCGGGTGACGCAAAGCACGCAGGAATCCTCCACCCGGTAGCCGCCGAAAAGGGTTTCCGCCCACTGATGGATGACAGTTTCCATACGGATGAATCGCCCCGGCGTTCCGGGGAAGGTCAGAAAGGCGGGCAGGGTGGCGGGCACAGGGATAAAGCCCAGGGAGGGATTGCCTTTTTTACTGCGGAGCAGGGCGGCGATATACAGGCCCTTGCTGACCAGATGCGGAAATGGATGACGGCTGTCCACGATCTGGGGGGACAGTACCGGCAGGATCTTTACCTTATAGTACTGGGTCATGTACTTTTTTTCCTCGGGGGTGAGATCCTCCGGGGAGAGGTCCCAGATCCCCTTCTGCCGCAGGAGGCTGGACACCTCTGTATACAGGTGGTTTTTGATTTCGATGAGGCCAGGGATTACGCTGTAAATCTGATCCAGCTGCCCTGCGGGGGTAAGGCCGGTCTTGTTGTCGATTTCATTGGGGGAGACCAGGGACAGGTCAAACAGGCTCCCCACCCGGACCATAAAAAACTCGTCCAGGTTGCTGGTAAAAATGGAGATAAATTTCAGGCGCTCCAGAAGGGGGACGGTATTGTCCCCAGCCTCCTCCAGCACCCGGCGGTTGAAGCGCAGCCAGCTGAGCTCCCGGCTCTGGGTATAGCTGTATTGACCAGCGGCTTTATCCGGACTTTTTGCCACAGTAATCCCTCCCATGCAGGATCAATCCTACATAATCATACAAATTATGACGCCACAGCGCCATGCAACCATTATATCATAATATGCCTGCTGTGTTAAGTTTAAAATAGTTTTTATGTTAAATTTTGGGAAAATACAACCACTTGGCCCCAGTTTGGAACTACTCTTGACAGGAGGTATGGCCAATGATAGAATAAAATAAAATATAGAATTCGCGAGAGATGAGAGCGAGAGCAGACAAGGTCCTTAGGGCCTTTGGTTGCCTTGCTCTTTTTTATTTTGCGGGAACGGAGGGAGATTATGACGGGATACGATGCGGTAATTATCGGCGCCGGGGTGTCCGGGGCCGCCATTGCCAGGGAGCTGGCAAAATATGAGGCGCGGGTGTGCGTACTGGAGCGCTGTGAGGATGTATGCTGCGGTACCTCCAAGGCCAACAGTGCCATTGTCCACGCAGGCTATGACGCCCGGCCCGGGACGCTGATGGCCCGGCTGGATGTGGAGGGCAGCTATATGATCCCCCAGCTGGCCAGGGATCTGGACTTTCTCTACCGGAACAACGGTTCCCTGGTGCTGTGCATGCACGAGGAGGACCTGCCCCTGCTCCAGGAACTCTATGAACGGGGACGTCGCAACGGAGTGTCCGCCCTGCGGATGGTCACCCGGGAGGAGATCCTCGCCATGGAGCCCCACGTCCGGGAGGATGTGGTGGCGGGGATGGAGGCTGCCACTGGGGGGATCGTGTGTCCTTTCGGCATGAATATTGCTTTCGCGGAGAATGCGGCGGAGAACGGGGTGGAGTTCCGGTTTGACACCACGGTTACCGGCTTTACCCACACCCGTGAGGGGTGGACGGTCCACACGAACCAGGGAGATGTGGAGGCCCGGACGGTGATCAATGCCGCCGGTGTGTATGCCGACGTCCTTCACAATATGGTCAGTACCCATAAGCTCCACATTACGCCCCGACGGGGAGACTACTACCTTCTGGACAAGACCACCGGCGGTTATGCCCACCACACTCTGTTTCAGCTTCCCGGCAAGTACGGCAAGGGTGTCCTGGTGGCTCCCACGGTCCACGGCAATACCATTGTGGGCCCCACTGCCATCGATATTGACGACCGGGACGGGGTAAATACCACCGCCGAGGGCCTGGAGCAGGTGATGCGAAAGGCGGCCAATATTGTAAAGGACGCGCCGCTGCGCCAGGTCATCACTTCCTTTGCCGGCCTTCGGGCCCACGAGGACGGCCACGAGTTTGTTATCGGAGAGGCGGAAGGGGCGCCGGGGTTTTTTGATTGCGCAGGGATCGAGTCGCCCGGCCTTTCCAGCTCGCCGGCGATTGGGAGAATGGTTGCGGAGATGGTGCGGGACAAACTGTTGCTGCGTCGGAAAGCATCCTATAAAGCCACCCGGCGGGGAATCGTGAATCCGGCGGAGCTGCCCTTTGAAGAGCGGCGGGCGCTGATTGAGGAAAATCCAGCCTATGGCCGGATTATCTGCCGCTGCGAAGGGATCTCCGAGGGAGAAATTTTGGATGCCATTCATCGTCCCTTGGGGGCCAGAAGTCTGGATGGCGTCAAGCGGCGGGTTCGGGCGGGCATGGGACGCTGTCAGGGAGGCTTCTGTGCTCCTCGGGTGATGGAAATTCTGGCCCAGGAGCTGGATCTGCCTATGGAAGAGATCACCAAGTCCGGCGGCGGCTCCCGATTGATTGTGGGAGAGAATAAGGAAGGGTTTGGAGAGGAGGACAGCTATGGAGCGGTGTGATCTGGTGATCATCGGCGGCGGGCCCGCAGGCTTGGCCGCGGCCATTGCCGCCCGGGAGGCGGGAGTGGAGGATATCCTGCTTCTGGAGCGGGACCGTGAACTGGGCGGTATTCTCAACCAGTGCATCCACAGCGGCTTTGGCCTCCACACCTTCCAGGAGGAGCTCACCGGACCGGAGTACGCCCGGCGGTATATCCAGCGGGTGGAGGAGCTGGGGATTTCCTGCCTGCTGGACACCATGGTGCTGGAGGTCTCGCCGGAGCGGATGGTTACGGCAGTGAACACCCAGCAGGGGCTGTTCCAGATCCAGGCCGGAGCGGTGATTTTGGCCATGGGCTGCCGGGAGCGGCCCCGGGGGGCTCTGAACATTCCCGGCTTCCGGCCCGCCGGAGTCTATACCGCCGGCACCGCCCAGCGCCTGGTAAATAAGGAGGGGCTCATGCCCGGCCGGGAGGTCGTGATCCTGGGCAGCGGGGATATTGGCCTCATCATGGCCCGGCGGATGACCCTGGAGGGGGCCCATGTCCAGGTAGTGGCGGAGCTGATGCCCTACTCCGGCGGCCTCAAACGCAATATCGTCCAGTGCTTGGATGATTTCGGCATTCCTCTCAAGCTCAGCCACACCGTGGTGGATATTCAGGGCCGGGAACGGCTCACGGGGGTGACGCTGGCCCAGGTGGATGAGAACCGCCGTCCCATCCCCGGTACAGAGGAGCATTATGACTGCGACACGCTGCTTCTCTCCTGCGGCCTGATTCCGGAGAATGAGCTCAGCCGTGGGGCCGGAGTGGCCCTCTCGCCGGTGACCAACGGGCCGGTGGTGGATGAGAGTCTGGAAACCAGCGTACCGGGAATCTTTGCCTGCGGCAATGTGCTCCATGTCCATGATCTGGTGGATTTCGTCTCCCAGGAGGCGGCTCAGGCGGGCCGCCGGGCCGCCCGGTACCTGTCCGGCGGCGGGGAGCGGGGAGAGCCTGTCCGCCTGACGGCGGGCCGGGGGGTGCGCTACACAGTGCCCGCTCAGGTGGATCCTCTGCGGATGGAGGAGGATCTGACCGTGCGTTTCCGGGTAGACAATGAGTACCGGGGCGCGGCAGTAGTGGTGTCTGCCGGCGAAGAGATTCTTCAGCGGCGGAAAAAGCTGATCCTGATCCCGGGAGAGATGGAGGAGATCCGTCTGAGCCGGAAGGAGCTGCTGGAGCGGCCGCAGCTGCGGGAAATTACCATTTCACTGGAGGTGGCGCCATGAGTGAGACAAGAGTGTTGACCTGTATCGGCTGCCCTATGGGCTGCCGGCTGACGGTTTCCTTGGAAGAGGGTGCTGTAACGGCAGTAACGGGCAACACCTGCCGCCGGGGAGATGCGTATGCCCGCCGGGAGGTAACGGCCCCCACCCGTGTGCTGACCACCACGGTTCGTGTAACCGGCGGCATGGCGCCTGTGGTACCGGTAAAAACCGTCGGGGAGGTGCCAAAGGAGCTGGTACTGTTCTGTGCCAGAGCCTTGCGGGCGGTAAGGGTTTCTGCCCCGGTAGCCGCTGGGGATGTGGTATGCCGGGATATTCTGGGCACCGGCGTGGATGTGGCGGCGGTGGGCGATGTGCCTGGCCGGTAGCTGGGAAGTTTCAGGCAAGGCTGCTGCTCCAGTGTTGACCTAAAAGATCCGCGCCCTCGCTGCCTGCGGGCAGAGAGGGCGCGGATTTGCTGTTTGAGGCAAGCTTGCCGGTAAGCTGTGGTAAGTCAGAGATAGCTGCGAATCCGTTCCAGCTCCCGGGCAGTGATTTCATCAGCCCGGGCAAAATTCACATGGGGCTGATAGACAGCCTCCAGTGCGTCATGAAACGTCTTGGCCTCAGCCAGTGCTTCCTGGGCTTCCTGCCGTAAAGCAGCTGCCATCCGGGCGGTAAAACGCAGCCGTGAGCGGTACTGCCGGTAGTGGGCGGCGGGAACCATGGCGTCAACGCGAATGCGGCGGTAGGCGCTGCCCTGGTAGCGCATCCCTTCCCGGGAGGTGAGAAAGGCCAGCCCCAGTTCCGGCAGCAGCAGGTGCTGAAGCCGGGCAGGATGCTCCGGGTCAGGACAGAGAATCGCATAAAATCCTCGCGCCCGGGCGGCATCATGGAGCTGTTCCAGCAGAGGGACGGCCAGGTCATAGCTGTCCTGGAGCTGGTAGATGCGGGGGCACAGGGCTTCTACACTGTCAAAGCGCCATACAGGCCCCTGGCAGGTGGCACTTCCTAAAAAGCGGTACTCATCCGGCTTTCCAGCCCCATGACCCCGGATTTCACGGCTGATGATCCCTTCGCCCCTGCGGCGCAGTTTATCCCGATCCATGCCCTCTGCTGCCAGAAGGGCCGCGCTGTCCGCCATCTGCCGGGCGGCCCCCAGGGCCCGGAAAGCCCGCTGGTAGGCGGCGGAGCAGTCAGTGGAGTGGCGGATAATCTCTGCTCTGGCCGCCTTGGCGGCGGCGACGTCATAGCAGACGCCCATATCCACATACCGCTCCACGGCGGCAGGATACCGGGGCTCCACCACATGGGGGGCGGTGCCATCCACGATGGCGGTGCGGATCCGGGGAATGTGGATGCCGTCCAAGGAGGATGGATCCCCGGAACAGTGCAGATACTCTACGTCCTCTCCGGCCTCCTCCATGGCCTCGCCGATCCGGGCCATCAGGGTGGATTTTCCCGCACCGGGACCGCCCTTAAGTACCAGCAGATCATAGTGCCGCTGCGGATCGCAGAATTGGGGAAACAGGCTCTGGAAGCCCTGGCCGCTGTTGGCTCCCAGGAAAAAGCGTGTGGCATTTGTCATGGGTTTTCCTCCCGCTCTTATAAATTCTCTTTACACAATATGCGCCAGATGCCGCCTTTGACAAAGGGGGTACAAAAGTGAGGAAAAGGCAGGGGCTGATCTGATTGCACCTACAAAAGGACAGGCCGGCAGCCGATGAGGCTGCCGGCCTGTTTATTTGTTATTAACAGGGAGGTTTGTTGCTCCTGCCCGGTCTGACAATTACAGCGCGGCCTCCAGAGCCTCTATCACAATGCTCATAGCTTTGATCCGGGCGTAGCGCTTGTCCACAGATTCAAGAATATGCCAGGGGGCGTTGCGGGTGTTGGTTTTCTGAAGCATTTCGTTGATGGCTACCTCATAGGCATCCCATTTCTCCCGGTTGCGCCAGTCCTCGTCGGTGATTTTCCAGCGCTTTTCCGGTGTGTTCTGCCTGTCCTGGAATCGTGCCAGCTGGGTATCCTTGTCAATCTGGACCCAGAACTTCACCACCACTGTGCCCGCGTCGGTCAGTTCCCGTTCAAATTCGTTAATCTCGTCGTAGGCCCGCTTCCAGTCATCCTCGGTACAGAAGCCTTCCAGCCGTTCCACCATCACGCGGCCGTACCAGCTGCGGTCAAAGATGGCAATGTGACCGGTTTTGGGCAGACGGGTCCAGAACCGCCAGAGATACTGGCGGTGCAGCTCGTCGGGAGTGGGACTGGCAATGGGCAGCACCTCGCAGCCCCGGGGATCCAGGGCAGAGGAAAGACGCTTGATATTGCCGCCCTTGCCGGCGGCATCCCAGCCCTCGTAAACGATAACCACCGGTACCTGCCGGCGGTAAAGCTCGTTGTGGAGCTTTGCCAGCTTTTTGCGGCAGCGCTTGAGGGCTTTATCGTAGTCCTCTTCCTCCATGGTCTTGTCCAGGGCCACATCCTTAAGAAGCGGGATGGGAACCAGCGGCCAGGCCCGGCGGGGCTGCTCCGGACGGGGACGGCGCTGGAGAGCGTCGGAAATCTGGGCATAGAGCCAGTCTGCCGCATCCAGCTGGGAGCAGACAGCGTCAGTGCCGTCGATGATCTTCCAGGGCGCCCAGGGGAAGTCGGTAGCAGTGAGATATTCCTCAAAGGCCTCCAGTGCCTTGTCATAGTTCTTGTTTTGCTTGCGGTCGTTTTCTCCCACCCGCCAGGCTGTGTCCTTGTCCTCAGCCAGCTTTTCCAGCCGCTGTTCCTGGGTTTCCTGGCTGATATGGAGGAAGAGCTTTACCAGGAGGTAGCCCCCTGCGGCCAGCTGGCGTTCAAATACCCGGATGCTTTCCAGACGGCGCTGATATTCCTGATCAGACAGGTCCCGCCGCATCCGTTCCCGGACAGTTTCATCCATCCACCCGGAATCCAGGAACAGGATCTTTCCCTCTTCAGGAATCGTCTCAAAGTGTCGCTTGAGGAAAGGCCAGCGCTGTTCCTCTGCCGTGGGCATCCCGACACTGCGTACTTTGAAGAACCGGGGATCCAGCTCCCGGATCAGGGAGTGGATCACGCTGCCCTTGCCGGCGGCGCCCCAGCCTTCTACCAGTACAATCACCGGCAGCTTGGCTTCCTTGAGAGGCTGCTGCAGGGCGGCCAGATCGGTCCGCCGGGCCTTTAACCGTTCCCGGCAGTCCCGGGCCTCTCGTTTGTCCTTCTGAAATTGCCAATCCATCAGCATGATATCTCCTCCTTCACGCAATGTATCCGGGCCTCCCGTCCTGGGGAGAGCAGTTGCTCTTACAGGTCAATAATGTACCGCTCGTAGGCGTTGACCACACGGGTGTCGCCGTAACGGCTTTCCCGCTGAATGCTCCGGCCATAGGAAAGGTGGGTGTGGCCGTGAAGGAACAAAGCGGGATGATATTTGTCCAGCAAACGGTTGAAGGTGGAAAAACCCAGGTGGGCCAGATCATGGCAATCCACCATGTCCTCCCCGGGGGCATGGGTCAAAAGGATATCAAACCCCTTTTTAAAATACAGCCGGGGCGTGAGCTTCAGGGCCCGCCAGGCCATCTGCCGCTCAGTATACTGGTTGACGCCGTCCTTGTAGCGCATGGAGCCGCCCAGCCCCAGGATCCGCAGCCCCTCGTGCTCATAGAGATCCCCGTCGATGCAGATGCAGCCAAGAGGCGGATTCTTCTCATACCGGTCGTCATGGTTGCCATGAACGTACAGCACCGGGCAGTGGGCAAAGGTGGCGATAAAAGACAGATACTCCGGCTTAAGGTCTCCGCAGGAGAGAATCAGGTCGATGCCGTCCAGCTTGTCCCGGGTGAAATAGTCCCACAGATAAGGGGACTCGTGGTCAGATAAGGCGAGAATTCTCATGTCGTGGTCCGCCTTTCCACCCCCTGGAGCTTTACCAGCTCCTGAGCAGACTCCGTCAGCTCCTCAAAAGCAGGGATCCGTCCCTGGACGTAGGGGGAGAGCCAGTTCATGGAAAGGATCTGTTCTGCCGGAGGGGGAGCGCTGTCCTCATAGTCATCCTGGCTCTGAGGATCCATGAGCATACCGTAAAAGGGGTCCAACCGTCCGGCCTGGAGGGCGGTGCGCAGCACGCTTACCAGCCGGCGGGTACCGATGGGCAGGCTCCGGGAGCAGAGCACGTCCACCACCCCCTGGTTCATGCCCCACCAGTAGTTGATGGCGCTGTTGCCCCGCAGCTCCTGTTTCCAGCTGCCTTCCAAAACTCGGCGCACGATGCTCAGATAGAACTTGCCCCAACGGATCTGGGCCAGGGCCAGGTTGTGGGCGCCGTCCAGGTTCCGGCCGGAGTGGGCGGCCAGGCGGCCTCGGCGGTCGATATACAGGATGCCCATCTCATGGAGCTCCTCCAGCCCGCCGCCTTCCCGCAGCGTATCCCAGGTGAGGTAGATGGTGGCATTGGCATTGACCATCCGGGCGCCCTGGGCAAAGGCATTGATGCCGGCGATATTGCCGAAGGTGGGATAGTCCGCGACAAAACCGATGCGGTTGTCGGTGGTGAGGGTAGCGGCGATGGCGCCCTTGATGAAGGTGGCTTCATAGAGCCGGGGATAGTAGGTGCGTACAGAAGGATAGGTGGTGTTGAGGGAGCAGTTAAGAATTTTTACGTCAGGGTGGAGTACCGCCTGCTTGACGCTGGGCAGAAGCAGCTTGGGGGTGGTGGTGAAGATCACACCCGCTCCCTCGTTGACCGCGTTTTCAAAGGCTTCCTCTGCTTTTTCGTCTGTATCTACATTTTCAAAGGACAGGGTGCGGATTTGTCCAGCCATATTGTTTTCCAGGCTGTACCGGCCATATTCGTGGCCGTACTCCCACCGGGAAGTGGAGGAGGAGCTGCCGTGGAGGAAGGCCACGCACAGCTTGCCTCCGGCGGGCATGGTGACCATGGGGGAGATGATGGGCCGCCTGACGGTGTCCTCCAGGAGCACGGTGGTGCCGGCGTTTTCCAACCGGTTGAGAATCTCCTGGCGGATCTTGGGCAGGTCCTTGAGGATCTGGGATGTCATCTTTTCCCGGGAAGCCCGGTAGCCGAAAATCTGGATATAGACCAGGAAGGCCTGGGCAACATAGCTGGGATCCATGTTCCGACGGAGATAGGCGTCCCGGAACATGTAATAGAAGGAGCGGAAGCGGTAGACGTCCTCAGCGCTCCAGGGGTCACGGCCGGGCATGCCCACGGCTTCCAGCAGCTCCTGGTATTCCCCGGGCCGCCGGAAAACCAGAAAGCTCAGGCCGGTCATCTGATAAAAATTCAGGAACTCATAGTATGCCACTACTTCCGGGTCATCGGAGTGGGGCGGGTAGAGGCGGGTAACGGTGCCGGGGACGGAAATGGCCCCAAAGTGCTTGAGGACGCTGACCCGCTTGTGGCCTTCGATCACATAAAAATGGTGGAGGTATTCCACTGCCTTGATGGGATCCCGGATCCCTTCATCCAGGTGGGCCTTGCAGAGCATCTCCCACTTGTTGGCAAACTCACTTTCCTCCTGGACCACCGGATAGAAGCCGGGGGAAAAATCGTCCCGGCGCATGGCGTTGTAGGTACCGTCGATCAGCTCCATGGGGATCTCCACCACGCCAAGGGATTCCCGGCGTACTGCCTTGGCTTCCATGCTGTCGGGAAGGACCAGAAGTCCGGTTTCCTTTCCGGCGGCGGCGGCAGCCTTGACCTCCTTGAGCCCCTGGCGGAGGGCCTTGCGGTATTCCTCCAGTAGCATATGCTTCCTCCTTTTATGTTCACAGGAATGCCGGCGGAATGTGGATAGGTGCCTGGCTTTTTCCGGTGCTGTTGGGTATTATTCTGCTCTGAAAATACCATAAATTTACCATTCATTCAATGTTTATTTCGACCAGAATGGCAGCGGGACGGCTTCTCAGGCCCGTCTATTTGCCCGGAAGAAAAAATTCACAATTCGTTCACAAAAAATTAGCACTCTAGACACGAGAGTGCTAATTCTCCTCTTTACATCCGGGTAGAACAGGTGTACAATAACCAGCGAAAAGAAAAAGACAGGTTGCGGCGAAAGCCGCGCCCCGCCGACGAAGGAGGCAGAGACTATGAACTTTGACAAATATACCCAGAACGCCCAGGCCGCTGTGGCGGACTGCCAGAATATCGCCATCGAGAATGGCCAGCAGCAGCTGGAGGGGGAGCACCTCCATCTGGCCCTGCTGCGCCAGCAGGACGGCCTTGTGCCAAGGCTCCTGACCTATATGGGCCTGGATGTGGATACTCTTATCCGCCAGGTCCAGCAGGAAATTGACAAGCTGCCCAAGGTATCCGGCAGCAGCGACCAGCTCTATGCCAGCCGCCGCTTCAGCCAGCTGCTGATGGCTGCTGAAAAGAACGCCCAGCAATTCAAGGATGAATATGTGTCCGTGGAGCACCTGTATCTGGCCCTGGTGGACGAGAACGGTACCCCCAGCGCCCGGATCTTCCGCCAGTACGGCATTGACCGGGAAAAGCTGCTCCAGGCCCTGACCAAGGTGCGGGGCAGTCAGCGGGTCACCAGCCAGAACCCGGAAGAGAACTACGAGGCCCTGAGCAAGTATGGCCGGGACCTGGTGGAAATGGCCCGTCAGGGGAAGCTGGACCCGGTCATTGGTCGTGACGCGGAGATCCGTCATACCATCCAGATCCTTAGCCGTAAGACCAAGAATAACCCGGTGCTCATCGGTGAGCCCGGCGTGGGCAAAACCGCCGTGGTGGAGGGACTGGCCCAGAGGATTCTTAACGGCGATGTGCCGGAGGGCCTGAAGGACAAGACCATTTTCGCTCTGGATATGGGCTCCCTCATCGCCGGGGCTAAATACCGGGGGGAGTTTGAGGAGCGGCTGAAGGCCGTTCTCAATGAAATCGAGAAGAGCGAGGGCCGGATCCTCCTCTTTATCGATGAGCTCCATAACATTGTAGGCGCCGGCCGCACTGAGGGCAGTATGGACGCGGGCAACCTCCTCAAGCCCAAGCTGGCCCGGGGCGAGCTCCACTGCATCGGCGCCACCACCCTGGACGAGTACCGCAAATATATTGAGAAGGACGCCGCTCTGGAGCGCCGGTTCCAGAAGGTCCTCATTGACCAGCCCACGGTGGAGGATACCATTTCCATTCTCCGTGGCCTGAAGGAGCGCTTTGAGATCCATCACGGTGTCCGGATCACCGATGGAGCCCTCATCGCCTGCGCTACCCTGTCTGACCGGTATATTACCGACCGTTTCCTCCCCGACAAGGCCATCGACCTGATGGATGAGGCGGCGGCCAAGATCCGTATGGAAATCGACTCCATGCCCTCGGAGCTGGATGAGATCAGCCGCAAGATCATGCAGCTGGAGATCGAAAAGCAGGCCCTGGGCAAGGAGGAGGACAATGGCTCCAAGAACCGTATGGCCCATATTGACCAGGAGCTGGCAGAGCTGAAAGCCAAGAATGACGCCATGCGGGCCCAGTGGGAGACGGAGAAGCAGTCTATCGCCGGTCTTAAGCGCATCAAGCAGCAGATCGAGGACACCAAGCACCAGATGGAGGAGGCAGAGCGCAGCTACGATCTGGAGAAGATGGCCCAGCTGAAGTTCGGCACCCTTCCCGCCCTGGAGAAGCAGTTGGAGGAGGAACGTCAACGGGTAGAAGCCGGTAAGGACGACCACCTGCTCAAAGAGGAGGTCACTGAGGAGGAGATCGCCGAGGTGGTGGCCAAGTGGACTGGCATCCCGGTGAGCAAGCTGATGGAAAGCGAGAAGGAAAAGCTGCTGCGGCTGCCGGAAATTCTCCACCAGCGGGTCATCGGTCAGGATGAGGCTGTTACCGCTGTCAGCGAGGCCATCCTCCGTGGCCGGGCGGGCCTGAAGGATGAGAACCGGCCTATCGGCTCCTTTATCTTCCTGGGACCCACCGGCGTGGGCAAGACGGAGCTGGCCAAGACCCTGGCCCAGGCCCTCTTTGACGATGAGCGCAATATCATCCGGATTGATATGTCCGAATATATGGAGAAGCACGCCGTCTCTCGTCTGGTAGGCGCGCCTCCGGGATATGTGGGTTACGATGAGGGCGGCCAGCTCACCGAGGCGGTGCGCCGTAAGCCGTACAGCGTGGTGCTGTTTGATGAGATCGAGAAGGCCCACCCGGATGTGTTCAACATCCTGCTCCAGCTGCTGGATGATGGTCGTTTGACCGACAACCAGGGCCGGACGGTGGACTTCAAGAATACCATCATTATCATGACCAGCAATATTGGCTCCGCCTACTTGACGGAGAATATCCACTCTGACGGTTCCATTGACCCCAACGTGAAGGAACAGGTCCGTCAGGAGCTCAATAAGTACTTCCGTCCTGAGTTTATTAACCGTGTGGATGATATTGTGGTATTCTCCCCCCTGACGGAGGGCCAGATCACCGGCATCATCGACATCGCCATGGGCTCCATTGCCCAGCGCCTTGCGGATCGGGAGATTACCGTCACTCTCACCGACGAGGCCAAGCGGTTTATCGCCCACGCCAGCTACACTCCCGCCTACGGTGCCCGGCCCGTAAAGCGGTATCTCCAGAAGTATGTGGAAACGGAACTGGCGGCCATGCTGATCCGGGGAGAGGTATCCGATGGCCAGAGTGTTACCGTAGGCAGCGACGGCGAGAAGCTGACCTTTACGGTGCAAGGCTAAGGGATAGCTGCCGGATTTGTACTGTGTTTTTGTTGTGCCGTCCGCCGCTTTCATGCGGCGGGCGGCAATTTTCATCCTTCGTGTTGTTTATGGGAGTATGTTGGCTTTTTATTTTCCCGGCAGCGGCATGCCAGACCGGGAGAAATAGGGGAAAAGCGTTGACAAATAGGGCGGAAGGGGTACAATAATAGCAGAATGATGCAGAAGCGCCGCCGGAGATGTCTCCGGCGGCGCGATGTGTGGATGAAAGGGGAGAGGCCATGGATTATGCGCGCTTTGCCATTTTCCAGGATATTGCCAACAGCGAAGTAGAGGCCATGATCACATGCTTCCGGATGCGACAGGCGGTGTTCCGGCCGGGAGAAACCATTCGGGTATATGGCGGCAGCCAGGATGTGGGGATTATGATCCGGGGAACAGCGGAACTGGTTCGCTTTGACAGCGAAGGTACCCGGACCATTTTGGAGCGTCTGGAAACCGGCGGCGTGTTTGGAGAGCTGCTGGCGTTTACCGCTGCTCTGGGGGATGGCCTGGAGGTCATTGCCACCGGAGAGTGCGAGGTGCTGTTCATGGATTATCCCCATATTATGAAGCGCTGCGAAAAGGCCTGCCGCCACCATAGCCGCCTGGTGGAAAATCTTTTTCATCTGGTGGCAGAGCAGGCCCGGCGGCTCAGCCGCCGGGTGGAGGTTCTCAGCCAGCGCTCCATCCGGGATAAGCTGCGCTGCTATTTCCAGATCCTGTGTCTGGAAAGCGGCAGCCAGACAGTCACATTGCCCTTTACCCTGGGTACTTTGGCGGACTACATCAGTACGGACCGCAGTGCCATGATGCGGGAGCTGAAGAAAATGCGGCAGGATGGTCTCATCGCTATGGAGGGCCGGCAGCTGACGCTGCTGGAGCCTGTGGCGGAGGAAAACTGGGTCCGGCAGGGAATTCCAGATAAATTCGGGAATTAAAATTGACGCGGGCGAAAGACTATGTTAGACTATTGACGTATGTGCAGGAGCATACAAAAAACAAAGAACCGAATCTAAGTGGAAAGAGGAAACACTATGTATCGGATTGTTAAAAAAAGAGTATTGAACCCAACGGTCACCATGATGGAGATCGAGGCTCCCGTTGTGGCAAGAAAGGCGGAGC
>JAGHHM010000156.1 GCA_017887695.1 Oscillospiraceae bacterium | reverse complement strand
GTTTCTTGATTTGGAGACTCTGCCACCGCCTTTTCCAAAATCAGTTCGTCCAGCAGACCGCCGCCAAGCAACACCTCACCGAAGACACCTATGTCTCGCTCTCGACCATCTACGATATACGCATAATCGATGGTGGAGGAGCCGATGTCAATGACCAGGGTCGGCCGCCGGAGCAGCTTTTCAGAAATATTGAGTTCATTGCAGTAGTGGGCGTACAGAAAAGCAGCCCGGGACTCTGAAACCGTGTACAGGTTTGGGAAGCCCGCACTGGCCACGATGGCTGCATAGCGGCCTCGAGCCTCTGGTTTCCAGGCCGCCGGACAACCCAAGGCAATTTTTAGTTCATCATCATGTAAGGCTTTGGAGAGCAGGGCATAAAGCCCCTCGGCAAACAAGCGCAGGTCCTGCCGCGCACAGTTGTCATAGAGAAAGCGGCTCTTAAAGCGAGCGCTGCGATCTGTTACTGCATGGTTAAGTACCACAGCGTCACCGATCACAGGTTCCTCTCCTAGCCGTCCCACGATGGAGCGGATGCTGTTGACATTTCCCAGCGGCACCACTGCGGGCAGCATGGCTCCATATTGAGAGACCACAGACACCGCACTCTCGCCATCGCCAATATCAATTCCAACATATTTCATCTCTCAG
The DNA here is from genome assembly GCA_017887695.1 of Oscillospiraceae bacterium. Classification (GTDB taxonomy): domain Bacteria; phylum Bacillota; class Clostridia; order Oscillospirales; family Oscillospiraceae; genus Pelethomonas. Next base: position 11,005 of record JAGHHM010000156.1, on the reverse strand, counting down.
CCCTCCGTATTCACGCAGGCCACACCCTGGCTGAGCACCCGACCGTCCTTCACCAGAGCCGGTTCCACGGTGATTTCCCGAGTGGAGGGCAGGACCATAAATAGTTCTGCGCTCTCAGGGGAATAGTCTACTTTTTCCACACCGTTTCGGGCCAGGTAGAGGTTCACCGCATCCGTCACAGCAGCACTGCGCAGATCTGTCGGAAGCCGCAACAGTTCTTTGGGTAAAGATATGTCTACATCCCCAGTAGTTGCCCCGCTCTCACGCAATAGTTCTACCAGGGTCTCTGCGTGGCCGTCTATCTGCCGCACGATCTGCTGTAGACCGTTTTGTACCCGGCGTGGAGAGATCCGCTGCTCTGCACGGGTTTGAATCGTGGGTGCGCCCGCCCGGGAGGCCTGGGCGTCGAACAGCACCAATATATACTGCACCACCATTAACAGGGCAGCACCGCAGCACAGCCCGGCTACAGCCAAGTTCTTACCGGGAGGCGGAAGTAGGAACCACGCGGCGAGACCCGCTATGATCAAAAAGGCCGCCAGACCAAACCAAGGCTTTCGGGGTTTCTGTGTCGAACTATGTGTGAAACTCTGGAACACTTCCGGTGTTTCAAGCCAGGTGAATGTCTTGGTCTGACTCCGGGCCTGACGAATCAGAATTTGATAGGCGCTGCGAATGTGGGTGTCGCTGACCTTGGGTACAATATCCAGCAGCAACTCGTCCCAAAAGCGGTCCAACACATTATCCAGTTCCTCTAGTCCCATCTCCGGCTTCAATTGCAGCTTTCCGCTAAGGGCGGTATATACTTGAAAAGCGTATTCCATGGTTTTGCCTCCTATAGTGAGGTCAGCGGATCACTGATCCCCCAGCAGATCCTGGTAGGTCTCCAGCTGCCTTGCTGCCTCCCGCTCGATAGACCGGATCAGGCCGGTCTTACCCCCCTGGTTCACTCCCTTGACGACAGCGCTGGCAGTAAGGCCTGCAGAAAGAGCCAGTAACAGGGCTTTTAGCGGGCCGTTTTTTGCCTTCAGTCCCATCAGAGCAGAGGCACCGGCGCCGCCGGCTGTTAGGACAATTCCGCCGCCATCCAGACCAAAGGGCATAACGCTCTTCTGAAGCTGTTCCCTGATCTTCTCCGCCGTATTCGGTTCCCGAACTTCTATCTCATCCAGAAAGATCCTTGCCCCATGGAGTACGCCCTGAGACAAAAATCGTTTATTCAGGAGTTCCTCGGTCCAAATCTTCTGAACTTGTTCTTTGGTAAGAGGGCCTGCAGGGGCACTGCGGATACCATAGACCAGTCCGTTGACAGCTTCGTTCCAATACTGGGCAAATTTTTCAAAATCGCTCATTTCAAATCCTCCTTATTGAACGTGTCTGTTAAAGCTATAAGATATGTTCTTCAGGATCCATTCAGCCCAGTCTCAGGGCATTGAGCTGCCGCCGCTGCTGCTCGATCATGCGGATCTTTTTCTGCTGCCAAGCTTCTTGTTCGGTCTTGATCCGCTTCTCCAGCACAGAAATCTGCTTCTGTAACTCACGTTGCTTGCTTTCCAAGGCATCTTGAAGTCCCATCTCCAGATCAGCAATGGAGTTTTTGAGAGACTCACCCATGGTCTCAGTATAGATAGCCATACTACCTTCCAGCCTGCTCCTCACATAGGGATCCAGATGATCCACCTCCAGATTCACATTCAGGAATGCACGGGAGATGTGGGACAGAAGCCGTCCACTGTTGATGCGGGCCTGCTTGTCCAGCAAATATTCCATTAGTGTATTTGCAGTTTCTGTATCCAGGGACAGTTGAAATGACTGACTAGCCAGGAGCGATGCCTGTCTATGCAAAGATACAATGTGCGCCTCCGGTTCCAAAAAAACTTTTTGCTTGGGTGAGGTGGAAGCATCTATCTCCTCCAAGATCTGGCCCACCTTCTGGATGCTCCGTTGGAATGACAGCACGAGGGGGGACAGCACCTTTTCCTGAAACTCCTCGCCTAGCAGCTTATATAGGAAAGTTGTGTGCATATTCGACGCCCGCTGACTCAGCAGTCCGTAAACCAGCGCGGAAGCCCAGCTTCTCTCTTCAATTCTCTCCAACAGGACTTTGTTTGCATCGAGGTCCTTTCCACAGATCAAGTATCGGCCCTGTAGCTCCGGCTGTTTCCTCATGTAAGAAAGCGTCTGCGGAAAGAACGCCTGGACCTCCTTGCGGCACTCTGTGGAGATGGAGTTTTCATCTGTGTCATCAAATGCTTTGGCAGCATACTCTTCCGCCTCTCGGATTTTCTCCAGCTGCACCTGAAGAGCGTGGCACTGGTGGAGATACTCCTGATTGATTCCCTGGTCGCTCTTCAGAATATTTTTGATTTCCCGGTTATACCCCCGTTCCAGCAGGCCGATTGCCCGATTGACACTGCGGCGGATGGGCGCGATCAAGGCATCCTTTTCCTCCGGCGTGTCCATCAGCTGTCTGCCCCGCACCTGGAGGTCGGCCCAGAGTCTGTCAATATCCCGGCTCAAAGAACTATCTTTCAGCTTTTCCAGCAATTTTTCTTCATTTTGATACCCCGCCATGGCCTCCTGCTTCTCCTCGTCCGTGGCCCCTTCCTGCAGAAAATAGGGATAATCATATATCCCGGCAAACTTCAGGCGGTATCTGTGAGCGCTGACCATGTAGTAATGTGACTGAGGCAAGGCCTCTCCGAAAAGGTCGCGGAGATGAGCGGCCGCATCAGCCTTGGTACCGGGCGTGACATAGTTGTGTACCGCGAATACTCGCCCGCTCTCCAGCAGCGGGTACAGGAGCCCGTCATCATCCACCAGAAGGTGCCGTAGATAGTCCTTGTCGCTCTGGGTCATGCCCTGAAACACGATAATGACCATCTCACAGCCCTGGTGCAGGATATCCTCTACCCGGAGATTGTCGCCTACAGCAGCGTTGATCCCCGGGGCATCGATCAGAGTAAGGCCGCTGTTCGGAGCCGATCGAAGCAACACATCCACACAGGCGGCAACAAGACCCTTGTACTTCTCCCGGGCAGTGTCGGAGGCGGCCTCTCTGGGGGTATAGCAGTAGTTGGAGATAAAGGTGGATCCGCCCGCATTGGATAGTTCCGGAAGCTCATTTCGGTTGGCCTCCCGAATGATCCGGATATCCGGCGTTTTCAGTGCGGATTCGCTGCTGTGGATCCATACCGGCACAGGAGAGGTGGTATGCCGTCCCTCCGGCACCACGATCCTGCCGGTCATAGCGTTGATCAGAGTACTTTTGCCGGCGCTGGATACACCCAGAAACAGCACCCGGATCGGCCCCTGCATCACCCGCAGCCATGCCTGCCGCAGAGCCTCCATAGCTTCCTTGTTTCTGTACTCCTGAGCCAGAGGAAATAACTGTTCCTCTATAAGCGTCCTGGTCTCGGAAAAGAACCGCTGCAGTTCCGCAAGGCCGCTTTGATTTTCTCTCTCCATAGGTTTCCCTCCGTCTGTTTCTGCGTTATCCCTTCAGAATATCCAGAATCACCTGCTTTTCTTTTTCAAAGGCCTCCGTTAGCGCCCCTCTTACATCTGAGCTCCGCATCAGCAGCCATCCACTGGTTCCCAGACCCAAAAATGCCGCCCCCGCAGCGCTCCATGTCACATATACCGGCCAGCGCCGGAAGGACACCACTGCCGCCACCAGGGCCGCAATGCCCACCACCGCCGGCCACCACGCCGCTGGTGAGAAGCCGGCCTTGGGCTGGAATGCCTGGATCCGCTGCCGTACAGCACTGCCCAGCTGTGGATCCTCTTGCTCCAGAGCCCGCAGCCAGAGGAAGGTGCCATGCTGTATCCGATTGCTGCCGAAACGCAGTTCCCAGACCTCCCGAACAACAAGGCGCTTTACTGCGGAGGCAGAGAGAAACCCCAGAGGCCCCTTTTCACAGGTCGCCCCGTAGATGACACCGTTCAAGCACTCCTCCCAGTAGCGGGAAAATGTCTCCTGCCGCTTATTCAAATCGCCATCCTCCTATCAGCCGTTCTGCAACACGCTCTGCATGTGCAGGATGTCACATTTGATTTCCTCGCATTTGCGGCGCAGCTCTGCTGCCTTAGCGACCTCTTCGTCCTTCTCACCGCCCTTGGCCAGCAGCCGCTCCTCCAGTCTGGCCAGCGTGGTCTCCAGAGAGACAAAGAGCTTGATGTGGCTCGTACAAATCTCTGTTTTGGTCTTATCAAAGGCAGCAGTAGTCTCTTCAAAGATATTGTCTACGGTGTAGTTTGACATATCATCCACCACGCTCTCGGCCAGAGGGGCGAACACTTCCCTGCGGATACGGTCCCAAAGTCTGTCGGCAGCACCGGGAAGTATACGCAAAATAATGTTCAATCCGCATTTTCTCACATGCCTTTGCATAGTTTCCTCGAAACGTTTGCCGCTCATCATGCAGGAGTTGGCGATGATCTCCTTCACCTTCTCCTCCAGGTCCAACTGGAGTTTTTTGAACAGTTCTTCTACGATAATGGCTTCCGGAAGAACCGTACCCAACTCCGCCGCCCCCATCTTCTGCAAAGATTCCACTCGTGCATTCAGCAATTCCGCCTGGTTAGCGATGAATATCCGGGTCTCGTCCATGACGGCGAAGGGAGTCTGGTAGTCGTCCGTCCGGCGTTCATCCAGGGCCTTGAGCAACTGGCCAGTGCAATATTCATAGGTGCTGCGGATCTGCTGGGGCAACATCGCCCTGAGGTACTTGCTTCTCTCTTCAGAATCCATACGAAGGTAGTCGCGATATTGGGCGGAAAACTCCGTAGGCATAGCGGTCCGCAAGGCCTGGCCGGCACAGTCACTGCGCAACTCCGCAGTGATGTCCTTGAGCAGCCGTGTGAAACTCTGCTTGTACCGTTGATTGAGCGTCATGAAAGCCGACGTGATTCGGGCCTGCTCCTGGTCGTCATCCTCCTGGAGACGGGCAAAGGCTTCCCTTTGCCCCTGCAGATCCTCCAAGGTCAAATTGATGTCGGCGATACGCTTGGCGGCGGCGTTGATCACGCCATCAATAATGGGTACCAACTCGCTGATGCGGCGCACACCCACGGAGTTCTTACCATGACACAGCTGCCAAGCTTTCCGAGTGATCGCCTCGGCCAACTCCGGGATACCGGACTCGGAGAGCATCTGAGAACCATCGGAGTACTCTAGTTCTTCCCTTTCGTAGTCCTCCAACTCCTGCAGACTCTCTAAAACCTCCTCTGTGCTCCCTTCAGGGGCACACTCCACATAAGGATAGGCACCCAGGGCGCCCAAGCGGCCCCGAAATGCGTTGATAAAGAACACATTATTCTCCACAAGTCGGCAGATATTCTCTTCATTTAGATTCAGGCCACTGCTTCGGTAGAGGATCCGGATACTCTCCTGGAAGGAGGTTTTTGCGGGGACGTTGTACCAGTCATTGTATACGAAGAACAGGTTTTCCGGAGCGACAGCCCGGTAAGGGGAAATGTCGGTGCCCGTGCCGCTGTTGCTCTGGGATCCGCAGCAGCCGAGGATGTACTGATAAAGAAACTTTTTTTCATCCAGGTTGAGATTCGCGCTCTTAGTAACAAAGACCACAGCATCCACTCCCTCTCTGAGCACGCGAATGGTCTTACGACTGTCCACTGTGGTGGCCGCGATGCCCAAAGTGTCGATGATGGTCAGTCCACCCTCCAGCAAAGAACTCTTGGTCTTTATGGCGCCGAACTCCACTGTATTGTATCGGCTACGGTCCCGGTTGGCAATGTCTTCGATGTTGTAGCAATACTTCCTCTTGAAAGTGTTCAAATCGCAGCTGCTCCGTTCCAGCCCATCCTCCCCGGCCAGGTAGATCTCCGCTTGAGATGCCTCCTGATCCTGATAGCCAATCCACACGGGGATGGGAGAGGAGACGCTGGGATTTTCAGGGAGAGCCAACTGTCCCACCAGTGCGTTGATGGCCGTACTCTTTCCGGTGCTGGTCACCCCCACGAAGGCAATACGGACCAGCCCCTGTTGCAGACGGGGTTCTAAATGGCGGAGCGTATAGGTGCTGTTGCTATCGCCCATGAACGCAGTCATTTCTGCCAGCGAGGCCACATGGTTAGCCAGCCGATGACCGATCTGGCTGACGTTTACATTGTTCTTCTGATTTATCATGACTCTCCTCCTGCACTTACATCTCTGAAGCTGCCCCTGGGCACAATTCCTCTACATGCCGTAGTTGCTCCCGAATCTGCTCTGCTTTTCTTGCTGCCGCCCGCTCTCGCTCTACACAGCGGTCACCCTGCCGGTGAAGCAGATTCTCGTAGTCTTTGCTCATCTGCAAGAACTGCTCGTCCAACAGGCTGTACAACCGCGGGAACACGCTCTTGTCCAACTGATCGCACAGCACCTGTTCCGCACTGTCCAGTTTCTTCAGCACCGCCTTTTTCAGACTGCCGGTATACAGCCCCAAGGGCATGGCACTGTCTACCTTCTGCTCCATAAATGAGGAGATTGTCTCTCCGGCTTTATTCAGCACATTTGTCAATGTCACAAAACTGGCAGGAGACATGTATTCCCCTGCAAGAACTGCTGCCAGAAGCTTTACCAGGGCCTTTCCACCTTCGGTAATGACCCGAGAAATCACCACCGCCATAGCGGTGCGGTAGTCGCCAATATTGACTCCTTCATTTTTGAGCAGATCCAGCGACACCGGAATCTCTCCATCAAAAGACTCCATGGACAGTTCACTGGACAACCGCTGGAATCGCTCAATGACCTGATCAAACCGTTCCTGCGTTCGGGGAATCAAATGCGATTCAGAGAACTCCATGAGAAGATCAGTGAGGAACTTGTCCATTAAGTCACTGAGATAGTCACCGGTGAGCTGCCTGAGATCCTCTTTAGGATTGTCAGACCTTGCCGCCGCATCGTCAATCAGTCCGGGTAGGGCTACCCGCAGAGCTGCGAACATGGCCCGAACTTCTGTGCGGATGTCGGCATTTTCCTTCTGTGTCAGCAGATCAGAGAGACTATAACGATCCGTTTCAGCCATGGCGTGAAAACTCTTTTCGGCACTACGGCAGAGTTTCTCCTGCCGTTGGGCCTCTTCTCCGTCCGCCTCTGTCTCAGCCAGCGCGGTGCGCAGCTTCTCCTCCAAACGGGCGCAACAGGCGCAGATGACACTGCCGTCTATACCACCGTTCTCGACACTGTCACCGCACCGATCCAGAATATCCCGCACTGCGTGATCCAGGGCCCTGGCAGGGGACAGACCGGAGCCTCTGCCCAGGCTGCACCGGAACACCGCCACTTTCTCCCGTTTCAGCATGGTCTCTGCCATGATTTCCAGGGCAGGATTAAACCGAGGGGCTCTCTGCGTCAGGATAAGCGAAACGCGGTCAGCCACGCATCGCTCGCTTGTCAGCCAGTCGCACAGAGTTTGGTAGTCTTCGGAGAAACCACCGGCGTCTGCGGCAGCCACGATAACACAGCCAGTGCATCCAGCAGCTTTTTTGTTGAGAGTCTGAAAGGTGGTGCCGTTCAACAGAAGGAACCGCAGTGGGCAGCGTTCCAGAAGGGGGATTGGCAACTGGACTGTGCAGGCGATCAATTCTTCCAGACGTCCACCACAATACCGTTGGAAGTCCGCCGCACTGTGGAATCGTTCAATCTCGCCATCAATATTCACTGCCCGAATCGAGAGGATGGAACCGTACTCTGCATCAATGGGAAAAAGAGGTGCCCAATCAGGGGCCAACAACGGTTCATCCATCGCTAACAGGGAAAAGGGCTGGGCTTCCTGGCTTCCTGCCACCAGCAGTCTCTCCCCAACGGCACCGCTGGCCGCCAGGAGTTCCTGTTCATAAGCGGTGTCTACTAAAAGGGTAGGAAGCAACTGGGAAAGACGTTCAAAATTGTCTGACATATGAACACCCCCCTTACTGATTGGTCAGCTGATAGGACATTAGCCGCTGCAGATGCTCATCAGAACACAGTCCCGGATAGTCATTGGGATTCAATCCCAGGCAGCGGTAGAGCATCTGGGATTGGCTGAAATTGATCATGGCCATGATCCGATGACGGGTATATGGGTGGCTCCCCGTGCTGACGGACAACTTCGCCGCACCATCGAATACATTATCCATATCCCTTTGTAATTTTTCATAGTCAATTGCTGTACGCCAATCGGTTTTGTCGGGACCATTGGCGGTAGCTACCTCCAACTTCAGTAGTGTGGCTGTACCATACAAGGCAGCCAGTTGGGCAGCATACTGCGGTTGGCAACCAGGGATGTGGGTCAGCATCCACTTGGCGCAGACAATCATGCCTGCTCGGTCAGCACTGTACTCTTTGTCGCTGCCGTAGGACGTGGTGGAGCGGATAGTAGCGTGATGGCACTGGGTGTGCCCCAACTCATGTCCCACCAGATAACACAACTCCTCTGCTTTTAGCATACCGTGCTCCTTGAATAGTTGATCGGAGATGTAGATCCAGACCTTGTCCTGATAGTCCAAAGCACAGGCATTGTAGAGCATACCCAGAGTTTTTGCGGTATACAGGAAAATAATGGGTTGGATGCCGGTCAACATTTTGGAGGAGAATATACAAACGCTGTAGAGTTCTGGATACTCCCCATAGGGAACGGCGCGGAGGTTCTCCCAGTTCTCTCCTTCCTGCCGAACTGCTTCGGCGAAACTCGCCCGTTGAAGATAGGGATTGTCCTGTGTGAGTTGGGAAAAACGCTGGATGCGCTCCGCCTCGCCGGCTGTGGCATAAGCGGGAACGGAGAGTGGCTGACGCAACCGCTCCTTGGTGTCCGCGATATAGTCGGAGAGGCTCGGAAAGATAAAACCCTCTTTCAGCCAGTTCGTTCCAAAGTACTCAAATCTCATGCGTTTCCCTCCTTACGGATGCTTCGCCAGACTTTATAGATCCGGTTCCAGCGGCTGTTTTTCTTTTTATTGACCCCATAATAAAATGGTTTCTTCTCGCATCTTCCAAATAGTTTCTCAAAATAATTTCCGATACACTCTCAACGGCGCTGCCGTTCTCGGACATACCGCTCAATGTCTGCTTTCCATTCCTTTGCCAGGGGCCGGCTGGCACGAATACAACTGGCTGCAGCACTAATAGTATCATAATTTACCCGAGTACCGGCGGAGTCAGCACTGCAAGTGACAGCACGATCAGCACAGATACCTACTTGGTCGGCCACGGAGACGGCATCGATATTAGCACCCAAGAAGAGGAACTCCCAGCCTTGCTCCCTTTCGGCACGCTCCACCATCTGCCGTATCTGGGCACAGTCATACTCCCGGCTGGCGTTTTCCATACCGTCGGTGGTGATCACAAAAAGGGTCTTTTCAGGCCGCTCCTCTAATCTGTCTTTCTTCTGAGCTCCAGAGATCCGCTGAATTGTCATGCCCATGGCATCCAGCAGTGCCGTGCAGCCCCGGACATAATAATCGGCAGCAGTGATGGGCACCACATAATCTAGATCGACCCTGTCATGGAGCACCTCGTACTTGTCATCAAACAGCACCGTAGTGACCAGCGCACAGCCAGGCTCTTTTTTCTGTTTTTCCAGCAGACTGTTGAATCCTCCAATCGTATCATTCTCCAGTCCGCACATGGATCCACTGCGATCCAGAATGAATACCAGTTCCGTTTTCATGGGAAAGCCTCCTTCAATCAAATGGTTTGACAGAAGGATACCCCATCTCCATCCGGGAGAGGTCGCCGGAAAAGCGACAATCTCCCAGCAACATTACACGCCCAGGGGTTTTTGATCAAAGGCGAACAGTGCCTCGTTAATCTCAAATAGGTCGAAACTGCCTTGGGAAATAAAATATTCCACGATTACATCGGATTTACTGCCAGGGGACAGGGCGTAGCCTGCCCGGGCCAGGAAATCATGGGTTTCGTCCAGATTTAGCCGCAATGCGATGGCCAACGTCAGAACAGTGGGCTTGCTGGGAACATAGCCGTCCCTGCGCAACTTGGAAAAGAGTTTGCGATCCATATTGGCCCGCTTGTAAACCTCCGCATCGGTGTATCCCTTTTCGTCAATCAGCCGCAGAAGCATCCGGCTAAAGGACTCGTCCAGATTCCGCAACACGTCAGCCAAAGCCCGTCTCCCACCGGAAGCCGCCGCTTGAGACAGCGGAGGGAAGAGATCTGTGGCCGCCGCCATAGGAGATGAAGCAGGGCAGGCTGTCGGAGCAGTAGTGCCACCGGGCCGGAAGTGCTCATCCACATAGGATTGAACAGCACGGAACAGTTCATCCTCCAGCACGGGCCCGCTCTCCTCTGGGAGAACCAATAGGATTGTCAGGTCATGCTCTTCCAGAAAAGTACAGATTACCTGGCAGGCAATCTTCAGAGATACTTCTGATGGACATCCGTATTTGCCCACAGACAGCAGCGGGATCGCCACACTCCCGCAGTCTCTTTCCAGCGCCAAATCTAAGGCAGAGCGATAGGCGGAAGCCAGTGGTTCGATCTCATCCCCACTGCGCCAGATAGGGCCAACCGTATGAATAATATACTTTGCGCGCAGGCCATATCCTCTGGTAAGCACTGCCCGGCCAGTCTCGCAATAACCAATCCTTCTACAAGCCGCGCCCAGCCTCCGCTGACCCGCTGCATTGAAAATTTCTGCGCTTACACCATCCATTGCCGCAAGTGACGGGGATGCCGGGTTCACCACTGCACCCACCCGCAGTGAGACCAATCGTTCTCTGGTAACGACAAAAGGCATCACACTCCACCTCGCAAACAACAATCAATGCTATAATATTTTACGCATATTTGCTACATGCGTTTTAATTACACATATTATCTAAATCTACAAACTCAAATCAGCAAAATGCTAACCGACTATAAAAACACAGTTCTAAGACTTCTCGGAGAAAAACATTATGGGATAACTTAGCAAAAATGCAAATAGTCTTTTTCAACTGTATTTTATTTAATTAGTATACCATAAATGGATAAGATTGCAAGATTCTACAAACGAATCGGCTC
>JAGHHM010000155.1 GCA_017887695.1 Oscillospiraceae bacterium | reverse complement strand
TATGTGCTGTTTGTGGCGGAGGTGGCCTCCACCTGCAACGAGGCCCTGCTGATGCAGCACCTGCTGAAAAAGACCACCGACAAGCGGCAGCGGGCGGTGCTCATCAACTATTTCCTGGAGCAGTTCCGCACCACCCTCTACCGCCAGACTATGTTTGCCGAGTTTGAGCTGAAAATCCACCAGCTGGCGGAGCAGGGGGAGACCCTCACCGCCGAGACCCTTTGCCAGATCTACTATGATCTCAACAAGCTCTATTACGGCGACGGCGTGGTGGTGGATAAGGCCATCGAGATGGAGTGGAGCCGCATCCCCCATTTCTACCGCCACTTCTATGTCTATCAGTACGCCACCGGCTTCTCCGCCGCCATGGCCCTGTCCCAGCGGATCCTCCGGGAGGGGGAGAGCGCCGTGAAGGACTACCTGAGGTTCCTCTCCGGCGGCTGCTCCACCGATCCCGTGTCCCTGCTGAAGATCGCCGGCGTGGACATGTCCACGCCTCAGCCGGTCAATGAGGCCCTGGCTCTCTTCGGCTCCCTGGTGGAGGAGCTGGAGCAGCTGCTGGCGTAAGGGCCGGAAGGAGAGCGTTTCCCTTCTTTTCTTGGGGAAGAAAAGAAGCAAAAGAACCTCTGGGGCAAACTGCGTTTGCCCTGGGGTGAGAGAGATTGCCTGACAGGGGGCTGCGGAGCCTCTGAAGGAAACAAAAAAGGGTGGGAAAGACTTCTTACGGCCTTTCCCACCCTTTTTGGGCCCTGCCGCCGCCTTTAAGAATTCTTAAAGGATTCTTACACCCTTCTTCCTTGTATCCCGGCCCCGCCGCTGGTATAGTGAGTGTGCTAGTTGAGATAGTACACTTTGGAGGCGATCGTATGGTGACAAATACCATGCTGTTCCTGCTGGGCGGCATTATATTTTTATTGGTGTCCCTGTATGTGGCAGCGCTGCTGCTGCGGCGGTAGACAGGAGGAAACAATGACGATGGTACTGGTTTTGGCCGGCGTCGTATTTCTGGTGATGCTGATTTTCGCGGCGGCGCTGCTGCTGCGGCGATAGGAGGGTAATGAAGTGCTGACACTGGATTACCGGGACGCCCGTCCCATTTACGGGCAGATCAAGGACAGTCTGCGGCGGCTGATTGTGGCGGGGGCTCTGGGCCCTGATGAGAAGCTGCCCTCCATCCGGGCCCTGGCCATGGATCTGTCCATTAACCCCAATACCATCCGGCGGGCCTATACGGAGCTGGAGCAGGAGGGGTTCATCTACTCTGTCCCCGGCAAGGGGAGCTTTGCCGCTGTTATGGGCGGCGGCGACCCCCAGCGGCGGGCGGAGCTGATGGAGAAGCTCCGGGAGATCATCGCGGAGCTGCGGTATCTGAACGTGCCGGATCAGGAGATCATGGCGCTGGTACAGGAGGGGGGAGCACAATGATCGAAGTACGGGAGCTGGTCAAGCGCTTCGGGGGCTTTGCGGCCCTGGACGGCGCCAGCGTGACGGTGCCCGAAGGGTCGGTGTACGGCCTGGTGGGGCCCAACGGCGCAGGGAAATCCACCCTGATCCGCCATATCACCGGGGTTTACCGGGCTGACCGGGGCCAGGTGCTGGTGGACGGGGAGAACGTCTATGAGAACCCGGAGAAAAAGGCCCTGGTGGCGGCCATCCCTGACGAGTGGTTCTATTTCCCCTCTGCCACCATCCGGGATATGATGCGTTTTTACCGGGGATTTTACCCTGCCTTCGACATGGACCGCTACGAGCGGTTCAAGGAGGTATTTGCCATCTCGGAAAAGGCGGTGATCCGCCGGCTGAGCAAGGGTATGCAGAAGCAGGCGGCCTTCTGGCTGACCATGTGCTGCCGGCCCAAGTATCTGGTGCTGGATGAGCCGGTGGACGGTCTGGATCCGGTGATGCGCCGCCAGGTGTGGAGCCTGATGATGTCGGATGTGGCGGAGTACGGCACCACGGTGCTGGTCAGCTCCCACAACCTCCGGGAGCTGGAGGATGTGTGCGACCATGTGGGCATTATGAGCCGGGGAAAGGTGCTGCTGGAGCGGAGCCTCAGCGACCTCCAGGAGAACATTGTCAAGCTCCAGGTGGTCTGGCCCTCGGCGGAGGTGCCGGTACTGCCGGCGGATCTGCCAGTGCTGCATACCTCCCATGTGGGAAGGGTGTATACCTATATTGTCCGGGGCAATGCCGGCGAGGTGAGCCGGCGGATGGAGGAGAGCCGGCCCATGATGCTGGAGGCGCTGCCCCTGTCCCTGGAGGAGATCTTTATCTATGAATTGGGAGGTGAGCACTATGCCGTCAAAGAGATCGTTCTGTAACCTGACCCTGCTGCGGAAGAACCTGGCTCGGTTCTGGCCTCTGTGGGGTGGGGCGGCCCTGGTGGGGGCCCTGCTGCCTTTGTGGATGCTGCTCAGCCTCAGCCAGTCCGGCGCCACCCATCTGGTGAAGGCGGATTTTGCTTACGCCGTCTATACAGTGGCGGCTAAAATAGTTCCCGCCATTTCCCTGTGCTACGCCATCCTCTGCGCTATGATGGTGTGGAGCTACCTCTTTTCGCCCCGGTCCGTGGGGCTGATCCACGCCCTGCCGGTGGACCGGACCTGCCTTTTCATCACCAATACCCTTTCGGGCCTTGCCATGATGCTGATTCCCTATGTGACCACCGGGGGCCTGGCGTGTCTCGTGGCTCTGGGCTGGGGGTTCCTGGATATAGGGGCGGCCTTGGAGGCTGCGGCGGTGATTATTCTCATTACGCTGATTTTCTTCGGCCTGGCCACCTTCTGCGCCATGATCACCGGCAATACCTTTGCCATGCCGGCCTTTTATCTGCTGCTGAACTTTGTGTTCCCGGCCCTGGAGATACTGGTGGGCAGCATCTTCCAGGTGTTCCTGGTGGGGATCACCAGCACCTACACCGGCGCTCTGGAGTGCCTTTCCCCTGTCCTGAAGCTGTACAGCGGCATGAACGCCTATCTGGAGGACGGGGCGGCGATCTTTGTAGGCGCGCCGGTGGCGGCTATTTACGGCCTGGTGGGCATTGCCCTGCTGGGGGTGAGCTTCCTGCTCTACCGGCTGCGGCGCAGCGAGTGCGCCGGGGATGTGGTGGCCTTCCGGTGGCTGCGGCCTGTGTTCCGCTACGGCGTGGCCCTGGCCTTTGCCCTGACCCTGGGCTGGTTCCTCTACGAGATCATCTGGGCCTCTCTGTTCCAGCGTGGCAATTACGCCGACTTCGTTCCCATGGCGGTATGCATGGCCGTCACTGGCGTCATCGGCTACTATGTGGCTTCCATGCTGCTGGAGAAGTCCCTGCGGGTGTTCCGCCGCAGCTGGCCCGGCGTGCTGACGGTGTGCGCCGGCGTGGTGATCCTCTGCGGGTGCATGCGCTTTGACGTGCTGGGTATGGAGAGCCGGGTGCCTCTCCAGGAGGATATTGGCCGGGTGACGGTGAGCTTCAGCGGCCGGGACATTACGGTCTATTCCGGCGACGCAGGGATTGTCAGCAAGGTGCTGGAGCTGCATAAGGCTGTGACGGCGGACGCCGACTACATCCGGAACAAGGAGCGCTATGAGACAACCAGCTACTTCTACCTGCGCTACTACGACCCCGATGGGGACACCCTCCTCTACCGCAGCTACCGCCTGCCCATTTCGGAGGAGCGCATGGAAACCCCGGGAACCTATGAGTATCTGCTGCGGCAGCTGCTGCTGGATCCCCAGGTGATGCTCTCCCAGGTGGAGCTGCCCCAGGGCTGTGAGATCCTGGAGGCCTCTGTGGACGACTATGGCACCGGCAGTTATGCCAACTGCTCCGAGCAGGAGGCGCAGGCCATCTACCAGGCCATCCTCCAGGATGCCGGGGAGGGGAACCTCTACGGCATAGAGACGATCCGCTCCGGCCAGGGCTACCCTGCCGCTGTGCATATCCGGGCCATCGTGGACGACGGCTACGATGTGGATAACCAGTCCATCTACCTGGAGCTGGCCCCCACCATGACCCATACCATTGACGCCCTTCTGGACGCTGGCCTGATTACCGCCGAAACGGTGGAGCAGTGGAACCAGGAGCTGGGGGCGGAGGTATACACCACTGTGGCCGCCTGAGGGGCACACAAGCGGTAAAACTGAAAGGAAACTCCAGGCCCCGCCGCAAACTGCGGCGGGGCCGTTCCTGTGCCTGGGCAGAACTGAAACAGCGCAAAAAGACTGCGGCGACGGGTAAAGAGAAGATTTTTCCGTCTTTTACCTGGCTGTGAGATCAAAAACTTTCACCCCGTGACGGAAATTTCCTGTTGCCCCCGGGCGACAGCTGTGGTACAATTCACCTAGCGGTCTGCCGACCGGCATGGGCGGCAGATTTCACGGGACCGACAGAAGGGGGCCTGAGGTCTTTTTCCGTTGGCCCCTGAGCTGGTCATCCGCCATTGCGGCGCATCCGGAGAGGTATTCCCCGGGAACAGACAGTTCCACAGCCTTCTGCCCCGGCGTTCTAGCCGGAGTCGGGACGGCGGGCGGCGGTCTGCCTGGGACAGGGGAGGAAACCTTCGGGCCGGGGCGGAGCCCTGCTGCGTCCCCAGCGCGCCGCCCACAGCCGTGGGCGGTATTTTTTTGCCCTTGAGAGGCAAAAAAGCTGGAAAATGGCGTATGATTTGCAAAGTTTTACTTTACAATAGACAGGGTATGTGATATAGTAACCAAGTACGCGGAGGGGAAAGTCTGCCCTCCCGTCTTTTCCCTGGCCTCGCCCGGCGGCGACACCTGCCCCCGGCGCAGCCTGCGGAGTATTTTTAGAAAGGTGGAACAAAACCATGATGCAGAAAGATCAGAAGACCTCCATTATCGAGGCCAACCGCACCCATCCCACTGACACCGGATCCCCCGAGGTTCAGGTGGCTATCCTCACCGAGCGGATCAATCAGCTCACCGAGCACCTGAAGGTCCATGCCCACGATAACCACAGCCGTCGCGGCCTGTACAAGATGATCGGTAAGCGCCGCAGCCTGCTGGACTATCTGGCCAAGAAGGACATTGAGCGGTACCGCGCCCTGATCGCCAAGCTGGGTATCCGTAAGTAAGTGAATTGTGCGGGGAGGAAGGCGATCTTTCTCCCCGCATTTTCCTGTACGGATCCCTGCGTCCCTGCCCTGCCCGGGAGCGGACGTCTATTTAGCAGTTGATTTTGCCCCCGGATCTTTGCCGGAGTTGAAATCAAGTGCTAAAGGACGGCTCCCGGAAACAAAATTTTACAGAAAAGGAGCCATACTATGTCCACGATTATTACCAAGAAGCAGTTCCCCAACTACCGCAAGTATTCCATGGACCTGGCAGGCCGTCCCCTCACCCTGGAGGTGGGCAAGCTGGCGGAGCTGGCCAACGCCGCCGTGCTGGTGACCTATGGCGAGACCACCGTTCTCGTCACCGCCACCGCTGCCCCCCGTCCCCGGGATGGCATCGATTTCTTCCCCCTGAGCGTTGACTTTGAAGAGAAAATGTACGCTGTGGGCCGCATCCCCGGCAGCTTTATGCGCCGCGAGGGCCGTCCCGGCGAGAAGGGCATCCTGACCAGCCGTGTCATCGATCGCCCCATTCGTCCCCTGTTCCCCGGCGACTTCCGCAACGATGTGGCCATTATGGCTACCGTCATGAGCATGGATCGTGACTGCTCCCCTGAGGTCGCTGCCCTCATCGGCACCTCCGCTGCCCTGGCTATCTCCGACATCCCCTGGAACGGCCCTGTGGGCGCTGTGAAGATGGGCCTGGTGGACGGCAAGCTGGTGGTGAACCCCACCGAGGAGCAGGCCCAGGTGTCCGATATGGACGTCACCGTGGTGTCCACCGGCAAGAAGGTGGTCATGATCGAGGCCGGCGCCAACGAGGTGCCTAACGACACCATGTTTGCCGCCATCCAGATGGCCCACGAGGAGAACCAGAAGCAGGTTGCCCTCATCAACCAGATGGTCGCCGAGATCGGCAAGCCCAAGTTCGATTATCCCCATGCCGACTTCAACCAGGAGCTGTTCGACGACATCGTTGCCAACTTCATGGACGAGGCCAAGGCCGCCATGGATACCGACGACAAGAACGTCCGGGAAGCCCGCTGGAACGCCATGATCGACAAGTGGCATGAGAAGTATCTGGAGCAGTACCCCGACATGGACAAGTACCTGGAGGAGTTTACCTATAAGTTCCAGAAGAAGATCGTCAAGGCCTGGCTGCTGGAGGGCCACCGTGTGGACGGCCGCGCCAAGAACGAGATCCGCCCCCTGGCCGCCGAGGTGGGCGTGCTGCC
>JAGHHM010000154.1 GCA_017887695.1 Oscillospiraceae bacterium | reverse complement strand
CACGAGGCGGGCCATGCGGTGATGCACCACTGCCTGGAGAGCGTGGACCCGGTCCATCAGGTGACCATTGTCCCCCGGGGCCAGGCCGGCGGCATGACCATTTCCCTGCCTGCCGAGGACAAGGGTTACTACTCCAAGCGCTACATGGAAGAGGAGATTGCCGCTCTGCTGGGAGGCCGGGTGGCGGAGGAGCTGTTCCTGGATGACATTTCCACCGGCGCCTCCAACGACATTCAGCGGGCCACCAGTATGGCCCGGCGGATGGTCACTGTCTACGGCATGAGCGAAAAGCTGGGGGCGGTGAGCTTTGACTCCGGCCACGACGAGGTGTTTATCGGCCGCTCCATGGCTCAGGCCAAGAGCTATTCCGAGGAGGTGGCCGCCCAGATCGACAGCGAGGTGAAGGCCATTATTGACCGGGGCTATCACCGCTGCCAGGAAATGCTGGAGGCCCACCGGGCCCAGGTGACAGCGGTGGCGGACTACCTGCTGGAATACGAGACCATGTCTGCCGAGGACTTTACCCGGGTCATGGGCCAGCCCAAAGCCACCCTTTCCCAGGGCTGATCCCCAGAAACAAAAAAGAGCCGTACCATTGCTGCAATGGTACGGCTTTTATGCACAGCAACACACATCGCGGCCCGGGGCCGCCGTTACGACAGGGCAATGTAGCGGTCTTCCGCGTCCCGAAGGGCGGTAGTCAGCAGCTCCACAGCCTTGCGGATCACCACATCGTCAGAGCTGTACTGCTCCAACAGGGAAATAGCCCAGTCGACCTGGCCCACCAGGATGGCGTACTCTTTCTGATAATCCATATAACGACACTCCTTTTCGCTGTGCCCGCCACCTGGCGGGCGGGTGACTCACGGGACGGGCGGCGCCCGTCTGCCTGCCAGCCGGGCAGGAACGGAAGAACGATGGAGGGGGGAAAAGGGCGCCTTTCCGGGGAAAGGGGCGGCCCCTGTCGCTCTCTGTCGTCAGTATAGGACAAGGAGAACGGGGAATTTTGTAGAATCCTGTCCGTTACAAAAATTTTGCAGAAAACAGGGGAAAGGAAGCGCCGGGGAAAACACTACTTGCGGCGCAGGGGACGGGAGACTATAATCAACATATAGTGGTTCCCGCTGATTTCCCCAAAGGTCGGTATGTTTTCTGCCCTGGAGAAAAATTTCAGACTTGCAGACTGTGTCCAGGGGAATACGGGGAGTCCTTTCCGGCGAAAAAGAGGATCCGGGCAGCCCGGAAAACGGGCGGCCGGATCCTGGCGGGAAGGCCGTGGCAGCTTATGTAAAAATCCATTGCACCAGCAGAAGGAGCCCCAGCCCCGGCACCCCCAGGATCCCCACCACCAGGGCGTTGAACAGATTCAGCCCCAGGGAAAGGCCTGTCAGGGGGGCGGCGGCGTTGAGCAGCAGCAGGGCCCCCAGGCCCAGCAGGGTGTTGAAGAGTACCTTCAGGGCGATTTTCAGGGGGGCGGAAAAGACCTTGGCGGAAATCAGCAGCAGTACAAGGACTGCCCCTGCCAGCAGCAGGGTGGTGGTCATGTCCATCGGCCCCTCCCGCCCGCGTGGGCTGTAACGGCGGTGGCGGAACAGGCCTCCAGGTCCTTGATCTGCCGCAGCAGATAGTTCATCCGGGACTGGAGAGCCCGGATCTCGAAGATACAGGATTCCGTCAGTTCCGGGTCGCTGGTGTAGTCAAAGGCCGCAAAGGCGTGGCTGAGCGCCTGCTGGGTATCCCGCAGGCTTGTCTTGAGCTCCAGCAGGGCCGGGCCGTCGGTGGGGCGGGTACGGATGGGGGAGATGCGTTTCATGTCAGATCCCTCCTTGATTTCCAGTCTACGAACAGTTTGGACAAATATGCCTGGTTTTATAACCAGAGGAGGAAAAAATCCCCGGCGGAGGCCGGGGAGAGGGAGGCGCCATGCACGAGGAATATATGCGGGAGGCCCTGATGCTGGCCCATGAGGCCGCGGCGGCCGGGGAGGTGCCTGTGGGCTGTGTCATCGTCCGGGAGGGCCGGATCGTGGGCCGGGGCCGCAACCGCCGGGAGGAACGCCGGCGCACCTCCTCCCATGCGGAGATGGAGGCCATTGCCCAGGCCAATCAGGTCCTGGGCTCCTGGCGGCTGGACGACTGCACCCTGTACGTCACCCTGGAGCCCTGCCCTATGTGCGCCGGGGCTATTCTCAACGCCCGGATCCCCCGGGTGTACTACGGGGCCCGGGACGATGTCATGGGGGCTTGCGGCGGGGTGCTGAATTTGTTTATGGAGGATTTCCCCAACCGGCCCGCCCTGGTGGGAGGGATCCTGGAGGGAGACTGCCGCCGGGTGCTGGAGGACTTTTTCCGGGGCCTGCGGGGGAAAAAGGGGGACACCGGAGCTGCGGCGCCGGAGATTTAATACTTTTGTAATAATCTTGCGCTGTTTTTTGTAACAACCCCCGGGTATCATAATACTTGCAAGAGACAATAACTTCTTTTCATCCAATCTTCCAAAACATAACCACAAGAGCGAGAGGTACTCCCCTCTCGCTCTTGTGGTTTTATTACGATCTTTCGGCAGGACGCCGTATGCCGCTGCTCGATCAGAATGTCGGTGCTTGTTATACCTCCGGCTCTTCCGCCGGCTCCGGCTTTTGGGCCGGCGCCTGGGGCGTATCCCGCTGGAGCAGCAGGAATACCGTCAGCACCAGGGCACAGCCTCCCAGCAGGAGGGCCTGGCCCAGCCCGCCGTCAGCCAGGGAGGCCAGACACAATATCACCGCCAGATTTGCCACAGGGGTAAAGCCCCGGGGGCTGCTCTCGCCCCGAAGGAAGCCTGCCAGCTGGGAAAAGGCGTAGGCCGCCATGGCGGAAGAGAGCACCGGCAGCCAGTACCGTGCCAGCACCGGGTCGTCCGCTGCCGGCAGATAAATGGCCAGCACCAGGAATACTCCGAAGAACATGGCGGGCAGCAGGGGGCCTACCGTAACCTCACCGCCGTCGCGCATCTGCTTGCCCAGCATCAGAATGCAGCCGCCGGATACGGCGCCGGTTACGCCTGCGGCGATGGCCGCCACGCCCTCGCCGCCGCCGCTGCCAAAGCCGGACATAGCCATCAGCAGGCCACCTGCTACCAGCAGCAGGCTTCCGGCGGCCAGGAAAACTGTCTCTTTGTCAGGGGCCGCAAAGCGGCGGGAGAAGGGAGCCTTGGTTTTGTCCAGCTTCCGTATACGAAGGAGCTCCCACACAACCAGCAAAGCCAGGCATACCACCAGGGCCGTGCCCGGCAGGGAGGGAAGGGACAGCCCGGTTTCCGGGTCAAAGCCGGTCATATTCTGGACCAGCCGCAGGAGAAACAGCACCAGACCGGCACACCACAGCCGACCGGCCCGCAGCAGTAATGTATGTTTCATGCGTCATATACCTCTTCATGAGAAGTAAGCGGCCAAGGGGCCGCCAAAGCCGGCGCTGCCTGGGAAATTTTGTCTCAGAGCCGCGCCGCTTCTCCAGTATAGCACTGATTGGAGACGTTGTCATCATTTTTTGGACAAGCGCTTCATAAACTGGGGGAGAAGGGGAGGGTGTACCAATGGGAAAACACATGGGAATTTCACTGGTTTTGATGTTACTTCTTTTTTTCACCGCCTGGCTATGGGGCGGGCCGGACCGGCCGGAGGACGAGGAGCCGCCGGCAAACACCGCAGACAGCGCCGACGATGCCGGGCAGCCGGAGGACGGGGCGGACAGCGCCGCCTCCGGTCGTGACGCCGGAAAAATGCTGCGGGTGCTCATTGACGGAGAGCTTCAGGAGATGGACATGGCCACCTATCTCCAGGGCGTTGTCCGGGCGGAGATGCCTGCTTCCTTTGCTCTGGAGGCCCTGAAGGCCCAGGCGGTGGCCGCCCGGACCTATACCCTCTACCGGATGGAAAACGGCGGAGCGGCAAACCATCCGGAGGCGGATGCCTGCGACGATATCAATTGCTGTAAAGCCTATATAACCGCCCAGGAGGCGGCGGCAAACTGGGGAGACCAGGCGGCGGCCTATGAGGCCAAGATTGACCAGGCGGTGGCGGAGACCGACGGGGAGTGCGTTTTGTATGACGGGCGGCCTATTCTGGCGGCCTTCCACTCCTCCTCGGCGGGAGCTACCCAGGACGCTGCCGACGTGTGGACCAGCAGCCTGCCCTATCTCCAGAGCGTGGAGTCTCCGGAAAATGAGGACACCGTCCCCAACTACCACTCCACTGCCAGCTTTTCCGCCTCTGACCTGAAGGCAAAGCTTCAGGAAGCGCTGCCGGAGGCCAGCCTGACCGGCGACCCCTCCACCTGGTTTACCAACATCCAGCAGGAGTCAAACGGCACTGTCACCAGCCTGACGGTGGGGGGCGTAACGGTGAAGGGCAGCCGTTTGCGGACCATTCTGGGCCTGCGCAGCGCCTGCTTTACCATTTCTTTTGATGGTGATACCGTGACCTTTTCCGTTACCGGCTATGGCCACGGTGTGGGGATGAGCCAGTACGGGGCCAATGTCCTGGCCACCGATGGTATGGATTATCGGCAGATTCTGGAGTGGTACTACACCGGTACCACCGTGGAGCCCTATCTCCCGGCAGCGGAATAAGCCGGCGGCAAAGGGGGCATACTTTTGGGGGAGGTGAGAACCTATGGCGGAAAAACGGCGTTCCCAGCCGCCGGAGCGAAAGCCCGGCTGGCCCGATGGGCCGGACGATGTGATCAACCGCTACGGGACCTATGAGGTCCAGTCTACCTGCGGCATGGAAAACGACTTCCCCATGATTGCCCAGGGACTGCCCCGGGAGGGCGGCAAGCCAGGAAAAAAACTGGTGCGGCGAGAGGGCAACAGCAAATCCTCCCAGCCGGAGCAATAGGACGGCGGAAACGCCTTCCTGCTGCGGCGGCAAAAAAGGGAGGGGACAGAATTCTCTGTCCCCTCCCTTTTCCTGTTTGGTCAGAAGAGGTTCCTCTTTCCTGTTCGCTTAGAAGGGTTTCCCCTGCCGGAGAGGACCGTTATTCCTCCGCCGGGGATCGCCCTGTGTGGCCCTGTTTCCCGGACAGCACCAATGGCGCTGCCCCTTACGCCGGGGAACCCTCCTCCAGAGGAAGGTACATATCGTACCAGGGCACGCCGCCGTGGACCGAAGCCGCAATGCCCAGGTTCTTGAAACCGAAGCTCTCATAGTAAGCAATCTTGTGTTCCCGGCAGGTGAGGGTCACCGCCAGACGGTGTTCCCGCCGGGCCTGCTGGATCAGGGCGTTCAGCAGCAGCCGGCCATAGCCCCGGCGCTGAAGGTCCGGGTGGACCGCCAGGCTGAATACGGACTGATAGGGGTTTTCCCCGCTGTGGCAGCCCACGTCGGCAAACATCTCATCTTCAATGGTGGGCTGGCCAATGGCCGGGCCCATGCAGAAGCCTACTACCTGGCCCTTCCGCTCCCCCAGCAGCACATGGCCGGGATAGGCGGCGATCCGTGCCTCCATGGCCTGGAGACTGGCGGCCTGTTCCGGCGGGAAGCAGGCGGCCTCGATGGCGGCGCAGCGCTGTGCGTCCTCCGGCCGGGCGGGCCGGATCACCAGGGGCACTGCCTCGTCGGCAAGCTGCTCCAGAAAATCCTCGCTCTCCCGGATTTCCGCGCCCACGTTGGCCATGTCCCGGAGGTTGGCTGCCTGGATCTCCTCGGTGTTGGAGGAGCAGCAGTCGGCAAGGACCACCACATGGTAATCCGGAGAAATGGCGTCGTAGCAGGAGGTGCGGATGCAGTTGGGAGTGGTGGTGCCGGAGAGCAGCACCGTGTCCACGCCCAGGCGGCGAAGCAGCAGATCCAGCTGGGTGTGGAAAAAGGCGGAGTACCGGGGCTTGATAATCTCATAATCCCCGGCCTGACGGCCAAATTCCGGCGGGTTTTCCACAGAAATGGGGCCGCTGCTGCCGGGAGTCAGGGGTTTTCCGCCCTGAAGCCAGACCTGATAGCGGGTGCTTTCCACATCGCTGCCGTCGGCGCGGTAGGTGCGGTTGATGAAGATAACCGGCACCCCTGCCGCCCGGCAGCCGGCGATCAGACGGGCGCAGGCAGGGACCGTGGCCCGGGCGCCCCGGATGCATAACGAGGATTCCGGGTTGAGAAACCCGTTTTGCATATCAATAACCAAAAGCGCGTATTTCACAAGCATAACCTCCTTGGACAAATCAGATCAGGAACCATTCCGCCGCCAGCACCACCAGGCAGCACACAATGGCCACCTGGAAAAGGCTTCCGCCAAACCAGGAGAGCAGGCACCCGGCGATTAGAGCCAGCAGCCCCGCCAGGGGACTCTGGGTAGCGTCCACAATGGCGGGAAAGGTCATTACCGCCAGGGTGACATAGGGGACATAGTAGAGGAAGGACCGCAGGGTGCGGCTGCGGATCTCCCGGCGGATCAGCACCAGAGGCGTTACCCGGATCAGGTAGGACACCGCCGCAGACACCAGAATGTAAAGCCAGATATTCATGAAGCAGCCTCCTCCGTTTCCTCATCCTTTACCGGGAACAGCAGGGCCGCCGCCAAAGAGATCACCACGGTGAGGATAATGGTTTTTACGCCGGAGGAGAGGCCCGCCAGGGCCTCCCACCGGGCGGCGGCGTAGCTGAGGGCAAAGCTCAGCAGCACCAGGCCTCCCACGATTTTGCTTCGGCGGGAGGGGGGCACGATAATGGCGATAAACATACCGTAAAGGCCTACGCTCAGGGCGCTGACCAGCCGCAAAGGCAATACGTTGCCCATAATGACGCCCAGACAGGTGCCTACGCTCCAGCCGGGGATGGCCACCGCCATGGCCCCGTAGGTGTACCAGGGGTTCAGCCGCCCCGGTACGGCGATGGAAATACCAAAAATCTCATCGGTAACATCGAAAGCGATCAGCATCCGGTGGCGCAGGGGGGTGTCGGGGGAGAGCTTCTGGCTCAGGGAGCAGGACATGAGAAGGTACCGGGCGTTGGCCACCAGAGTCATGATAGCCACCTCCCACAGCCCCGCCCCGGCGGCCACCAGGGAGAATACGGCGTATTCCCCGGCAGAGGCGTTGTTGGTCAGGCTCTCCACGAAGGCCTGGAAGGCGGTAAAGCCGGCGTTCCGGGCGGCAATGCCTAAGGTGAAGGCCACCGCAAAGTAGCCCAGGGCAATGGGAATGCCGTCACGAATTCCGGCGCGAAAGCAGGTGCGATTGGTTTCCAAATATGTCACAACCTTTTTATCAGGAGTGGGGGAGAACGATTCCCCGATCACAGGGAAGGGAAATAAGCCTGCATTATTATACCGCATCCGGCAAAATAGTCAATAAAAAACCACCATGCGGCCTGTTTCCCACCCGGAACAAGGAGGAGAAAAGGGGACAATCCCACTTAAAGTAAAAGCCGGCTGGAAAAGGCCGGCGTATGCCGGGGTCACCGCTGGAAGGGGAGAGCGGCGTGTCCGGAGGCCGCGGCGGTCCGCTGTATCGGGTTTGGTCCCGGAGACAGCAGGGTGGTGGCCTGCCGGATGTGCAAAAAGGGCACAGCAGAGGGCAGCGACACAGCAAAAGGGCCTCCCTTAGGGAGGCCCTTTTGTTTTGGAAGGATTTAGTCTTTCACACCGTACAGGGTGTAGTACTTATTGCGGATATAATCCAGGAAATACTTACTTTCGATCTCTCCGCCGGTAGCCCGCCGCATCAGATCCATGGTGGGGTAGGTAAAGCCGTATTGGTGAATATTCTTCCCGAACCAGGTGTGAATATCTTCAAAGCGGCCCTGAGAGACCTGGGTATAGAAGTCGGGGATCTCCACCAGGACCCGCTTGAGCAGGGCACCGTCAAAAATATTGCCCATGGGATAGGACTGGAACTTGCCGAAATCCTCTGTCCAGTGGATATCCTGCAGGCAACCCTCCAGGTCGTTGGCAGGCCGGATGCCCAGGGACTCTTCATACTTGTCGTTCCACACACGGGAGAGGTCCTTGAAGTCCAGCTTCCGGTCAAACATATCCCGCTCCAGCTCAAAGCGAATAACGGGGTGGATGCTGTATGTCAGCTCGTCCGCCGAGGTGCGCTTGAAGGAGGGCTTGACCTTCAGTGCCGCCCGCAGGAAGGTGTCCTTATCAACGCTGCGCAGCTTGGGAAAACGCTCCTGGACGAAGGGATAGAAGTACTCCCAATATTCCGGGGAGCGGCAGATGATGTTTTCATAGAACCGGCTCTGGGACTCCTGGGCGCTGCCCTTCATGCCGCCCCAGATACCGGCCTTGACCACCTCGTCAGAGGAGCCGATGGTGTACAGGGAATGGCCCATCTCGTGGGCGCCGGTAAACAGGTTGTCCAGACCGGGGTTACCCAGGGAGGTGGTTACACGGGAATCCCGGGGACCCACGGTGCCGCTCCAGGCGTGGACGATCTTGGCAAAGCTGGCCTTGTCGGCGGTATAGCCAAAGCGGTGATCCTGATACTGGATCAGCGCGTCCACGTCCGCCACGCTCTCATAGAAGGTGTCCAGGATGGAATCGTCAATATCCTGGCAGGCGGGGACGACCTTAAACATGATCTCGCTGACACCCCGCTTGAGCTCGCCCAGGAGCTTGCCGCACTCCTCTACGGTGAGATCTTCGTCATAGGTGTTCATAATGACTTCCAGGGGGTGCTTGTTGGGATCAATAAACTGGGCCGCCTTGTATTTGAGCTCAAAGTACTCCTCCAGGGCGGGGCGCCAGATCTGGTAATCCTTGGCGCTCCGGGCAGCGTGCCATGCGGCGTCGCAGCGGAAGTGGGAGTCGGAAATCTCCTCCTGGAGGGAGAGAGGCAGCTTGGTGCTGCGGTCAAAAATATGCAGGAATCTCCGGACTACGCCCCGGTCCAGGTCAGTGTCCAGCTTGCTTCTGTCCACGCCGTGGAGGTACTCTGCCAGGGCATGGCTCTCGTCGGTGGTAAAGAGCTCCGCCTGCTTTTTGGACATATAGGTGCTGGATTCCACCCGCCATTCCCGGCCGGAAGGGGGCATATAGGCGCTCATGTCCCATTTCATAAGATCCAGCAGGCCGTCATAGATCCGGCTTTCATAAAGGATTTCCTTAGCGCGTTTCAGGGCGTCATTCGTGTTGGAAAAGGTATAAAGCATTCCAATATCCTCCGCAGTTTATCGTCAGTGGGTGGTAAGGGATGAAGGGGTAATCATTCGTTTTCAAACACCTTGGCAGTCTTGCGCTCGCCGAGGATGTAAGCGTAGCCGCCGGGATTTACTGCGCTCATCATGCCGCGCATCATGAGAAATACCGTCTCTTCACAGGGGGCATACATCTGCTCGATAACCTCCAGGGAGAGGGGGTTGCGGATCGTAGCCATCAGGGTTCCCTTGGGTACTACCTTGTTCAGCAGCTCCGGGCCGCACTCAGGATAGAACATACCGCCGTTACGGGGCCGCAGAAGAGGCCGGTCCTGCAGGAAATACTGCTTTTTGGGCAGGATGGGCTGGCCGGGATAGGCGCCGATGTACTTGAGGACGTTGAATACACCCTGAACCGACAGGGCGTTCTGATCAAACGTCAGGTGCATGCCATGACCCACCTCTGCAATAATGGCGGGCTTACCCAGGCTCAGCATATAGTCGGTAAGACTGCCGGCATAGGAGCTGAGCGCTCCCGCAGGCTTGCCGCCATACATATATTCAAGGCCATAGGCCTTTCCCATTTCAACGCCTTCGTCTACATAGTCGCCGCCGTTGAGCTTGAGAAGGACATAATTGATGGCGCAGCCGAATTCGCCGCCATGCCAGTCAATCAGGTAATCGGCCTCGTCACACAGGGGGGAAATGGTAGCCGCCAGCTGCTCGGTAAACCAACCCTTCAGATTGCCGGGATAGGTGCGGTTCATATTATAGGAATCCAGCGGCGTGTTCCGACGGTTCCATTCAAAGGCGACAGGATTCTGGCAGGGGACAGCCACAATGGTGCCGCTGAGCTGATCCATATCCACAGTTTCCAGTACCTGACGAATTACCTCCAGCCCGGTGGGAGCGTCTCCGTGGGACAGCGCGGTCAGCATCAGCGTGGGGCCGGGCTTGGCTCCGTTGATGACGTGAACCGGGATTTCCATCTGAAGGCCGCTGGCCATACGGCATACCGGTAAGGTGAAGTATGCGCGGGTACAGCTGGCGACCTTGTGGCCCTGAATCGTTACCTCGGACATCGCAATAACCTCCTGATATTATATAAAATTTTGGAATCGCTGATAGTGTATAGCCCCTGGCGGCTAAAAAAGGGGCGGAAAGGCCGGCATCAATGCTGGCCAAATTGTTCCTGCATGAGCTCGATAAAGCGCACGGCGGGCTCGGTAAGACAGGTTTCCTTTTGGTAGATAATGCAGACATCCCGCCGGGGATCCGACTTGGCAATGCAGAAATAGTCAATGTTGGGAACAGGGGGGCCCAACTTGACGAACAGCTCGGGCAGCAGAGTGATCCCCAGGCCGCGGCTGACCATCATCTGAGCCAGTTCCACTCTGTCGCACTCAAAACCGTAGGTGGGAGAGAACTCTTCCATTTCACACAGTGTGCGGACAGAGTGCCCCATATAGGAATTGGGGCTGAGGGTGATGAAGGGCTTGTCCCGGACATGGAGCAGGTTGATGGAGGGAAAATCATCGCCGTCCTTCTGGGAAAATCCCTCTACCTGATAGGAGGAGGGAACAGCCAAAAGAATCCGCTCAGAATTGATAAACACGCTTTGATAGCGCACAGTGTCCGGCGCTACGTCGTTGACCATCAGATCCAGTTCCTTTTTTTCCATCCTCTGGTTTAGGTCAGAGACGTATCTCTCCACAATGTGCAGCTGGCAGTCCGGAAATTCCTGAGACATCTTGGCGGTGATATACGGCAGCATGAAGGTGCTCCTGTGGGGAGAAATACCAATATAGAGATGAGACTTTCCTTCGCTTACCACGGCGGATAGATTCCGTCGGATCTGGGATTCTGAGAGCAGAGCGTCCTGGGCCCATGCCACGTAGAGCTTACCGGCATAGGTAAGGGAGACCGGGTTTGTTTTTCTGTCAAACAGCTGGACCCCCAGGTTGTTCTCCAGTGCCTGGATACGCTGACTCAAAGTCGGCTGGGAGATATACAGCTGCTGGGCTGCCCTGGTGAAGCTGCGCTCCTGGGCCACAGTGACGACATACCGCAATACATCTGAATTCAAGCTGTTTCCTCCTGTTCCATAAATTCTTGAGACCATTATATACGCATTGTTCTGCTATTGCAATATGCAATAATACTTTTTTTAAAATCCGGTATTATTCCAAAGGGCAATATGAGGGTGTATCATAAATCATCTAATAATTATAATTTTGATTTTCAATGGAATAAAACGCATATTGCAAAATATTTTCATATATTGTCTAGCAATAACAAAATTTATGCCTAAAATTTGTCTAATAAATAAAAATAGCAAGAACTCAAATAGGACTTTACTATGGCATACTTGACAAAAACAAATGGGGGTGATATAGTGGGCACCACTAGAAACAGCTAATAATTTTGCAGGCCACTCTTTCTTTTAACCTATATTATTGGATTTTCCAATGACAAGGGCGGAAGAGGAAGAGGCACCGCAGCCAACTTTTACACCGGTTGCAAAGTGGAAACTTTACAAAATATACCACACGTTGAAGGAGGAAATTGCAATGCCTACTGTCACCATCGCGGGTATCACCGCCCAGCCGAAGCAGAGGGTCTATGGGACGATCCCTGTTACCACCATGGCCAATGGCCTGGATCTTGCCATTCCCGTTCATATCCTGAACGGAGCCAAGGAAGGTCCCGTCCTTTTCATGAACGCCCTTTCTCACGGTGACGCTACCACGGGCTTTGACTGCATTCGCCAGACCCTGGATCAGGTGGATCTGGAAAAGCTGTCCGGTACCATTGTGGCCGTCCCCTGCGCCAACCCCGTGGGCTTTGAATGGGATTCCCGCAATACTCCTGTTGATTGCTATAACATGAATCGTTCCTATCCGGGAAATCCTAAGGGATGGTTTACGGAGCAGTGTGCTGCGGCGGTTGCCTCCATCTGCAAGGATGTTGACTGCCTGATCGACTGGCATGGCGGCGGCTATGGCACCGCTATCAACTATGTCCTCATTAACCGCGCGGAAGGCGAGCTGGGCAAGACCATCCGTGAGCTGGGCTTTGCCTACGGCCTGACCTATGTGTACGATGGTCCTCCGGCCGGCCCCGCCGCGGCATATGCCGGTACCCTTACAGATTATATGATCAGCCTGGGCAAGCCTGCTATCGTTGCCGAAGTGGGCACCGGAATGAATCTGCCGGTGGACATTGTTGCCACCAGCGTCCGGGGTAATTTCAATGTTATGAAGAAGCTGGGCATGTATCCCGGCGAGCTGGAGCTGCCCCGTGATCAGTATCTGTGCGTAGAGCGGCCTCTGACCAGACCCAAGAAGGGCGGTATGTTCTACC
Organism: Oscillospiraceae bacterium; assembly: GCA_017887695.1. GTDB lineage: Bacteria > Bacillota > Clostridia > Oscillospirales > Oscillospiraceae > Pelethomonas. The sequence continues at coordinate 10,757 of JAGHHM010000154.1, read as the reverse complement.
CCATGTGCGGCCCTGAGATGCTCAACAAGTCCGTACCCAAGGGCACGGTTATTGCGAAGATCGTCAATCCGCTGACCATGGAAGTGGTGGAAGAGATGCTGGCGCCCTGCGATGAAACGGTATTCCTGATGATCCGCGGCACAATGACGAAGGTGCATCCCGGCGATTACGCATACATTATGGCGAACAAGGCCAATGCGGAGCATATTGTCAACGAGTAACTGGTAAGCGGAAATGTTTTCTGTCCGGCATCCCCAGAGGGATGCCGGACAGAAAAAAAGATAGTATGGGGCAGGCATTACAAGAGAAGCGGTTTCATCAAGGAAGGTAAAGAAAATGGTTTGATTCCAGGAAGGGACACGATTTATGCTACGCTACATTATAAAACGCTTGCTGCAGACAATTCTTGTGCTGTTTTTGGTTGTCACCCTGGTGTTTGTGCTGATGCGGTGTATTGGTGACCCCACCAAGCTGCTGGTTAGCCCGGAGGGAAGCTACGAGGATATTGAGAACATAAAGGCTGCACTGGGATTGGATAAACCTGTCTATGTACAGTATATCGATTATATGCGCGGTATCGTAACCGGTGATTTCGGCAGTTCCTATTACTATAACCGCCCGGTTACGGATTTGATTTTTGAACATTTACCGGCTACGCTGCTGCTGGCTGGCGTAGCGGTTGTGATCGCTGTCCCTCTGGCGATTTTGTTTGGCGTGATTGCGGCTGTCAAGCGGAACACCTTTTTGGACAATATTGTTACCACGTTGTCCATTGCGGGACGTTCCCTGCCCTCCTTCTGGCTGGGGCTGCTGCTGGTGCTGCTGTTTTCCGTTTTCTGGAAAGTGCTTCCACCGTCAGGATATGGACAACCCAATCAGCTGATCATGCCGGCCATTACATTAGCGGCCGGCCTTTGCGCCAGCATTACCCGGTTTACCCGTTCTTCCATGCTGGAGGTTATTCGGCAGGACTATATGACCACCGCCCGGGCCAAGGGCGTATATGAAAAGAAGGTTATCCTTCACCATGGTCTGCGCAACGCCATGCTGGCTGTTGTTACCATGCTGGGCCTGCAGATCGGACATCTGCTGGGCGGCTCCGTGGTGGTGGAATCCATTTTTGCCTGGCCTGGCATCGGCAGAATGATGGTCAATGCCATCCTGACGTATGACTATCCCCTGGTACAGGCATGCAGCCTGACGATGGCGGTTGTATTTGCGCTGGTCAATTTCATTACTGATATGCTCTATACAGTAATCGATCCCCGCATTCGATACAACTGATGGGGAGGTGTGATCGATGAAGAAAATAGGTGAGAAATTCAAAGGGCTGGCGGTCCTGAAAAAGAGCACGCTGACGGCAAAGATCGGTCTGATCGTCGTGGTGATCTGGATTATCTGTGCCATTTTTGCCCCTCTGCTGGCGCCCTATGGCATGGACGACAAGGACATTACCATGCGCCTCACACCTCCCTGTTGGGAGGACGGCGGCACCGTGGAGCATATTCTCGGTACCGATGAGATGGGCCGTGATATTCTCAGCCGGCTGCTCTACGGATCCCGGGTTTCCCTGATCGTAGGCATAATGGCGGTGGTGGTGTCCCTGATTATCGGTACCACGCTGGGCCTGATTTCAGGATATTTCGGCGGTAAGGTGGATACGGTAATCATGCGCCTTGTGGACGTCATGCTGGCCTTCCCCTTCATATTCATGGCCTTGTGCCTGATGGCGGTGCTGGGCAGCAGCCTTACCAATGTCATCATCGTGCTGGGTATTACCGGCTGGGTGCCATATACCCGAACGATACGCGCCCAGACCTTATCCCTTCGGGAGCGGGAGTTTGTCATAGCGGCACATACGGAAGGATGCTCCCATTGGCGCATTATTTTCAAGCATATTTTACCCAATGTCATCGACAATGCCATTGTGCAGGGAACGCTGGAAATGGCAGGCGCTATTTTGTCTGAAGCGTCCCTGACGTTCCTGGGGCTGGGCGTTCCGCCCTCCATTGCTACCTGGGGCGGGATGGTTGCCACCGGCCGGCAGTATATATTCAATGCATGGTGGCTGACGGCCATCCCCGGCCTGTTTATCTTCCTGGTCTGCTTGTCCATTAACTTTGTGGGCGACTGGATCCGGGATGTCCGGGATCCCCGGCTGCGGGGCAGCGATTAACTCTGTCCTATTGGGGGAGAACGGCGAGGAAAAGAAAACCGGACCGCAGGTGGGTGTCCAAGCGCCTCCGGACCGGCGCGCATTTTACTTGGGAAACAGCGGCCTGAGCGGCTGTTTACACAAAAATTATATCTAGAAGGAGGATACCCCATGAAATTTCGAAAGAAGTCTCTTCTTGCACTGGCGCTTGCTTGCGTAATGGCATTCTCCCTGCTGGCTGGTTGCGGAGGCAACAATTCCAACACAGGCAACAATGCGCCCTCCGGAAATCAGGGCGGCGATGCCGATACTGGGGACAGCGGTGAAAAAGTAGTGGTTATGGCGCAGTCTGCTGATACCAATACGATGGATCCCCACCGTGCCTCCGGCGATATTGGCGCCAATATTACCCGGAATATCTGCGAAAGTCTTACTACCTTTGATAACGATGACAAGCTGATTCCTCTGCTGGCCAAGAGCTGGGAGCAGGTTTCCGACACAGAGTGGCTGTTCCACCTGGAGGAGGGCATCTCCTTTACCAATGGCGAGCCCTTTAACGCGGAAGCAGTCATCTATAACCTGGACCGTGCAGCGTCCACCGAGTATCCCCGTCAGGCATACGAGTATGTAAAGTATTATGATCATGGTGAAGCTGTGGACGAGTACACGGTAAAGATCGTGCTCAGCAGTCCCGATCCCATGCTGCCGGAGCACATGTGTGATACCGGTATGCTGGCCCCCAAGCACAGCGAGGAGATCGGCGAGGAGGCTAACAGCTATGATATCTGTGGTACCGGCCCCTATATCCTGGAGTCCTGGGAAGCGGATCAGCAGGTGACCCTGGTTGCCAATAAGGAATATTGGCGCGGCGAGCCCCAGGTGGACAAGTATATCATCAAGACCATTCCTGAGGCCGCTACCCGCGTGGCGGAGCTGCTGGCAGGCAATGTGGACATCATTTACGATGTGAACTTTGAGGATGTTCCCATGCTGGAGTCTCAGAATACCGTCCACATTGACCAGGACGTGACCCGCCGTGTCTGCTACATTGCCTTCAACACCCTGGATTGGTCTCCTGCTCCTGAGCTCCAGGATGCCCGGGTGCGCCAGGCCATGAACTATGCGGTGGACGTGGACGCCATTGTTGAGAGCATCATGGGCGGCTTTGCCACCCCCACTGCTACCTGGTACCGCAGCGACTTCCCCAACTATGATCCCTCCATTGAAGGCTTCGAGTATAATCCCGAAAAGGCCAAGGAGCTGCTGGCCGAGGCTGGTTATCCTGATGGCTTCTCCGTCAAGTGCCAGGTTTCTGACGGTTTGATGGCCAAGTCCCTGGAAGTGACCCAGGCTGTTGCCTCCTATCTGGAGGAGGTTGGCATCCACATGGAAGTGGTGCCTGTGGAGTACAGCGCCCTCCGCAATATCCTCATCAATGGCCAGGATTCTCAGAAGGCGGAAGGTACCTTCCTGTGGAGCTGGGCCTCCAAGCCCAGCCTGGTGGAAAGCTGGCTGACCGGTATTGTCCATTCCACCGGCATGACATCCTACAACGCTATCCCCGGCTATGACGAGCTGGTGGACGAGATCCTTGCTACCACCGACCTGGAGGAGAAGGCTCCCCTGTATGAGGAGTTCCAGCGCAAGCTGGTGGAAGATCCCCCCTATCTGTATCTGTTCCGCCAGCATTCCATCTACGGCATCAGCAACCGGCTGAACTGGTCCCCCAACGATTATCAGTATATGCTGGCTTACGAGATGTCTGTGAACTAAACTGCCCCATCGACAATCCCTACCCCGGAGACGCCGCCTGGCGGCGGCGTCTCCGGTGCTGATAGAAGGAGCGCTGCTTTGTGAATAAGATTTTGGAAGTAAAAGATCTGCGCGTCGTTTTCAAAAACGATGGCAAAGAAAATACCGCTGTGGACGGCGTGAGCTTTGACGTCGAGCGCGGAGAGGTCCTTTGTATTGTCGGCGAATCCGGGTGCGGGAAAAGTGTGACCTCGCTGTCCATCATGCAGCTGGTGGCAACGCCTCCCGGCAGATACGCCGGCGGACAGATCCTTTTTGAGGGCCAGAATATTCTAGGAAAAAACAACAAGCAGATGGGGAAGATCCGGGGAAAGAATATCTCCATGATCTTCCAGGAGCCCATGACCGCCCTGAATCCGATCCATAAGATCGGCGCTCAGATCTCCGAGGCGCTCCGCATCCATGATAACTACGAGAAAAAAGACGCCTGGAAGAAAGCGATAGAAATGCTGGCGATGGTGGGCGTTCCTGATCCTGCCCGCTGTGCCGCCTCCTATCCCCATCAGCTTTCCGGCGGTATGCGGCAGCGGGTGATGATTGCTATGGCGCTGTCCTGCAATCCCCAGCTGCTGATTGCGGACGAACCTACCACCGCTTTGGACGTGACGATTCAGGCCCAGATCCTGGATATTATTCGCAAAGCGAAAGAGGAACGGGGCATGACCGTCATATTTATTACCCATGATCTGGGTGTTGTGGCGGAAATCGCGCAGCGGGTCATTGTCATGTATGCGGGCAAGATCGTTGAGGAAGCGCCCTGCAAGGACCTTTTTGCCAATCCCCTGCATCCCTACACCCGGGGACTTTTGCGGTGCATTCCCCGGATCGACCAAAAGCAGGGCGAGCTGGATATTATCACCGGACAGGTGCCCGCGCCCTCCAATGTTCCCAGCGGCTGCCGGTTCCATACCCGCTGCCCGAACTGCATGGGAATTTGTAAGGAGAAGGAGCCCCCGCTGGTTACCGTAGAGGGCCGCAGAGTGGCCTGCCATCTGATAAGCCAAGGGACCGTGGCCCAGGAGGAATCTGTATGAGTCAAGATGTAGTGCGTTCCCAGCCCCTGCTGGAGATTGAACATCTGAAAATGTATTTCCCCGTCTACGGCGGCGCGCTTTCCCGGCTGCAGGGATATGTGCATGCGGTGGATGATGTGAGCCTGACCGTCAACCAGGGAGAAACACTGGGACTGGTGGGAGAGTCCGGTTGCGGCAAATCCACCCTGGCACGGACGATCATGCGGATCAACCATCCCACCTCAGGCGCCATCCGTTTTGAGGGGCGGGATATCCTGAAGCTTTCTCCCAAGGAGCTGCGGAGCCTTCGCAGCGAGCTGCAGATTATTTTCCAGGACCCGTATTCCTCCCTGGATCCCCGCATGACCATTGGAGAAATCGTCAGTGAACCTCTGATCGTGGCCGGCGTCAAGGACAAGGCGGAACTGCGGAAACGGGTTTTGCAGGTGTTTGACGTGGTCAACCTGCCGGAAGCTTATTATGACCGGTATCCTCATGAGTTTTCAGGCGGTCAGCGCCAGCGGGTCAGCATTGCCAGAGCCCTGGTGATGAAGCCCAAGCTGATCCTGTGCGACGAGCCGGTATCCGCTCTGGACGTATCTATCCAGTCCCAGATCCTGAATCTGCTCAACCGGCTGCAAAAGGAATTTAATCTTACCTATCTCTTTATTTCCCATGCTCTGAACGTGGTGCGGCATACTTCAGATCGTGTGTGTGTTATGTACCTGGGCAAAGTGATGGAGCTGGCTCCCTCTGAGTCCATTTTTGAAAATGCCTGCCACCCCTATACCAACGCGCTGCTTTCGGCAATTCCCATTCCCGATCCTACGGTAAAGCGGGAACGGATCATTTTGTCCGGTGAGCTGCCCAGCCCCAAGGACCCGCCCAAGGGCTGCCGCTTCTGTGTGCGCTGCCCCTATGCTACCGAGAGATGCGCCCAGGAGGAGCCGCTGCTGCGGGAGGTGGGGCCCGGCCACTTTGTGGCCTGCCATCTTCGTGGAGAAGGCGGACGCTGAAGCAGCGCCGCCTGATATAAGAACCGGATCTACTATGGCCCGGAAGTGAAGGAGGAGTATCTATGGCACAGCAGGAATGGCTGGAGCAGGTATATAGGGTCATCAATTCCTATTATGATAAGCCCCATGATCAAAACGAGCATATCGGCCGCATCCTTAAGCTGGTGCGCCAGCCCAGTATCGCCGGCACCGGCGAGGGCATTGAGGAGTGCGCCCAGAAGGTAATGGATTTGCTCACGGAAATCGGCTGTACGGACGTGCATCTGGAACGGTATGTCAAGAGCCCCGTTGTAATGGGAACGCTGAAGTCCGATGAGCCTGACGCACCCACCATTTTTATGTATGGCATGTACGACTGCCAGCCTCCTGAGCCTCTGGATGCCTGGTCAGTGCCGCCTTTTGAAGGTGTTATCAAGAACTATGCCCAGTATGGTGAATGCATGATTGCCCGGGGCGTGGCCAATTCCAAAGCGCCTCTGGTGTGTTTCCTGAATGCGGTGGACGCCATCAAGCAGGTGCTGGGCAGCCTCCCGGTCAACATCACCTTTGTGGTGGAAGGCGAGGAGGAGATGGGAAGCGAGAGCATGATCGGCTGGGTGGACAAGCACCTGGACGAGCTCAAGGCTTCGGAAGGCGTGTTCCTCAACGGGACGCGCCAGGATGAAAAGGGACGCCCCTTTACCATTTTGGGGAACAAAGGGGTTCTCTATCTGGACATTGAGGTCACCGGCGGCAAATGGGGCGGTCCCAAGGACGTGGATCTCCACAGCATGAACGCGGCCTGGGTTTCCAGCCCTGTCTGGCGGCTGGTAAACGCATTGGCGTCCATGCGCGATAAGGACGACAACATCTTGATTGACGGCTTTTATGATGATCTTCAGGAGCTGTCCCCGGCGGATGAGGCCCTTACCCAGCGGATGATCGATGTATTTGACGAGGAGATGTACCTGAAGGACCGGCTGACCGCTGATAAGTTCATGAAGGATCTTCACGGCGGCGAGGCTCTTCGGAATCTGCTTTGGAAACCCACCCTGAATATTGACGGAATTTGGGCGGGCTATACGGGACCGGCCACCAAGACGGTGCTGCCCCATAAGGCCTTTGCCAAAATCGACGTGCGCCTGGTGCCTCCCATGAAGGCTTCTGTCATGCTGGAGCGAATTCAGCGGCACCTTGAAAAATTTGGATTTGACGATGTGAAAATTACGCAGCGACAAGGAACTCCCTGGTCAAAGGACGACCCGGAGTGCCTGGCCGCCCGCGCCTGTATTGAGGCTATGGACCATTCCGGTTATCCGGATGGGTCCCCCTGGCCCATCTTTCCCGGAACTGGCCCCGCCTATCTGTTTACGGAGAAAGCGGGTGTGGCCTATGTGTCCTATGGCCTGGGCCAGTCGGGACGTATCCATGCTCCCGACGAATGGATGACCATTAAGGGTATGCGCGAGAACGAGATGTCTTGTGCGGCATTCCTGTATTATTTGGCAAAGCTGGCAAAAGAAGAAAAACAATAACAGGAGGTTATCGTTATGATTATTGATTCCCATACTCATATCCGTGAGGGAAAGGGCCAGGTTAAGGATTTCCTGAAGGCAATGGATGCCAACAACATTGATATGGCCATTGTCCACCCCATTGTCCCCGGCAGCGAGGATCTGGGCTACTCCGACAACGCGTTTGTGGGCAAGCTGGTAAAGGAATATCCTGACCGCCTGATGGGCTACGCCTGCGTGGTGCCCACTGAGGAGGGCGCCTGCGACGAGCTGCGCCGGGCTGTGGAGGAGTGGGGCCTGCGGGGCCTGAAGCTCCATCCCCCCCTGCAGAACTTCTCTCTTTTGGATCCCCGGGTGGGACCTGTTATTGAGACCTGTGCCGAGCTGGATCTGCCTATCCTGATCCACACGGGCCCCATCTACTCCCGTACCGCCCGTCTGGAGTACAGTGACTCCACTCCCATCGACAGCCTGGCCATCCGCTACCCCAATGCCAAGTTTATTATTGCCCATGGCAATCCCTTTACCCTGGATCCCATCATGGTGGCCAAGCACCCCAATGTGTACATGGATACGACCATTGTGTTCTCCCAGTGGCTGAATCTCTTCCCTCAGCTGGGGCCCGCTATTTATGAATTCATGCGCAGCGATGACCGCATTATGTTCGGCACGGATGCCAACCCCCTGCGTACCCATCGGTTCGCGGAGAATCTGGAGCCCCTGCTGAAAATGGATGTTTCCGCCGAGCGCAAGGAAAAGCTGCTGTGCGGCAACATTAAAAAGCTGCTGAAGCTGGCATAACCCATCCCTCTCACTTTGGGCACAGGGTGGAAAGCAAAGCCCTGTCAGTGCAGGTACTCCAGGTAAGGCCGTGTTCCTTCCTTCGGCCGCTCCCGCAGGGAGCCCTGGGCGGGCAGGCCTGCGCCGCCAGGCTGCCCGGGCGAATTGCTTGCGTCCGGGCAGCTTTTCACCCTGTGCCCTCGTATTGACTGATTTGGAGGCAGGTTTCATGAAAAAAACTTTGGAATTGAGCGACTTTCTTGATTATCGCTTCCCCTCCCGGCTGACGCCGTCCCCTGATAAGAAAAACGTGGCCTTTATTGTCAGCCAGGGCAGCTATCAGGATAATGGCTATCATGCGGATGTGTACGTATTTGACCGTGAAACCCGGGCGGTACGGCAGGCTACCCGGCGCGGGGATATCAAATCTGTTGTATGGGCAGATAATGAAACGCTGCTGGTAGGGGTAGGCAAGCACCCGTATCCCGCCCGGGACGGCAAGGAGTTTTCCTGCTATTATTCCATCCGTCTTGACGGAACGGAGGAGCAGGAGCGCTTTGTTATTCCTATGAAGGTGTTTTCCATGCAGCGCATCGATGGCCACCGCTACGCCGTGCTGGCCAACTATCATATGAACTGCCCGGATGACGCCGCTCTTGCCGAGGAGGCGGAGAGACAGAAAAGCTACCTTGTCTATGATGAGCTGCCCTTCCACTGGAATGGCCGCGGCTATATCAACAAGACCCGGCAGCGGCTGTATCTGTATGATGCGAATGACGCTTCCCTTACGCCCATCAGCGACGGGGACGAGGATATTGAATTCTATTCTGTCTGTGGGGATAAGGTAGCCTATGTGGGGAAGCACTATGGCTCTCAGAACCGCAGGACCTTCCTTAACGGCCTGGACATTTTTGATGTAGAGAAAAAGGAAAGTCGGCAGATTCTTCCTGATGATCAGCTGCGGATCCGCTATGCCGGCTATCTGGATGGGGAGCTGGTTTACTCCGCTTCTGATGGAAAGCGGTACGGCTATCCCGAGGAAAATCCGGTGTTTTTCCGCTATGATGAGGCTGCGGGCTGCGGCAAGGTATTTGCGAAAAATGAGTACAGCGCTTCCAACAGTGTCGGTTCCGACTGCCATCTGGGAATCAACGAGCGCATGGCGGCGGCGGATCACGGTATCTATTATCAGAGCACCCGGGGTGGCGATGCCCACCTCTACCATGCCGCTTTGACCGGCGAGCTGAGACAGGTGACCACGGAACCTGGTACAGTGGATGAGTTTGTGGTCTTTGATGACGAGATTCTCATGATCGCCATGCGGGGGGATCATATTGACGAGCTGTATTCCCTGAAGGAGGGCAAGGAAGAAAAGCTGACCTCCTTTAATGACTGGGTTGTGGATGAGCGGACCCTTTCCACACCGGAGCGGATCAGCTTTGAAAACGACGGCGTGACGCTGGAAGGCTATGTGATGCGGCCGGTAGGCTACGAGCCCGGGAAAAAGTATCCTGGTGTGCTGACCATCCATGGCGGCCATAAGTGTGCCTACGGCAGTGTGTTTTACCATGAGATGCAGTGCTGGGCCAACCGGGGCTTCTTTGTGATTTACTGCAATCCCAGAGGCTCCGACGGCGGCGACAATGATTTTGCCTATATCGTGGGCCGGTTCGGCGATGTGGATTACTCTGATATCATGCGCTTTACCGACGAATGCATCCAGCGTTACCCGGATCTGGACGGCGATCGCCTGGGCGTGGCCGGCGGCAGCTACGGCGGGTTTATGACCAACTGGGTCATCGGCCATACCAACCGCTTTAAGTGCGCGGTTTCTCAGCGGTCTATCTCCAACTGGGTGTTCCATTTTGGCGCGTCGGATACCGGCTATCAGGGAATGCTGTATGATACCAGCGGTGTCAATGAATTCTGGACGGATCTGGCGGCCTACTGGGATCAGTCTCCGCTGAAATACGCCCATAACTGCGTGACGCCCACCCTGTTTATCCATGCCGATCAGGACTATCGCTGCCCGCTGTCGGGGGCGGAAGAAATGTTTACCGTCCTTCAGTACAATGGTATTGAATCCCGGATGTGTGTTTTCAAAGGGGAAAACCATGAGCTCAGCCGCAGCGGCAAGCCGGTCAACCGTCTCCATAGGCTGGAGGAAATTATGGCCTGGCTGGAAGGACATCTGAAATAAGCTGAGAGTCCAATGTGCCGGGAACAGGCTGGAATCCCTGCTACCGCATTGACATGAATTGCCCCCGCCGCTCTTACCGGAGCGGCGGGGGCTGCTTTTTTGGGGGTATGAAAGAAAAAAGCCGCTGTCCAAAGGGACAGCGGCTTTGAAGCTGAAAGATATGAGATCAGCGCTTGCTGAACTGGGGAGCGCGACGAGCTGCCTTGAGGCCGTATTTCAATCGTCTGAGCGATGATTTTCCTTGATATTCCGGGCTTTGTTGAGCCTCGGCCCCTCGGTTGTCCTATT
>JAGHHM010000153.1 GCA_017887695.1 Oscillospiraceae bacterium | reverse complement strand
TCTCCCGGCTGTGCGACCAGAACAATATCCCCTTTGCCTCCAACGTGGCCACCGCGGAAATGCTGGTGCTGGGTATGGACCGGGGCGATATGGATTGGCGCAATATTGTGAATCCCAAGCATAAATCCAACCTGTAAACCCCCTTTCCCCATTGACTTTTGTCCCCTTTTCGTACTATAATAGCAAAACAAGCGAATACCAGGCCCGCCGCCATGAGGGCGACGGAGTACCCCCGGCCGCCGGACAGAGAAAGGCCTCCTCAGGCTGTAAGAGGCCTATACGGGACTGACGGGGGGAAGACAGCGCCGGAGCGGGGGCGGAAACGCCCGCGGCAGGTCCCTCCGCGGCCGATAGGGACAGTGAGGGCGGAGCCTGTCCTTTTTGCGCTGTCAAGAAGGCCCCTCCGCCGAATGTGGGTGGCACCACGAAGTGTGATTTGTCATGCTCTCGTCCCGCTGTTTGGGGGACGGGAGCATTTGTTATGTCCAAATGCCTGGCCCCACAGCCCTGCCATGGGGTTATTGTTTAACATAATTCCATATATTTGAGATTTTCTGTCTACTATTACCTACCAGATAAAGGAGAAACCACCATGAGTAAAGTCCAACCCCGCACCCTTTCCGGCTTCATGGAGCTGCTCCCCGGTCCCCAGCAGCAGATGGAGCAGATCATGGCCATCCTCCGGGAGACCTATTCCCTCTACGGCTTCACCCCCCTGGACACCCCCGTCATCGAGTCCAGCGAGGTGCTGCTGGCAAAAGCCGGCGGCGAGACGGAGAAGCAGATCTACCGCTTCACCAAGGGCGACAGCGACCTGAGTCTCCGCTTTGACCTGACGGTGCCCCTGGCCAAGTATGTGGCCCTCCACTACGCCGACCTCTCCTTCCCCTTCCGCCGCTACCAGATCGGCAAGGTCTACCGGGGTGAGCGGGCCCAGCGGGGCCGCTTCCGGGAGTTCTACCAGGCGGACATCGATATCATCGGCGACGGCAAACTGGACATCGCCAACGAGGCAGAGATCCCCGCCATTATTTCCCAGACCTTTACCCGCCTGGGGCTCCAGCGCTTCCAGATCCGGGTCAACAACCGGAAGATCCTCAATGGCTTCTACGCCATGCTGGGCCTCACTGAGAAGTCCGGAGACATCATGCGCACCGTGGACAAGCTGGACAAAATCGGCAGTGAGAAAGTAGCCGCTCTTCTGGTGGAGGACCTGGGCCTCACGGAGGAGCAGGCAAAGGAGATCCTCTCCTTCATCGCCATCAAGGGGGACAACCAGAGCGTCCTTGCCGCCCTGGAGAACTACCGGGGCCGCAACGAGGTCTTTGACCTGGGCCTGGACGAGCTGACCACCGTGGTCAAGTACCTCTCCGCCTTCGGTGTGAACGAGGAGCGCTTTGCCGTGGATCTCACCATTGCCCGGGGTCTTGACTACTACACCGGCACCGTGTACGAGACCACCATGCTGGACCACCCGGAGATCGGAAGCATCTGCTCCGGCGGCCGATATGATAACTTAGCGGAATATTATACTGATAAAATACTCCCTGGAGTTGGAATTTCCATTGGACTCACCCGTTTGTTCTATGTCCTTCAGGAGCAGGGCATGTTGAACCCCAACATGGATACCGCTCCCGCCGACGTGCTGATCCTGCCCATGACCGAGGATCTCACCGCCGCCATTTCCTTTGCCGCCCGGCTGCGGCAGGCAGGCATCCGCACCCAGCTCTACACCGAGCAGAAAAAATTCAAGGCCAAGATGAGCTATGCCGACAAGCTGAACATCCCCTTTGCCGTGTTCCTGGGAGAGGATGAGATCAAGGCCGGCGCCGCCACTGTGAAAAACCTCCGCATGGCCAACGATTTCTCCCCGGAGGAAATCCAGCGCATGGAAGCGGAGGGCATGTACAAACAGATCACCCTGCCGGTGGAGGAGGCCCTGGGCTACCTCCAGAAGCAGCTGGGCCAGCGGCCCGCTGAGGCCCCCATTGTGGACGCCCCCGCCCTGGCGGAGAAGTACGGCCTGGAGTCCCCTGTCCGCTGAGCGCCTTTGGGGAAATGATCCCCAGAGAGGCGGGATAAGGCGCACCGATCTGAAAGCCTGAAACCTCCCATCAGCACCCTACCAGATAAACTGATAAAAGAATTGCATAGAAAAAGGAGATAACACCATGAAACAGTCCAGAACCCATACCTGCGGGGAGCTCCGCCTGGAGCACGCGGGCCAGACCGTCACCCTGGCGGGCTTTATGGAGAATGTCCGCGAGGTGGGCCAGAACTTCGCCTTTGTCATCCTCCGGGACTTCTACGGCACCACCCAGCTGGTGGTGGAAACCGAGGACATGATGGCCATCATTAAGAGCCTCAACAAGGAGTCCACCATCCAGGTTACCGGCACCGTCCGGGAGCGCAGCAGCAAGAACCCCAACCTCCCCACCGGCGACATCGAAGTGGTGCCTGAGAAGATTGAGGTCCTGGGCCGCTGCCGCTATAACGAGCTGCCCTTCCAGATCAACCGCAGCCGGGAGGCCGATGAGTCCCTGCGTCTGAAGTACCGCTACCTGGATCTCCGCAACCCCGCCGTCAAGAAGAACATCATCCTCCGCTGCCAGGTGGTGGCCGCCATCCGTGCCGCCATGATGGATCACGGCTTCCTGGAGATCAGCACCCCCATCCTCACCGCCTCCTCCCCCGAGGGCGCCCGGGACTACCTGGTTCCCGCCCGCAAGCACCCCGGCAAGTTCTACGCTCTGCCCCAGGCTCCCCAGCAGTTCAAGCAGCTGCTGATGACCTCCGGCTTTGATAAGTATTTCCAGATTGCTCCCTGCTTCCGTGATGAGGACGCCCGCGGCGACCGCTCCCCCGGCGAGTTCTACCAGCTGGATATGGAGATGGCCTTCGCCACCCAGGACGACGTGTTCGGCGTGCTAGAGGAGGTATTCCCCCCCATCTTTGCCAAGTACGGCACCTATAACGTGGCTTCCACCGCCCCCTTCAAGCGCATCCCCTTCACCGAGGCCATGGAGAAGTACGGCTCCGATAAGCCGGATCTCCGTATTGACCTGACTGTCACCGACGTGACCGACCTGCTCTCCGACTGCGGCTTTGAGCCCTTTGCCGGCGGCGTGGTCAAGGCCATCCCTGTTACCGATTTTGCCGCCCCCCGCAAGCAGATCGACAAGCTCTGCGCCGACGTGGAGGTCCAGGCGGGCAACAAGGCCTACTGGTTCAAGGTGGACGAGAACGGGGAGCTCTCCGGCGGCATCGCCAAGTTCCTGGGCGGGAAGAAGGAGGCCCTGGTGGAGCGCCTGGGCCTGAAGCCCAACACCTTCGTGGGCCTCACCTGCGGCAAAAAGGGCGCGGCCCAGAAGACCGCCGGCGTCCTCCGCAGCAAGCTGGGGGCCCTGTGCCCCAACCACATGGACAAGGAGCGCTACGAGTTCTGCTGGATCGTGGACTTCCCCATGTACGAGATCGGCGAGGAGAGCGGCCAGCTGGAGTTCTGCCACAACCCCTTCTCCATGCCCAACGGCGGCGCGGAGATCCTGGACAAGGCCATCAGCGGGGAGATCGACCCCCTGAGCATCACCGCCTTCCAGTACGACCTGGTGTGCAACGGCGTGGAGCTGTCCTCCGGCGCCGTCCGGAACCATGACCCTGAGATCATGATCAAGGCTTTCAACCTGGTACGCCTGGGCGAGGAGGACGTGAAGAAAAAGTTCCCCGCCATGTACAACGCCTTCTGCTACGGTGCGCCTCCCCACGCCGGTATTGCCCCGGGCATCGACCGCATGGTGATGCTCCTGGCCGGTGAGGAGAGCATCCGTGAGATCATCCCCTTCCCCATGAACAAGAACGCCCAGGATCTGATGATGGGCGCTCCCTCCTTCGTGGAGCAGAAGCAGCTGGATGAGCTGAACATCATGGTGACCAAGAAGGAAGAAGAGACTGCCGAGTAAGCACACGGCCTCTGCCTTCTGCTCCACGGGGCCCCGCACCGCGGGGCGGCGCTTGCGCCGTTCGAGGGGTTTGCCCCCAGGGCAAACCCTCGGCGCAAGGGGCAATTCATTTGCCCCGCGCAAGTCAAATCCTGTCAGGGGCCCCCACGGGATGCCCTCATCCCGTGGGGAGCGCAGAAGCAGCTGGATGAGCTGAACATCATGGTGACCAAGAAGGAAGAAGAGACTGCCGAGTAACTACTCGGCCCTCAGATAACGCAGATAAAGAGGAGGGAGCCCCCCTCCTCTTTCCTGCATTTCCCGCCAGCCAGGCGGCAAAGAAAGAAGCCGGCAACAGCCGGCAGATAAAAAGGAGGCTCCCCATGAAGCTGACCCAATTCTTCAAGAACAACACTCCCGCCCTGGGCATCTGCACAGACCGGGGCATCGTGGACGCGGCGGCAGAGGGCCTCTGCCGGGGCGTCTCTGCCCCCGCCACCATGCTGGAGGCCATCCGGGGCGGTGAAGAAGCCCTCCGCCTGCTGGAAAGCCTTTCCGACGGCCCGGTGGTGGAGGACCCCGTCCTGGCCCCGGTGGTAACGGACATGGACAAGATCCTCTGCATCGGCCTCAACTACCGCCAGCACATCGTGGAATGCGGCAAGACCGCCCCGGCCGCCCCCACCCTGTTTAACAAGTTCCGCAGCGCCCTGGCCGCCCACGGCCAGGCCATCTTCCTGCCCCGGGACTACCGGGAGTACGACTACGAGGCGGAGCTGGTGGCCATCATCGGCAAGCCCACCCGGAACGTATCCCCGGAGGACGCCCTGGGCCACGTGTTCGGCTACACCTGCGGCAACGACCTGTCCACCCGTGACCTCCAGTTTGTCCGGGGGGAGCAGTGGCTCCTCAGCAAGACCTTCGACGGCTTTGCCCCCATGGGCCCCTGGGTAGCTGTGGGCCTGGATCCCCGGGACCTGGCCATCTCCTCCGCCGTCAACGGGGAGCTGCGGCAGAATGCCCGTACCAGCGACCTGATTTTTGACGTGGCCCACATTATCAGCGACCTCTCCCACCACTTTACCCTCCTGCCCGGAGATGTGATCTTCACCGGCACCCCCTCCGGCGTTATGCAGGGCTACCCGGCGGACCAGAAGCGCTGGCTCCAGCCCGGAGACCGGGTGGATGTGACCATCGAGGGCATCGGCACCCTGACCAACACTTTTATCTGAGCAGTAGGAAGATCCGGCGGGCCTGTGCCCCCGTTTTCCGGGAATTGCTTCCCGAGGAGGAACCATGAAACAAAAGCTTCTGGCCCTGCTGCTGGCCGGTATGGTGCTGTTGGCCTCAGGCTGCGGCGGCAACACCCCCAACAGCAGCGCCTCTAACAACTCCGGCAGCGCCGCTGACGGCGGAGTGGAGAACGACCAATTGGAAAACAGCGGCAGCACCAATACAACCCCTGAGAACCCCGCCCCGGCAGAACCGGAGCCGGATCCCCGTCAGGAGGCCATCGACGGCCTTTTGGGGGACATGACCCTGGCGGAAAAGGTGGGGCAGATGTTTTTTGTCCGCTGCCCCGACGTAAGCCAGGCGGAGAAGGTCAGTGAGTACCACCTGGGGGGCTATCTCCTCTTCGGCCGGGATTTTGAGGACAGCGCCGGGGAGTGGCTCACAGAGGAGGCCTTTACGGACACCATCGCCTCCTATCAGGCGGCAGCGGAGATCCCCCTGCTTATCGGCGTGGACGAGGAGGGCGGCACTGTGGCCCGGGCCACCCGGAACCCCAACCTCTTTGCCGCCAAGCGGAAATCTCCCCAGGCGGTGTATGCCCAGGGGGGCCTGGAGGCCATTCGGGAGGACACACGGACTATCAATGAGGGTCTCCTCTCCTACGGCATCAACGTAAACTTCGCTCCGGTGGCGGACGTATCCACCAACAGCGCCGACTTCATCTATGACCGTACCCTGGGCCAGGACGCCGCCGCCACGGCGGAGTATGTGGCCGCCGCGGTAGAGGAGATGGGGGCGGTGGGCATTGGTTCCGTCCTCAAGCACTTTCCCGGCTACGGCAGCAACAGCGACACCCACACCGGCGTGGCCGTTGACAGCCGGCCCTATGACCAGTTCCTGTCCCAGGATTTTCTCCCCTTCCAGGCGGGGATTGACGCTGGGGCGGGCTGTGTGCTGGTAAACCACAATGTGGTGGAATCCATGGATGGTACCCTGCCCGCCTCCCTGTCCCCGGAGGTCCACCGGATCCTCCGCCAGGAGCTGGGCTTTACCGGCGTGACCCTCACCGACGACCTGGCCATGGACGCGGTGGAGGCCTACGCCGAGGATGGCTCCGTGGCGGTACTGGCGGTGCTGGCCGGCAACGACATGATCGTCACCACAGATTTTGAGGAGCAGATCCCCCTGGTCATCGCCGCCGTGGAAAGCGGCGCCATTGACGAGGCGGTCATCGACCAGGCGGTAAGCCGGGTCCTGGGCTGGAAATACGACCTGGGTCTGCTGGGATAATCCCTCCGTTTTCACCGTCCCTTCCGTCTCTACTCTCCCTGCCGGGAGCGTCGCCTCTCTCCGGCGTCCCGCCGGAAAACGGTCATTTTCAAAAACTATTTGTATAATCTAAGAATAATATTACAAAAAGGAGCCCCATTATGACGGAAAAACTCTTCTACGCCGATCCCTTCCTGGTGGAATTTACCGCCCAGGTCCTCTCCTGCGTCCCGGAGGGGGACGGCTTCGCCGTCACCCTGGACCGCACCGCCTTCTACCCTGAAGGGGGTGGCCAGAACGCCGACCACGGCGTCCTGGGCGGCGCTGCCGTTACCCATGTGAAGGAGAAGGACGGGGAAATCCTCCACCTCTGTGACCGCCCCCTCACCGTGGGGGACACCGTCTCCGGGGCCATCGACTTTTCCCGCCGCTTTGACCTCATGCAGCAGCACAGCGGCGAGCACATCGTCAGCGGCATCCTCTGCGGCCGCTATAACTGTGACAACGTAGGCTTCCATATCGGCCACGACCTGGTGACCATCGACTTCAACGCCTCCCTCACCATGGAGGATGTGCGGCAGGTGGAGGCCCTGGCCAACCAGTACATCTGGCAGGACCACCCTGTGGACATCTCCTATCCCACGCCGGAGGTCCTTGCAGCCCTGCCCTACCGCAGCAAAAAAGCCCTCACCGGCGATGTGCGGATCGTCACCTGGCCCGGGGCGGACTGCTGCGCCTGCTGCGGTACCCACGTGCGCCGGAGCGGGCAGGTGGGGTTGGTGAAGCTCCTCTCCTGCCAGAAGTTCCGGGAGGGCGTCCGCATCGAGATGGCCGCCGGCGGCCGGGCGGTAGCCTACTGCACCGGCATTCTGGAGCAGAACACCCACGTCTCCCAGCTTCTCTCCGCCAAGCCCACCGACACCGCCGCCGCTGTGGAGCGGCTGCAAAAGGAGCTCTACGGCCTCCGGGGCCGGGTGGCCGCTCTGGAGGAGGGGGACTTTGCCCGGAAGGCCGCCGACCATGCCGGAAAGGGCAACGTACTCCTGGTGGAGGGCCCCATGTCCTCTGAGTCCGTCCGCAAGCTCTGCACCGCTGTCATGGAGTTCTGTGGCGGCCGCTGCGCCGTGTTTGCCGGGGCCGACGGCCAGGGCTATCAGTACGCCCTGGGTCAGCCGGACGGAGACCTCCGCTCTCTGGTGAAGGAGCTCAACGCCGCCCTCAGCGGCCGGGGCGGCGGAAAGCCCGCCTTCGCCCAGGGCAGTGTCCAGGCCACAGAGGCGGAGATCCGCGCCTTCCTGGAGGGCCGCTGACCGCCCCTCCCTATTTTCTCCGCTTTTGGGACACACCTCTCCCCTTCGGGGACATACCGTTCCCATCTATCTGCCCTCCCCCCTTTTGGGGCCGTTTCCCGTTTAGCCCAGGGCGGCAGCCTGGGACCTGCCTGTTCTGTCCCTATCCGATCTTCCCCCTTTCCCGGCCCGCCCCTTTGGAGGGCGGGCCCGATCCCATCTTTACCCAAGGAGCCCTGTCATGAAATACCTCCATCAAGCCCTGATCCTGGCGGCCATTACCTTTGCCGCCGAGATCATCAAATACCTTCTGCCCCTGCCCATCCCCGTCAGCATCTACGGCCTGATCCTGCTGTTCCTGCTGCTGAAAACCGGCGTCCTGCCTCTGGAGAAAATCGAGGATGTAGGCAATCTTCTGCTGGAGCTGATGCCCCTTCTTCTGGTGCCCGCCTCGGTCAGCTTTATCACCGCCCTGGACACCATCCAGGCCATGCTGCTGCCGGTGCTGATCATGGGCCTTGTGGGCACCCTCCTGGTGATGATCCTCACCGGACGGGTGGCCCAGGCGGTGATCCGCCGGAGAAAGGGGGATGAGGAACATGAATGAGTTTCTTCTCTCCTCCACCTGGTTTGGCTTTCTTCTCTCCGTGGGCACCTTTTTTCTGGCCCGGACAGTAAACCGCCGCTGCGGCAAGGAACGGATCAATCCCCTCCTCTTTTCCACGGTGGTCTGCGGTCTGGAGATCCTTCTGGGCGGCATGGAGTATGAGGTGTACTACCAGGGAGCCCAGTATCTGGATGTGCTTCTGACCCCCGCCACCATCTGCCTTGCCATCCCCCTCTACCGCCAGTTTGAACTGCTGAAGAAAAACATCCCCGCCGTGGCAGCGGGGTGTGTGGCGGGCGTGGCGGCCCATATGGCGGGGTGCCTCCTCATGCTGTTTTTGTTTTCCCTGGAGAGCCCGGAGTTCATTACCCTCCTCCCCAAGTCCATTACCACTGCCATCGGCAAGGGCCTCAGTGAGGAGCTGGGAGGCTATCCCTCCATCACCATGGCTACCATCATGCTCACCGGTATTTTCGGCGCGGTGGTGGCGCCGCCCATACTGCGGCTGTTCCGGGTCACCGACCCCCTGGCCCAGGGCCTGGCTATCGGCACCAGCGCCCACGCCGCCGGCACCTCCCGGGCCGTGGAGCTGGGAGAGGTTCAGGGAGCGGCCAGCAGCCTGGCCATTGTGGTCACCGGCCTCCTTACCGTGGTAGCCGCTCCGATTTTGGCGGCCCTGGCAGGATAAATGCCATGGACAGCCTCTCCCCTTTTGTGCTATACTGCCCATAGAAAAAACTAAGGAGGAAACTTTCCATGGAGGATTCTTTCGGCGCCGCCGCCCGTAACCAACGCTGGTCTGAAAAGGCCCCCTTCCTGAGCAAATGGCTGTGGCTCCTGTTTTGGCTGGTGATTCCCCAGGCACTGGCCTCCCTGCTCTCCGGCAATGTGATCCCGGCGGACTACTCCGCTTTGCTGCTGCTGGGCAAGATTTTTCAGCTGATCTACTACCTGGGCTGCGGCCTGGTAATGCTGAAGCTGTCCCCCATTCTCAGCCGTTACCGCACCGCCGGCCTCTGCTATCTCATCGGCGGCGTTGTCACCACCGCCACCGACCTGCTGCCTGTCTCCGATGAAACCAGCACCCTGGCCCTTTGGATCTCTCTGGCGGGGCTTCTGGGCGTACTGCTGCTGCTGGCGGCGGAGTATCAGGAGTGTATGGGCCACAGCGAGCTGCTGGAGGATCTGAACCTGGATCTCTCCCGGCAATGGAAAAAACTGTGGAAGCTGTTTATCGGCTGCTACGCTGCCCTGTTCGTTTCCGTTATGCTGCTGTTTGTCTCCGCGCTGCTGGGTCTTTTTGTCACCCTGGCAGGAACCCTGGGCCTTCTGGCGGTAATGATCCTGAAGCTGATTTATCTCTACCGCACCGCCATGTTCTTCCGGCAGTTCCCAAAGGCGGAGCTGTAAACCAAACAAGAAAGCCCCCGGCTGAGAAAACAGCCGGGGCTTGTTTTGCCTTATGAAGAAGGCCCTCCGGCAGTAGCCGGAGGACCTTCTTCCTTCTGCGTCTCAGCAGATAAACTCGTTGGTCCAGTAATACTGGAGGTACAAAAACTGGTCAAACAGCTCCTGCCGCTCCGTCGGGATGGCGTCGGTAAAGGTACCATCCACCACATAGCAGCCGTGGGTGGTCACCACCGGGAATACCTGGCGCATCTCTTCCATGGCCTGCATAAAGGCGGGACCCTCCCAGCCCATCAGGTCAAAGGCGATATTCATCAGGTAGCAGGGGGAAATGGTGGGGCCCTCCCCCACAAAGTCGCAGCCCAGGACCTCCTTGGCGGCGTCGTTGGCCCAGATCAGGTACTCCGTGGAGTAGTGGCGCAGGAAGCTCTCCTCCGTATCCCCGGAAATGTCCATGCCTATCTCCTCATAATAGATGTTGCTGTCCCCCATCCAGGGCAGATGGTCGCTGAACAAAATCAGCACCACCGGCTCCTCCTGGGAACGGAGCTGATCGACCAGCTTCATCAGCTCCACATCACTGTTCATAATGGCCGCCATATAGTTGTTCATGGCGTTTTTGCAGCCGTCGGTGTAGTCGCCGGTGAGGTAGTCCACCGCGCCGTTATAGGTGGTGGTGGAGTAGGGGCCGTGACTCTGGACATTGACGTTAAAGGAGAAGTAGGGCTTGCCCGTCTCCAGGCCCTTCTCAAAGTCGTTGTAGATCTCCGGCAAAAGAATACTGTCCTCCGGCAGATAGGCCTGGGTCAGATTTTCATAGTCATCCTCCAGGAAGCGGTAATTTTCAAAGCCCAGATAACCGTTGATGTTCTGACGGTTATAGAACCACTGGTAATAGGGATGACTGCCCTCCACGGTATAGCCCTGGTTGCGGAGATACCAGACATAGGAGTTGGTATTGCTGCGGTAGTTGCGCACCTGGTACTCTCCCGTCAGGAAGCACCGCTCCGTGTCCACGGTGCCGCCGGCAAAGATGTTGGTTACCAGGGTGCCGTGATAGCTCTCCTCCTCCAGCTGGTGATAGAGCTCATAGCCGCTGCAATCCAGGCCCTCAATGCCGTACTGGGAGAAGTCCACATAGGCCTCCCGCATCATGGAGATGATATTTACCTTCCGGTCCTGGGGAATGTGGCTGTCGGCATAGGCCCCCAGCAGCTCCTCCGCTTCCTCCTGGGTATAGCCCTCCGGCGGCGTCTCCACAAATTCGGTAATGCTGTGGAGGAAGGGATAGAAAAAGCCGTGGGAAATATAGTTCTGGGTAGCGGACCACTGGTTGAGGTAGTCATAGTTCTGCACCTCGTCATACCGACTCTCATCCAGGTATACCGGCGCCACAGCGGCGGACACCGCCACCGACGCCAGCAGGATCCCCAGCCGCCGCTTCCAGCCCCGGGCCTTCCCCCGGACCAGGAATACCAGCAGCACGGTGCCCAGGGCCCAGCAAATCAGGGCCAGGGCGATCCGCCTGTCAATAAACAGGGCGTAGTGATCGGAACCGGTCATGGCTCCGGCCTCCCGGAGGATCAGCATATCCTCAAAATACAGCGGGTCGTCCCGGAAAATGAGCTTGAAGTAGTGGCCCAGGCTCAGTCCCAAAACGATGGCTCCATCCAGCAAAAAGGCCAGCCACGCCCGGCCGAAGATCCCATACAGGAAAAACAGGATCACTACCGCCGGCAGAATATTCATGGCCAGCAGGAAGCCGGACTGGAGATATCCCAGGAACACGCCCCAGGAATAGCGGCCGTAGGCAAAAATCAGGGCCAGGGCGCCCAGGCAGGTTCCCGCGCACAGCAGGATAAAAAACCGCCAGAAATAGTATGCCAATTTTTTCCATACCGGCCATTCTCCCTCAGGTTCCCGTCGGAGAAAAAAGACCTTGTCCAACAACGAATTCAAAGGCTCACCTCGCTCAAAATACCTGAAAACGAAAAAAGAAGGGAGCGGATGATCCATCCGCTCCCCCGTATTATAGACGTTTTTTGCCATTAGGGCAATACCAAAGGGCTAACAAATATTTATTTTTCTTTTAACATTCCTCTGAAATTCTCCGGTTTTCAGGCAATCAATAGGCCAGCTTCTCCCGCAGCCAATTCTTCAGCTCCGCGATAGGAATCCGCACCTGCGCTCCCACAAAAGCCCGCTTTTGTGGGGCCCCAAGGCAGATTTCACTTCCTCGGGCGGAATGAATCCGCCCTGCGGCAAGATTTTGGCTCCGCCAAAATGCTTGGACGCCGCAGGCGGCGATCCATGGAGCAGGCCCGGCCCGGGTGCATTAATAGGCCAGTTTCTCCCGCAGCCAGTTCTTCAGCTCCGCAATGGGAATCCGCACCTGCTCCATGGTGTCACGGTCGCGGATGGTGACGGCGTTGTCCGCCGGGGTGTTCTCATCCCCCACGGTGTCAAAGTCCACGGTGATGCAGTAGGGGGTGCCCACCTCATCCTGGCGGCGATAGCGCTTGCCGATGGAGCCGGCGTCGTCGTAGTCCACCATCCACTCCTTGCTCAGCTCCGCCTGGATCTCCCGGGCCTTCTCACTGAGCTTCTTGCTCAGGGGCAGCACCGCGCACTTGAAGGGAGCCAGGGCCGGATGGAGCCGCAGCACCGTGCGGACGTCGTTCTTGGCCTCGTCCACCACTTCCTCGTCATAGGCGTCCACCAGGAAAGCCAGGGTCACACGGTCAGCGCCCAGGGAGGGCTCAATGACATAGGGGATGAAGCGCTCATTGCTCTCCTGATCAAAGTAGGTCTGATCCTTGCCGGAGGTGGTCTGGTGGGCCTTCAGGTCGAAGTCCGTCCGGCTGGCTACGCCCCACAGCTCGCCCCAGCCGAAGGGGAACACAAACTCAAAGTCGGTGGTGGCGTTGGAGTAGTGGCTCAGCTCCTCGGGATCGTGGTCACGGAGACGCAGGTTCTCATCCTTCATGCCCAGATTCAGCAGCCACTGGTGGCAGAAGTTTTTCCAGTAGGCAAACCACTCCAGCTCCGTGCCGGGCTTGCAGAAGAACTCCAGCTCCATCTGCTCAAACTCACGGGTACGGAAGGTAAAGTTACCGGGAGTGATCTCGTTGCGGAAGCTCTTGCCCACCTGGCAGACGCCGAAGGGCAGCTTGCGGCGGGTGGTACGCTGGACGTTCTGGAAGTTGACGAAGATGCCCTGGGCAGTCTCGGGACGGAGATATACCGTGTTCTTGGCGTCCTCGGTAACGCCCTGGAAGGTCTTGAACATCAGGTTGAACTTCCGGATATCGGTGAAGTTGTGCTTGCCGCAGGAGGGGCAGGGGATCTGGTGCTCGTCAATAAAGGCCTTCATCTCCTCCTGGGAGAAGGCGTCCACCGGCTTGGGCAGCTCAAAGCTGTTGGCCTGGGCCCAGTCCTCGATGATCTTATCCGCCCGGAAACGTTCCTTGCACTCCTTGCAGTCCATCAGAGGATCGGAGAAGCCGCCCACGTGGCCGGAGGCCACCCCCACCTGGGGGTTCATCAGGATGGCAGCGTCCAGGCCTACGTTGTAGGGGTTCTCCTGGACAAACTTCTTCCACCAGGCCTTCTTCACGTTGTTCTTCAGCTCCACGCCCAGGGGGCCGTAGTCCCAGGTATTGGCAAGGCCGCCGTAGATCTCGCTGCCGGCGAAAATAAAGCCCCGCCCTTTGCACAGGGCGACGATCTTGTCCATGGTTTTCTCTGTGTTCTTCATGTTTCCTTGTCTCCTTTTACACAATTTGTCAGGATCTTGTGGAAAACTGCCTTCGGCAAAAGAAAAACGCCCCGAAGCCGTTTTCCGGCTTCAGGGCGAATGGCGATCCATCCGCGGTCCCACCTGAATTCGCTTTCCAAACAAAGAAAGCGCACTCTCGCCCGTAACGAGGGCTGACGGCAGGGCATTTCCGCCCCGCGGCTCCCAGGCGCCTTCACTGCCGGCGTAAAGCGGGGACTTGCACCACCCGTCCCTTCTCTTGGCTCCGCCCGGCCGCTACTCTTCCTGTTCGCTGCCTTTTGCTATCGGGAAACACTTTATCACCTTTTTTCCCCCCTGTCAAGGGAGAAAATCCCCTGTTTCCTGTCGTTTTCCGTCCCAAAGGCATGGCTTCCCTCTTTTCCGCCGCCGGACAGTGCCCTCTCGGGGTTCTTTTTCCTGACAGGCCCCGGCAGGGCATGGCGGAAAAGCCCTTTCCCGTTCCGCCTGTTTTCTCCGGCTGCCGCCGCCTTGCTGCTCTGGTCTCCATTCTTGTGGACATCTCTTCTTGCCGCCTCTTTTTCTGCGGCAAAAGAAAAAAGTTTTCCACATTCCATCCCAAAATCGTGGAGAATGGGGAAAAGGGGCTCTCTCCCTCTGGAGGGAGGGATGGCAATGGCACAAGCCTTTTCTGATAAAAGAGCAAAGGGCTTCCGGGCCGGCTGGGCCTGCCTGGGCACAAAGTCGTCCATCAAAACGGAAACACCAGAAAACCCCGCCAAAGGCGGGGCTTTCTGGTGTGTGTTGTGTGTGTTTTAGGAGGGAGAAATCGCATCGGGTGTTACCCCTTTGCTGATTGTATGATACTAAAGCTTTAAGAAGAAATCATGACGCTGCTGTAAACAAATTGTTAACGATACATAGCGTTTCTTTCAAAAACCATCCACCCTTCCGGTGGCAGATCTGTCTGACCGGGACAGAAAACAGCATGTAATTTTTTTGCTATTTTTCCTCACCGCTGATATATGTCTCAACCTCTTCAAGAGCATTTTTCAGGATTTTCCGGGCATGTTCCGCCCGCCGGGGATCCTCTTCATCCAGAAAAAACAGCGCCTCATCAATTTGAGAGGTCAGATATACGTATAATTTTCGATACATATCCATAAAAATATCTCCACCTGTTTGCCGTCAAAATTGCGTCATTTCTCCTTCTCACTATACTACGACGCTATTATGATGTCAATTAGTAGTCATAGGAGCGTCACTTTATGAAAAACAAAGAAATGGCACGATTTACCCTGCGGGTTCCCAAGGAGCTGCTGGATAAATTCGGATATATTGCGGAATACGAGGGAAGGACCAAAAACAAAGAGCTGGAACAAATGATCAAGGCCAGGATTGCTGACTTTGAGAGTAAGGAAGGACCCATCCCCGAATAAGATTCCTTTGTCCCGTGCCCCAGGCACACGACGCAGGGAGGGAGACGCGGCAGCGTCCCCCTCCCTGTCTCTGTTATTTTCGTCCCACGACGCAGGCGGCAGGTCAAGGGCCGTCTACTTCAGCTTCTGCCACTCCCCCACTGCCAGCTCATCGCAGCGGTTATTGTACGGATTCTCCGCGTGGCCCTTGACCCCCCACGGGGCTGGCCCCGTGGGGACCCCGTTTCATTGCACCTGCGCGGGCGGAGTGAATCCGCCCTTGCGCCAAGGTTTTTGCCTTTGGCAAAAACCCTTGTACGCCGCATCTGCGGCGATGGGTCAAGGGCCCCCTAGCCCTTCAGCTTCTGCCACTCCCCCACCGCCAGCTCATCGCAGCGGTTATTGTACGGATTCTCCGCATGGCCCTTGACCCAGTGGGTGCGGACGGTGTGGTACTCGCACAGCTCCAACAGCCGCGCCCAGAGATCCGGGTTCAGAGCAGGCTTCTTGTCCCCCTTCACCCAGCCCTTGGCCCGCCAGCTTCTGGCCCAGCCCTTCTCCAGGGCGTCAATGACGTACTTGCTGTCGGAGTACAGC
>JAGHHM010000152.1 GCA_017887695.1 Oscillospiraceae bacterium | reverse complement strand
GCCCAGGGCGCAGCTGGCAAATTTTTCCCAAGCAGCCGGCTCCCCCGCTGCCACCCACACCAGGTAAAGGGTAAAGAGCGCCGCCCCCGCAAAAAACAGGGCGCACATCCTCCGGGCCAGCTGGTGCTTCTCCTGGTTGCTGTAATCTGCCACCTTTACCACCGTCTCCTCCAGTTCCTTGTCCATTGTGTTCTCCTTTCGGTCTCCGTCCAGCAGCTCCCGCAGCTCCACCCCGTGGTAGTCGGCCAGAAGCATCAGAAGGTCCAGGTCCGGAAGGCTTCGCCCGGTTTCCCAACGGGACACCGTCCGCCCGGATACCCCAGAGCCTCTGCCAGCTGCTCCTGGGTTGCATGTTTCTTTTTTCGCAGCTCCTTGAGAAAGCTGCCGATTTTTTGTTGATCCACTGGGGTCTCCTCCTTTCATGGACAGCATAGGGCAAAACAGAGACAAAAACAGGACACAGAGAGAGAATAAAGGAAAGTTTTACGCTGGACACACCGTGTCCGGCGGTATCCGGCTTACCACAGAACCGCTGAAAACGGCAGCAGCCGCCGGACGGAGAAAATTCTCCGCCGGACGGCTGTCAGTTTTCCACAATCTTGCTGGTAACGATGTTTGTTTGGGCAAAGTAGCTCCGGGCCTCCTCCGCGTCCCGAAGGATCTGGTGGCGGAGGGCCTCCAGATCGTCGAAGCGCCGCTCCGGCCGCAGACGGTGGAGAAACTCCACCTGGCAGGTTTCACCGTAAAGGCCCAGCTGCTCGTCCAGCAGGTGGCTCTCCACGGTAACGGAGCCATTGACATCCACCGTGGGCCGCACACCCACATTGGTGACGGCGGGAAAGATTTTGTCGTCCACTTTTACCCGGGCGGCGTACACGCCGTAGGCCGGCACCAGGTGGTCCTCCGGCGGGATCAGGTTGATAGTAGGGGCCCCCAGCCGGGAGCCCAGGCCCTTGCCGTGTCGGACCGTGCCGGAGAGAGAGTAGGGCCGGCCCAGAAAACGGCAGGCTTCCTCAGCGTTCCCCTGCTCCAGCAGCTGACGGATATGGGTGGAGCTGACGGTGACGCCGTCCAGGGTGACGGCGGGGATGATGTCGCAGCCAATGCCCAGCTGGGCGGCCTTCCGGGCCAGAAGGGTGGGCGTGCCGCTGTTCTTGTGACCAAAGTGAAAGTCGTGGCCTGCCACCACCCAGCCTGCCCGGTACTGCTGGGCCAGCATCAGGACAAAGTCCACCCATGGCATGGTCATCATTTCCCAGTCAAAGGGGGCTACAATAACCTCGTCAATGGAAAACAGCTCCCGCACTGCCTGGCGGCGCTCCTCCGGCGTGGTGAGCAGAGGCACCGGCACGCCGGTGACAAACTCCCGGGGAGAGCGGTCGAAGGTAAATACAGCAGGGGTAAAGCCCTTCTCCGCCGCCCGGTCTGCCGCCCGACGCAGCAGGGCCTGGTGGCCCAGATGGACGCCGTCAAAGAAGCCCAGGGCGATCACTTTTCTTGGGGTATAATCCATGGGAGATTCCTCCGCTTGGTAAAAGTAGGGCGGCTCAGCCGCCGAAAAAGTTTTTGACGGAAACCAGCTGTCCGTTCTGATACCGGCTCAGGCACAGGAAGTCACCCCCTGGGCTATATACCCGGTAGCGCAGGCCCTCCTCCAGGCCCGAAAAGGGCACAGGGCTGCCGTTGCGGCAGAGCTTTTCCTGTCGGGGGGCGGCAAGGGTCACCGCCGGGCAGTTGCGGAAAAAGCTGTCGGTGGGCAGCAGCAGAGCCTCCCGCTCCTCTGCCGCCTGCTCCAGCGTCACCGCTTCCGCCAGGGTAAAGCCGGCGGCCATGGTTCGCCGCAGACTGTACATGCACCCGCCGCAGCCCAGAGCCTGGCCGATGTCGTGGCAGAGAGTGCGGACATAGGTGCCCTTGGAGCAGCGGACACGGAGAAGGTAGTCCCGTTCCCCTACCTGCTCCAGGATCTCCAGAGCATGGATGGTGACGCTTCGGGGCTCCCGGTGGACCTCCTTGCCCGCCCGGGCCAGCTCATAGAGCTTTTTCCCCTCCCGCTTGATGGCGGAGAACATGGGGGGTACCTGGGCAATGGCGCCGGTAAAGGCGGGGAGCACCGCCTCCAGGGCAGCTCTGTCCGGTACGGTATCCGCCTGGGAGAGGGGTTCCCCGGTGGTGTCCTGGGTGTTGGTCACAAGGCCCAGCCGCAGTCCGGCGATGTACTCCTTGTCCCCTTTTTCGGCAAATTCCACCGCCCGGGTGGCGCTGCCCACAAATACCGGCAGTACGCCGGTGGCCATAGGATCCAGGGTGCCGCCGTGGCCGATACGTTTTTCCTTCAGAATGCCCCGGAGCTTGGCGCATACGTCCATGCTGGTCCAGTCTTGAGGCTTGTCAATAATGATAATGCCGTTTGCCATAGGGCTCCTCCTGCGGGTTAGATGGGGGGCTTTGCGGCGAGGGCCTCCGTCAGAGATTTTGACGGAGGCCCTTCGCTCTCTGGGCGGGAAACGGCAAATCAACCGTTTTCACCGCTGTTTTCCGCCGTATTGTCGGCCGTGTCATTCCCTGCCGCGTTTCCCTCGGCGGTATCGTTGCTGCCGGTAGTACTGTTATTGGAGGCACCGTCGGAAGTGCCATCAGAGGTGCCGTCGGAGGTACCGTCAGCGGCGTTGGTTGCCTCCTCGGCAGCGGCCAGCTCCTCCAGGCGGGCGGTGTAGCTGACATAGAAGGCGCCGGGGTCCATGTCCGCCAGAAGGTCGCTGCGGGTGACCTCCGCCTCCTGCATGGTCAGCTCCACCAGGGACTGCATATGGGTCTCGGCAATGGTCCGCTTCTGATCCGGATCGTTGTCCAGCCCCTCCATCAGATTCCGGCGGAGGATAATGTGGAAGCCGTAGTCGCTCTCCACAATACCGCTGACCTCACCGGGGGCCAGGGCGCTGGCAGCGTCCTCAAACTCGGTGACCATGGTGCCGGGGGTGTAGATGTAGCCGGTGGGGTTGCTTGCCCGGCCGGGATCCTCGCTGTATTCATCCGCCAGCTGGGTAAACAGCTCTTCCACATTCTCCGCTTTCTGGAGCTGGGAGAGCAGATCCTCGGCGGTGGAGCGCTTGGCGGCGATCTCCTCCTCAGACAAGGAGGCGCCGGTGGTGGTATCCTTGGTGGCGAGGAGAATGTGGTCGGCATAGGTGGCATACTGGTCATAATCCTCAGGGGCCAGGTACAGGGGGTTTCCCTCTTCCAGCACCAGGTCGGTAAGACCATCCATCAGATAGGCGGCCACAGACAGCCGCTCAAAGTTCTTCTCCCGGAGACCCAGCTTTGCAAGGTAGTCCTGGAAGGCCTCCTCGCTTCCCAGCTCCTCCACGGCGGCGGCACGGTTGGCGGCCATGGTCTCCTTATCCTCCTCCGTCATCTCCACGCCGTATTCCTTGGCCATGTTTTCCAGGGCGGCATAGAATTTAACGGTATCCTCCACCTGTTCCAGGGCAAACTGATTGACAGTCTGGCCTTCGGAAAGCTCCCCATCCCAGATCAGGGCGCCGTCCTCCCCTACCAGGTTGCTGTAAGCGCCGTAGTAGGCGTTGGCGTTGAGAATCTGATAGTCGATGAGGCTGCAATTGTAGGCAGTCCAGTAGAAATAGAGCTCGGCGGGAACGGCGTTGCCGTCCACCTCCATCACCGTCTCGTCGGGGGCGATGCCGGTAATATCATAGAAGATACCGGAAGGGGGCTCCTGGCTCTTGCCGCAGGCGGCAAAGGTCAGAATCATAGCCAGCGCCAGCAGGGCGCAGATTGTTTTTTTCATGTACAGGCTCCTTATCGTTTCGGGTATTTTTCGGCCCGGATTTCCGGCCCGGGCCCGCTGAATTCTCCCGCGGGCCGCCTTTGGCGGTATAAAACGCCACAACCACATATTTTATCATGGTTAGCAGGCGGATGCAATCTTATTATTCTGCTCCTGGTTCCCCGGCGGCCAGGGACAGATCCTCCACCAGGGTAAGGGCTGCCTCCAGCACCGGCTCCTTGGGCCGTAGGGTCAGCGTCAGGGCAGGCTTTTCCCCGGCGGCCAGGTTCAGGCGCTGACGGTATTTCGGCATAGCGCAGACCTTGGCAATGGCCTCCACGGCAAAATCGGCGATGAGGAAGCGAAGCTTGTCACCCCGCTGGGAGATATCGGAGATACCGGCCCTGGCGGCACTGGAGCGGAGCAGAGCCACATCCAGCAGGGTGTACACCGATTTGGGAGGATCGCCGTAACGGTCCATCAGCTCGTCGATAAGGTCGGCGGCATTCTCCTGGGAACGGATGGCGGCAATGCGGCGGTAGAGATCCATCCGCTGCTCGGCGGAGGGTACATACCGGTCGGGAATGTTGGCATTGACAGTAAGGTCGGCAGCACACTCGGTGGCCACGGCCTTTTTCCCGCCCTGCTCCTCCAGCACCGCGTCCTCCAGCAGCTGTAAATACATATCGTAGCCCACGCTCATCATGTAGCCCGACTGCTCGGGGCCCAGCAGGTTCCCGGCGCCTCGGATCTCCAGATCCCGCATGGCGATCTTGAAGCCGGAGCCAAACTCCACATACTCCTTGATGGCGGTCAGCCACTTGGCGGCAATCTCCGTAAGGACCTTGCCGGGACGGTAGGTGAGATAGGCGTAGGCCCGGCGGGCGCTGCGGCCGATACGGCCCCGGAGCTGGTGGAGCTGGCTGAGGCCCATTTTGTCTGCGTCCTCAATAATGAGGGTGTTGACGTTGGCGATATCGATGCCGGTTTCGATAATAGTGGTGCATACCAGCACCTGGGCCTCCCCTTCCACCATCTGCTCCATGACAGAGGAGAGCTGCTGCTCGCTCATCTTTCCGTGGCCCACCACTACCTTTACATCCTCCCCCAGGAGCTTCTGGATCCGGGAGGCGGTGAGATCAATGGACTCCACCCGGTTGTGGAGGTAGTACACCTGGCCGCCCCGGTCGATCTCCCGGCGCATAGCGTCGGCCAGCATGGGCCAGCTGTGCTCCACCACATAGGTCTGCACCGGCTGGCGGTTGTGAGGCGGCTCCTCCAGGGTGGACATATCCCGGATGCCGCTGAGGGCCATGTTGAGGGTCCGGGGAATGGGGGTGGCGGAAAGGGTGAGAACGTCCACCTGCCGGGCCATCTCCTTGAGCTTTTCCTTGTGGCTGACGCCGAAGCGCTGCTCCTCGTCCACGATGAGAAGGCCCAGGTCCTTGAACTGGATGTCCTTCTGGAGAAGCTTGTGGGTGCCGATGAGGAGATCGATCCGTCCTGTCCGGAGGTCCGAGAGGATCTGCCGGGCCTGGCCGGGAGTCTGGAACCGGGAGAGCACCCGGATCTCCACCGGAAAGCTGCGGAAGCGGTTGACGGCAGTGTTGAAGTGCTGCTGGGCCAGAACGGTGGTGGGCACCAGAATGGCGGCCTGCTTGCCGTCCAGCACGCACTTCATTACCGCCCGGAGGGCTACCTCCGTCTTGCCATAACCCACGTCGCCGCAGAGTAGCCGGTCCATAGGCACCGGCCGCTCCATGTCCTTTTTGATCTCCTCGACGCACCGCAGCTGGTCGTCGGTCTCTGCGTAGTCAAAGGCCTCCTCGAACTCCCGCTGCCAGGGGGAGTCCGGAGAGAAGGCAAAGCCCGGCCGGCGCTGGCGTTCGGCATAGAGGGCGATAAGGCCCTTGGCCAGATCCTTGGCGGCAGCCTTGGCCCGGGCCTTCTGCTTCGTCCAGTCGGCGCCGCCCAGCTTGTTGAGCTTGGCGGGACGCTGGCTGTCCTCTCCCCCGCCGCCGATGTACTTGGACACCAGATCCAGCTGGGTAGCGGGGACATAGAGACTGTCGCCGCCGGCGTAGGCGATCTTGATGTAGTCCTTTTCCACCCCGTCCACCGGCATTTTCCGCATCCCCTCAAAGCGGCCGATGCCGTGGTGGGCATGGACCACCAGATCCCCGGGGGTAAGGTCGGTGTAGCTGAGGAGCTTCTGGCGGCTGTCCTTTTTGACAGCGCGGCGGGCCGGGGCTTTCCCGGAAGCGGCGGCGGTGAGCTGTCCCTCAGTGAGAATGGCCAGGCTCAGCTGGGGGTACTCCGCCCCGGCGGAAAGGGCCCCCACCGTCAGCCGCACCTCACCGGGCTGAGGCAGGGCCTTGCCGTCAAAGTCCAGGGCGGCGGGGATGTCCCGCTCCTGGAGCATCCGCTGAAGGTTTTTTGCCCTTGTGGGGTTGCCGCACAGGAGAAGGGCGGCAAAGCCGGCGCTGCGGTAGTGCTCCAGGTCCCCGGCAGCGGCGTCCAGACTGCCGCCGTAGGCGCTCAGCTGCTTGGCGCTGATGGTGAGGAGGGTGCGGGGATTGAGGGGATAGCGGGAGGTGGGCAGGGCCTCCATCATGCATACCGAAAACCGCTCCAGCTGGGAGAGCCATTCGTTCTGGCTGAGAAGCAGCCGCATCAAATCTCCGTTGGGCTCTCCGGCGGCCAGCAGGGACTCCGTGTCCTCCTTGGCCTGGAACAGCACGTTTTTTACCCGTTCGGTAATACGGCTTGTTTCGCACAGGCAGATGAGAGCATCTGCAGGCAGGCAGTTGAAAGCGGATGCCGGCGGGGTGTCCCCCGGCAGCTCCGCCGCCGGCAGCACCAGGGCGGCGTCGAGATTTTTGGTCCGGCGCTGGGTGGTGGTGTCAAAGGATCCCAGAGAGTCGATCTCATCATCAAAGAACTCGCAGCGCACCGGTTCCTCCATCAGAGGAGAGAACACATCCAGGATGCCGCCCCGGAGAGCGAATTGGCCCACGCCCTCCACCTGGTCGCAGCGGGTGTATCCGGCGGCCACCAGCCGCAGGGGCAGCTCAGAAAGATCCCACCGGCCGCCGATTTCCAGGGTAAGGGCGCTGTCCAGGAGCCGCTGGGCAGGGGCGGTTTTTTGGAGAAGACCCTCGGCGGTGCAGACCACCAGCCGTCCCTCCCCTTTCGCCAGGGCGTAGAGGGCGCCAATACGGGCCATCTCCCACTGACGGGATGCCACGGCGCCGGGACGAATAAACAGCTCCCGGGCGTAGAGCCGCAGGGCGGAAATCCCCAGGAGGGTCTCCAGGTCGCCGGCCAGGCGGTTTGCTTCCCCTTCATCTGTGCAGACCATCACCAGGGGCTTCCCGGTACGCAGGGCCAGGGCGGCGGCCATCTGGGCCTTGTGGACGGAGGCCAGGCCCGTTACCGCCGCGGGGCAGCCGTTTCCCTCCACAGCCGTCGCCAGGGAGTTAGCTTCGGGGATCTCCAGCAGTTTTTTCAGCAGCAGCTCCATAGCCGCCTCCTTTCAAAAAGTCAAAAAGGGACGAACGCAGGAAAAGGCCCACACCAGCCTCCGGGGGGAGGGGTGTGTGCCGCCGTCCGTCTTTCGTATCATCCAGAAACGCGGGATACTCCGCGCCCTGTGATCGTATCGGTTTTTTGACCTGTTGTCAAGGGGAAATCCGGGGATTTCTTCCGATGAAACCATAAAAGGAGGGACTTTTTCGCCCAAAAGTCCCTCCTTTTATTACAGCACCAGGGTAAATACCAGCCACGCGGCCACGGCGGCCAGGGCCGCGGCGGCGATGTAGCACCAGCGGGGGATCCGCCGCCACAGAGGCGGACGGAAGGTCTGTCCGGCGGCATAGCCCCGGGCAATTCGGCAGGCCTCCCCCAGGACCTGCTGCGGGGTGACGCCCTCCTTGGTGAGGGCGTCATTACGGAGAATAAAGATGGCCTGTTCAAAGAGCTTTGGGTCCGGGGAGTCTACAACGATCACACGGCGGGAGATACCTTTCACCAAAGGGCACCGCTCCTTTCTGTCCTGGAAGGTAAAGTTTCCTCTCCCAGTGTTTCCCGCCAGGGGGCGGATTATACCGCCCGGGCCTGTCGTTTCCCATGATTTTGGGGCGGCAGGTACAAGCATAGGGCGCTGCAGTCGTCATCTCCGTGGCGGCGCTGGCGGCATTCCCGCAGAACAAGGGAAACCAGTACGTTGGGATCGTCCCCCTGCCAGCCCGCCAGCAGGTCCTGGAGCCATTTGTCGTCGTTGCTGTCGGCCACGCCGTCGCTGACCATGAGGACAAAGGTGTTCTCCTCCAGGGGAAAGCGGGTTTCCGGCGGCGGCGCGGCGGCGTCCTGAAGTCCCGCAGGCAGGGAATTGCCGGTGAGGCGGCGGACACTGCCCTGCCGTTTGACATAGGTAGGGGCGGCACCGTATTTGTAGAGGGCGGCCTGGCCGTCGTCAAGGTCCAGGGTGAGAAGGTCGATGGTGGTAAAGCTACCTTGCTCGTCGCTGCGGATATTCAGGGCGGCGTTGAGGGTCTTGAGGGCAGAGCCTGCCTCGATACCGGAGCGGAGGAACTGCTCGGTAAGCCGCAGTGTCAGCTGGCTTTCCCGACGGGCCTCCCGGCCGCTGCCCATGCCGTCGGAAAGCAGAAGACAGAGAGTACTGGGCCCGGATTTAAAATAGGTGACGCTGTCGCCGCACATCCGCTGCCCCTCCTTGGGAACGGAGCCCATGGCCACATCCCAGGAAAGGCCGCCGCCTTCTTCTTTCTGGCGGTCCGGGGCCGCCATGGCCTGGGCCACCAGCTCGGAGAGCTGGGCATACTGGCCCCGGGTCCGCTGCCGTTCCGCCTCCAGCTGCCGGCGGTACTGCCGGCGCAGCAGCAGGGCGGTAACTTCTGTACTGATGGCAGACACCAGCTGGGGAAAGTGGATACAGCGGTTGGCGAAGTAGGGGGCAAAATCTCCGCTCTCTGCCCGGCCCCGTTCCAGAATAGCGGGGGTAGCGTCGTTGAAGGCGTTGAAGGTGGAGACATACTCCTTGTTCCAGCACAGATCCCGCAGGGCGCAGCCCCGGCATACCACCTCTGCCGCCCGGTCAAAGACCACGGCGGGGTTTTCCTCCTTTTTAGGGGCTCCGCCGCCGCCAAAAGCGTCGCACAGGGAACGCAGAGCGTCAGCAGACAGCTTCAGACGCTCCCGCAGGCCCTCCGGCTCCCGGGGAGCCTGCCGCCGGGGGATGGCGGTCTGCCGCAGCAGCAGGGAGCAGTAATGGGCCATGAGCCCCGCCAGAGCCGTGCAGGCTATCAGACGCAGCAGTGAATCGGCGGTGAGGCCCATCTGCAAAGCGTAGGCGGTTTCTACCGCCAGGGTGGCTCCGGCGGCGGTGAGAGGCCGGAACAGGGGGTGCTGGAACCACACCGTATCCCGGAAGGCGGAGAGTACCGCGCTCTCTAATATTAAAATACCGCAGCAGCGCAGGGCGGAGCCAAAGCCCAGAAAGGCAAAGCAGCCCAGCACCGCGCCGCTCAGGGCGGCCAGGGCATTTTTTCCTGGCTTGCAGGCAGCGAGGAAGCCCGCCGCCAGAGGAGCCCTGCCATCCAGCGAGCAGCCCACGGTGAAAAACCCCGCCGCCAGATATCCGGCCAGGCGGAGAAGTTTCCCGCCTCCGGGCCGTTCCCATGTGATATCGGCGATTTTCATAGCTTGTCCCCTTCCACGGATAGTCTGGACACCATTGTAGCAGGGGCGGCGGAAAAAGCCTGTCGGGAAATAGGCGGGAAAAGATGACGAGGCCCTGGGCCGCCGGGGCCTTGTCACCGTGGCGGGAGGAGGGCCTTGCGGAGGCGTTGAAAAAAGCTGTCGCGCCCCAAAGGTGTAAGGGGAAAAGAAAATAACAGCAGGGCTGGAAGCATGGATTTGTATGCTCCCAGCCCTGCTGTCTGCTTTTGCGGCATATCTGCGGATGGAATTGCTTCTGATAGGCGGTCAGACCTCCTCAGTCCTCAGGCTTCTCCCATCCCTTCGGCGTACCGGGCGAGGAAACGCCGGGTACGTTCCTCCTTGGGATGATCCATGACCTGG
This sequence comes from Oscillospiraceae bacterium, assembly GCA_017887695.1. Classification (GTDB taxonomy): domain Bacteria; phylum Bacillota; class Clostridia; order Oscillospirales; family Oscillospiraceae; genus Pelethomonas. The sequence continues at coordinate 4,015 of JAGHHM010000152.1, read as the reverse complement.
TGGGCGGGGCCCTGCTCGGCAATGACACCCTGGTCCATGAAGATGACCTGATCGGCCACCTCACGGGCAAAGGCCATCTCGTGGGTGACGATAATCATGGTGGTTTTCTGCTCCGCCAGCTCCCGGATGACCTTGAGAACCTCGCCGGTCAGTTCCGGGTCCAGGGCGGAGGTGGGCTCGTCAAAGCAGAGAATATCCGGCTTCATGGCCAGAGCACGGGCAATGGCCACCCGCTGCTGCTGACCGCCGGAGAGCTGGTGGGGGTAGTGCCCCTCCCGGTCTCCCAGGCCCATCCGCTCCAGCATGGACCGGCCCTGGGAGCGGATCTCCTCCAGAATCTCTTTTTTTCTGGCCTTGAAATCGGGCCGCTCCTTTGCCAGAAGCCGGGGCGCCAGGGTCACGTTTTCCAGGGCGGTATATTGGGGAAAGAGGTTGAAGGACTGGAATACCAGACCGAAGTGGAGCCGCTTCTTGCGGACCTCCGATTCCCGCTGGGTGGCAGGGTCCCCGGCGTCGTACAGGGTTTCCCCGTTGACGATGATCTTGCCCTGGTCCGGGGTTTCCAGAAAGTTCAGGCACCGCAGCAGGGTGGTTTTACCTGATCCGGAGGAGCCGATGATGGCCAGGGCCTCTCCCTGCTCCATCTGAAAGCTGATGTCCTCCAGCACCCGGGTGGCGCCAAAGTGCTTTTCCATGTGCTGTACATCCAGAATTGCCATAAGACGCCCCTCCTTACTTGAAATAGTCCATTTTCTTTTCCAGCCAGCCAAGGAGCAGCGTCAGGATGCCGTTGACAGCCAGATAGAACACCGCGATATAAAACAGGGGCCAGATCATGCCCTTGCGGATATAGGTCTCGCCCATCCAGGTAATCTCATACACAGAGATAACCCGCACCAGCGCCGTATCCTTCACCAGGGTGATGAATTCATTGCCCATGGGCGGCACGATGCGCTTGATGATCTGGAGCAGGGTGACCTTGAAAAAGACCTGGGACTTGGTCATGCCCAGCACCAGCCCCGCCTCCTGCTGGCCTACGGGCACGCCCTGGATACCGCCCCGGTAAATTTCGGAAAAGTAGCAGGAATAATTAATGACAAAGGTGACTACCGCGGCAGTAAAGCGCTGGGGCAGCGGCAGACCGAAGAGGAGCCCCGGCCCAAAAAACACCACCATGATCTGGAGCATCAGGGGCGTACCCCGGACGACCCACACGATGGTTTTGACCACCCACCGCAGGGGTGCGCACCGACTCATGGAGCCGAAGGAGATCACCAGTCCCAGGGGCAGGGCAAAGAGGAGCGTAAGACCAAAGAGCTCCAGGGTAACAGCCAGGCCCTCCAGCAGGGTGAGCGTAACAGACAGCAGCATATGTGTATTCCTCTCTCACGGCGGCGGAGCAGGAGGCGGACAAGCCGCCCTCTGCTCCGCGCTTCATGGCGTTTTTATTTCTCAATGACGGATTCCTGTACGCCGTAGGTGGTGGCCGTTTCCATGACGGTGCCGGCGTCATAGGCTTCCTTCCAGAAGGTGTTGAACTCATCCACCAGGTCGGAGCCGGTGCGGAAGGCCACGCCGTACTCCTCGCTGTTGAGCTGTACCGTGTAGGTGAGGTCGGGGTAGCTGGTACCCTCGTCGATCATGGCGCCAGCCATGAGCAGGTCGATGACGCAGGCGTCAGAAGCGCCGGCGGCCACCTCCATCAGGGCGTCAGCCTGGGTGGTTTTGGCAATGTAGGAGATCCCCAGAAGATCCAGCTGCTCGGCGCCGGCGGAGCCGTCCTCTGCGGCGAAGCTGAGGCCCTCCAGGCTCTCCACCGTCTGGTAATCCTCGGCCTTGTCGGCGGGAATCACTACAACCTGTCCGTTGAGGCAGTAAGGCTCGGAAACAGAGGCGCCGTTTTTCACCTCGTCATTGATGGTCATGCCGTTCCAGATCACGTCGATGCCCTTGGCGTCCAGCTCCATGAGCTTGTTGCTCCAGTTGATTTCCAGGAATTCCACTTCGACGCCCAGGTACTCCGCAAAGGCCTTGGCCATATCGGCGTCAAAGCCGATCCACTCGCCGTTTTCATCCTTGTAGTCCATGGGGGCGAAATTGGTCATGCCCACCACCAGGGTGCCCTTGTCCTTGATGTACTGGAGATCGCTCTCCCCGGCCTCTTCACCATCGGAAGCGTCCGTATTCTGGCTGTCATTCTGGCCAGCGGTGTTCTGATTGTTTCCAGCAGTATTATCGGTCCCGTTGCCGGTTCCGCCGCAGGCGGCCAGGGACAGGCACAGCAGCAGTGCCAGAGCAAGAGACAACATTTTTTTCATCATAATATCCTCCCAATCTGCGTTTGCGCCGGGGCTGGGGGCTGTGGGCCCGGATGTATGTCCGCCGGCACTTTTGCATTCTGCCACGCTAATGCGATAATGTAAAGAAGAATTTTTGTAAATGCGTATGGTTAAAGCGCTTTCTGCCCCTGGGATGGCGTTTCCATAAAGCATGAGAGCGGCACAATTGTGCCGCTCTCATGTCGCTATAACAAAATTTTTTGCCTGTAAGGGAAGATTTTCCTAACTTCTCCGCACGGTTATTGTCCTCACTCTGGGTTACAGGACAAAGTGGAAAAAGCGGAGAACCTCATACCAGTCGTCTGAAGAGAAGGATACCGTCTTGCTGTCTGTCAGCCGGGCATTGGGATAAAACTGCTTGGCATACGCCACCTGCTGACGGCGGAACCTTACCGAAACATCAAACCGCTCCGGCAGCTGCAAACGGCAATCCTCCCGCCGTCCCAAGGCTGCCTCTGCCGAGGCCTGAATTTGTTTTTCTGCGTCTGCGGGATGAAGAGCAAATACGCCGCCGCCGCGGGTACGGTGGACAGCCACCGTGGTAATGGCCGGAACAATTTCCCGGGCATAGGCGCAAATGGCGTCATCACCGGTGATCATTACCACCGGCACATGGTAGTATGCCGCGGTATATGCGTTGATCAGGAACTCGCTGGCCTGCCGACCGTTGATGAGGATATATTCATTTTGCCCGTTGATGGTATGGGCCAACGGGTTGCCGCCTGAACCGGCCCATGCGTGGTATCCGGTGAAAAACGCAGCGTCGTAGGGCGCCTCATCAATCCCGCTCATCATGACCAGGGGGTCGCCGGTCCAGCCCCTCAGCATGTTTACGCCTTCCGGCAATCCTGCGGGATCAATGTTTCTGGCTGGGCCATGGGCGTCGCGTACCAGAATTCCGGAAGCTCCGGCCGCCAGGGCTCCCCGGCAGGCGGCAGCGGCTTCCCGGGTCATGCGCTGGCTGAACGTGCCATAGTCCCGGGGCATATCAGGGTTAGCTTCCGCATCCGCCACGATTCCGCAGGTGCCTTCAATGTCTGCGCTGATAAAAACGTTCATTCTGTAAAGCCTCCTGTAAATTTGATTTTAAGCCGGCTGATTCTGTGAAACAGCCGGAGCTTGCAGCCACTTTTTCCGGAAATAGACCGGCAGGGTAATAGCCAGTCCCAGAACCCATCCGAAGGGATAGGACCAGTAGAGCTCATTTTGGCCAAACCAATGGGCCAGCAGGTAGGCGGCGGGCAGACGGGCCGCCCACATGGAAACGATGGAGGAAATCATAGGCACCATAGTACATCCGGCGCCCCGCAGGACACTGTTGAGTACAAACAGGAGGGCAAAAAGGGGCATGGGTGTCAAGACCCGCAGCAGATAGGCATTGCCGGAAGCAATCACCGCCGGCTGGCTGTTGAAAAGACTTATCAGCGGCGTGCGGAAGGCAATGACAAAGGCGGACATGCAGATGCTGGTGATAATGCTGAGGAGGATCGTGCTGTGCACACCCTGCCGCACACGGTCCAGGCGGCCTGCCCCGATGTTTTGTCCTACAAAACCCTTTCCACTTCGGCTGATGTTTCTGTTATGTACCCTATACGACTAATATTTAATTTTTTAAATGATATTTATCGTTTTATTCTGTATATTTTTTATAATTTGATCATATATTCATCATCCTC
>JAGHHM010000013.1 GCA_017887695.1 Oscillospiraceae bacterium | reverse complement strand
TCTGCCGGCATGGCGGAGCCAAGGATCATGGGAGGTGTCCTCAATGGCGGAGAATAAGTCAGTGGCTGAGTTGCGGGAGCATGGAGGCGAGCTGCTCTGCCAGTGCTGTAAAACCGGCGAGCCGGTGTTCCTCACCGGGGAACAGGGGGAGGCGGGAGTGCTGCTGAGCCGGGAAGCCTATGAGGCCCGGGGCGGGAAACCCCTCCGGCGGCCTGCGGCAGGCCGGTACCCCAGTCCCGGAGCCCTGCGGGAACGGTTTTTGGCAGCGGCCAGGCAGCTGGAGGAGTGTGCGGTTTTTCCGGAGAGACGCCGCCGCCGGCGTTGACGGGCCCCGCTCTCACCGATACAGACAGCAAAGCACCACCCGGACAGATGGTTCCTGTCCGGGTGGTGCTTTATTCTTATGGGATAGGGGGGATCAAAAGGCGGCTCCCTTATGGTTGCTGGTCAATAAAAGGAGGGGGTCTGCGGATACCGCCGGCAGGACTGAGGGGGTAGCAGTAATGGAGCAGCAGATCCTTACGCTGGAACCTTGCCTCGAATTCCGTACAGACGCGCTTGGCAATGGCATCAGCCAGTCCTTCCGCAACATTGGTTACCAACACCAAATATTGGCAGCTGGTATAGCGGGTAAATACATCCCCAGCCCGCAGAGAGTTCTGGAGGAGCTCCCCCAAGACATCCATTTGTTCCTCGCGAGACTGGAGGGGCGGGAACTCGCCCTGGTCATCCACCAGGGTGATGAGGATGACGCAGGCCTGCTGGTCGGTGCGCTGCATGCCCCGCTCCAGAAAGCGGTAAATGCATTTGAAGGTTTCATAGTCCTGGCAGTAGGCGCCGGGCCGCATGGCTTGTTCCACCAGTTCGTCCCGAATCTGGTGGATATCCCGGAAGATTCCGCTTTGGCCTGGTTTTCCGGGAGTTTTATTGAGCGCGTCATCGTTTTTCTTCCGCAGCAGCTGTTGATCTGCCCGGTCAAATAAGGACAGATATGTATCACCTGCCCGACTGATGGCGGTCCCGATGGTAATAGAGAGGGGATAGCCGTGGCCATCACCTCTGCGATACTGTCTAAAACGCCTCTGGATGACCTTGCAGCGGTCCTCCACCTCTTTTTCGCTGGTACAGCCGGGCAGGAACATGACAAACTCGTCACCACCCACACGGCCCAGAATATCCCGGGAAGAAACCAGATATCCCAGCAGCTCCGCAGCCTTTTGCAGCAGCTGGTCGCCAACAATATGACCGAAGCGGTCATTGATGTCCCGGAAACGATCCATATCTGCGACCAGTATGGCGCCTCCGGATTTTGCCAGCTGCTGGTTGATCAGACGCTCCGTGGCGCCGCGGTTGAAAAGGCGGGTAAGCTCGTCGTGGTCAATGCGCTGGTTAAGCAACGCATTTTCCTGTCGCAATTTGCGGATCAGTTCCTGTTCCACGGTGTTCCCCCATTTCCTGAAAAATACTGTATCTTATTATAACAGCTTTTTTGCAAAAGGGAACGGACTTTTCGGGGGATTTTTTGGGGGATTTTTGCAAAGGCTTTTGGGGTATTTTCCTTTATAGACGGACAGCCATGCTCCAATTATGTAAAATGCTCAACAGGTGAGAGGCAAAAACCTTGACAACGGTTCGGCAATATGATATGCTCACGTTGGTTAGCTAAAGCTAACTTATAACAATGGACTAAAGTTAGTTTAAACTAATCATATGGAGCGAGATAAAAGAAGGGGGGAAGCGGACGTGCTGGATAAAGCCCTTGTGGCCCACTGTGCACCTACATTGGCCAGATTGAAAACCGGGAGTCTTTTTACGATGTTCCGCTTGTCTGATGGGGAAATTGCTGCCCAGGTAGCGGCCTGGAACATTTGTCTTGAAAAGAAAGGAGTACGTTTGGCGATTTTACGCCGGGGAAAGCGGGGGACGCTGCTGTACGTATTCCGACCGGAACGTTTGGCAGCGGATTTGTCCAGGCCTTGTGTAGCGGCTTTCCTCAAACGATACGGCTATGAGGACCTGACTGCATGGGGGGCGGTGGAACGGCTGCGGCAGCGGCTGGGAGAGACAGAGGAGTTTCCTCATGAAATTGGCCTGTTTCTGGGCTATCCCTTGGGGGATGTGGAAGGCTTTATTATGAACCGGGGGCAAAACTGTAAATGCTGCGGCTGCTGGAAGGTTTACGGAGACGAGGAGCAAGCGCTGCGGCGATTTGCGCAATACCGCAAATGCCAGGCAGTTTATTTAAGGCTGTGGCAGGCTGGCCGTTCTGTTGAGCAGCTTACCGTAGCTGCGGGCTGAGAATATGTAGATGAAAGGAAGGAAAACAGATATGAAGCGGGTAGCAGTTGTGTATTGGAGTGGGACAGGGAATACAGAGACCATGGCAGGCCTTGTGGCGGAAGGGGCCCGGTCTGCGGGGGCGGAGGTGACCATGTTTACCGCTGGTGCCTTTGATGCAGGACAGGTGGAAAATTTTGACGCCATTGCCTTTGGCTGTCCGGCCATGGGGGCGGAGGAACTTGGAAGAGAGCGAATTTGAGCCTATGTTTTCCGCCTGTGAACAGAAACTGACCGGACGGCCCACAGCCCTTTTCGGCTCCTACGGCTGGGGAGATGGAGAGTGGATGCGCCTGTGGGAAGATCGCTGCGCCAAAGCCGGGATTCCTCTGGCCTGCGGAAGTGTAATTTGCTGTGAAGCGCCGGATGATGCAGGCTGTGCCGCGTGCCGCCGGTTGGGAGAAGGTCTGGTGTAAAACGAAAAATTGTTGTATTGCGTAATGGCCGGCTATCGTGTATAATAAATCATATGATCCTGTAAAGGATATTAATTATACAACGAGGGAGCTGACCCAAATGCCATCCAAGTTTGCGCTGATCAGCGACGGTTCCTGCGACTTTTCCCTGGAGGAGGCGGAGCGGTCCCATGTGACGCTGGTCCCTTTTTACGTTTCTTTTGATGACACGACCTACCGTAAGGAAGGGATTGAGGTGGGAGTGCGGGACTTTTATGAGGAGATGGTGTCCCATCCGGGTGTGTATCCCAAGTCCAGCATGCCCTCTGTGGATGATTATATCCAGGTGTTTCGGCCCTTTGCGGCGGAAGGAACGCCGATGCTGTGCATCTGTATTACTTCCAAGTTCAGCGGCTCCTATAACTGCGCTGCCACTGCTGCGGGAATCCTTCGGGAGGAGTATCCGACCTGCGATCTCCATGTGATGGACAGCCGGGTGAACACAGTGCTGCAGGGTGAACTGGTTCGTGAGGCGATCCGACTGCGGGATGAGGGCTGTACTCTTGCTGAGACGGTAAAGCGGCTGGAGGCGGCAATTCCTACGGGGCGGATTATTTTTACTATCGGCAGCATGGATTACCTGAAAATGGGAGGCAGAATTGGGAAGGTAGCTTCCGTGGTATCCGGTGCTTTGGGCATCAAACCTTTGATCGTGCTGAAGGAGGGAGAGATTTTTCCTGCCGGCATCTTCCGCAGCCGGGAGAAGGGAAAGACAAGGCTCATTGAGCTTACCCGCCGCCATATGGAGACTTGTGGAGATGATCCCAGAGACTACCGCTATGTGGTTGGCTATGGCTATGACATAGAGGAGGCCAAGGTATTCCGCGACAAAATGCTGGCGATGCTCAAGGAACTGTGCGGGTTGGAGGCGTTGGAGGTATGTCAAATCGGTGCTACCATTGGCGTACACACCGGTCCGTATCCCATTGGAATCGGGCTTTTGAAGCGTGCATAAGCTATTTGAAGAGGAAAAAGCAGCCCGGAGATGCAGAGCATCTCCGGGCTGCTTTTATAAAGGAACACGGTTAAAGATCGTCCGCATCCTGAACAGGCCGTTCGGCGGGATTTGCCGGTACGCCGGTCCAGCTGCCCTGGGGATCCGTCTTTGAAAACTGATCTCTGGTAATGTTCATAGCCTTGTTCATGGGCTTTGCCTGCTGGGGAACCGCTTTCTTTTTTCCTTTCATGGCTGCTGCTCCTTTCCGGGGCGGGGATGCCACCCCAACTGGTATACCCCGGAAAGAAGAAAAGATACATCAGACCGGTACACCGGCCCGGGAGCGGACAAAGAGCTTCACGCCCTCCATCCGGATGACTTCCACCAGCTCACCGATGGGGATGATGTCGCCATCCTCACTGCGGGCGGTCCAGGTTTTCCCATCAATGTACACGGCGCCGGAAGGAGTTTCATTGTTGATTTCTTCCGTTACCCGGGCCTCGCCGCCCAGCAGACGGTCTGCATTGGTAGGGACGATGTGGGGGTCAATGAATCGTTTGGCCAGAGGACGGGCCCCCAGCAGTGCCGCCAGGGAAACAAAAACGAACAGCAGCAGCTGAACGGTAATGGAAGCGCCGAAGAAAGCGGCGAACATGGCCACCAGCGCACCTACGGAAAACCATATGGAAACCAGGACAGGGGTCGCCGCTTCTACAAAGGCGGCAAGGGCCATGACGGCAATCCACACCCAAACCATGTGGGAAAGAATATATTCCATGAGTTCCATAAAAACCCTCCTGTCAAAAACCGGCGGTTCTGTGCAGGGTAAAACCGCAGATATGATTTTCTATGATTTACAAGTAGTATAGCATAGACGGCGGCATTTTGATAGCGGAACTGTAAATTTTCCTCTGGTAATAAACGTAAAAAAACGCCGGAGCAAAGCGAACTTTGCTCCGGCGTGGCACGCCGTGAGGGATTCGAACCCCCGGCCTTCTGGTCCGTAGCCACTGAATCCTTTTCATGAGCAACTCCCTATTTTTCCGTGTAGCACCACGAAAACCCTTGTGTTTTCAATGGTTTGAGGCCACAATAAGGCAATTTTGGGGAAAAAGCTTATGAGGGCAAAAGTCTTAATTTTAGACAAAGTGTTAGAAAAGTGTTAGAAAAGTGTTAGACACGAGCCTGCTGTTATCATCATGAGCCTGGAGGCATTGATTTGCCTTATGGTGTTTTTATAGAATAAGCTCTTACATGCGTTTTGCATCCTCAAGAAGATGAGTGAATGCTCCGGCTTCCATGAATGCTTGGCTTTGACAGAAAGAGAAGGCGTTATGGCTAAACGTTAATTGAAGTATTAGTGGATTAGACTGCCCATAGTTTGTATGCCTGGGCAGTATATGATCAAATGCGGTAAACCACCTGAATACGCCGCCCCCGGACGGACACCTTAACCGCCCGAGTCAGACACCCTAACCGCTCAAATCAGACACCCCTACCGCTGGTCAGACACCCCTGTATAATGGAGG
>JAGHHM010000151.1 GCA_017887695.1 Oscillospiraceae bacterium | reverse complement strand
CAGGGCAAACAACGTTTGCCCCCAAAAGTTCTTTTGTTTCTTTCCCCCTTCGGGGACGTACTCCACTAAGATTTTGCTGCGCAAAATCAAGTGTCGTTACAGTCTTTCAAGAAAAGAAGATAATCTCTTGTAAAAAATTACCTCGTGTGCCTTTACGCCCCGGCGGCAAGGATAGTTTCCGCCAGGGCCTGGCCCAGGAGCCGGGCGGAGAGCAGGGCCTCGTCCAGGGAGTTGCCGGCGGCGCCCATCTCCACCAGAAGGCTGCCGGTGGTGACATGCTGGTTATACCGGGAGTTGCGGACGGTGATGGGCCGCATGAGGCTGGGATAGTCGTCCAGAAGGTTCTGCTGCACCGCTGCCGCCAGCTTCAGATTCTCCCGCCAGTTGGGATGCTCCAGGCCGCCGCCGTCAGTACCGATAACAAAGGTCATCTGGGCGGCGTTGAGGCCGGCTACGTTGCTGACCACTTTGTACATATTCCCCTCCCCATCGGAAATGGCGTCCCGGTGGATATCCAACACAAAGGAGATGGTAGGGTACTGCTCCAGATAGCTGTTGATGGAGGCCAGGGAGCGGTCATAGGCCCCGCTGTACTGGGGATAATCGTGGAGGGTGGTATCATGAAGGACGCTGAGCCCCGCCTCCTCCAGAGTGGCAGCCAGCTCATCCCCTACCCGCACCGTGTTGTAGTTACAGTCAGTGGTCCGGCATTCGCCGCTGGCCTCATATTCCTCCCCCGGAGGCATGGTGTAGGCCTCACTGCCGTGGGTATGTACAATCAGAATCTGAGGGCCTTTCTCCTCCGGCAGTCGGGCGGCAAAGGTGCCGTCAAAGAGAGAGGCGTCAAAGGTGTTGTCCGAGGTGTTGGTGATGTATACGTCCCCGGAGACAATATAGCCGTCGGTGGAGGTAGGCACCAGGGTCCGGGCGGTAACGCCGTTGTCGGCAAACACCAGGGGCGTGCCGGGCTCCTCCGGGGTTTCGGTAATGGGCACCTGCTCCTCCTGAGAGGACTGACTGTCGGGGCTGTCATCCTCCTGGCTGCGGCGCAGATCCAAAATTTCCGTACGGCCGGAGAGCAGCACCGGGCTCTGGCCGATGGCCAGGGACACGGCGGCGGGCAAAGCCTGGGCGTCCCGGGTGTCCCCCAGCTGGCTGCGGAAAATACCCAGGGCCAGTGAGCCCTGCTGGCCAATGGCTTTGATGGCTGCCTGTCCGGTGTCGCTGGCGGCGGTGACCGCCGCCAGCCAGGGAATAGCCGCCGCCAGGATCAGAGCGGTAATCTTCCGGCGCCGCTGGGGCCGGGGCCTGCGTTGGATGGTCATAGGTACATCGTCCTTTCTTCCTGTGCATGTCCTACTCTATGCCTGTCCCCGCCGGAATATGCCGCCGCTGTTTCTTTCCGGCGTTCCTTTTGCCGATTGCAAACGGGGAAGAAAGGTTGTATCATGAAAGGGAAACAATTTTGGACGAAGCGGAGGACACTATGGGAAAATTTGACAGCATGCTGCTGCTGAGCGATTATGACAACACCCTGCTCTATACGGAGGAAGCCCTGCGGGATGGGATGCCCCGGCCTCCCATGAGCCGGCGGAATCTGGACGCCATTGCCCGGTGGATGGAGGAAGGGGGCCGTTTTGCGGTGGCCACCGGCCGTGCTTTGGAGGCGTTCCGCCGCCACGCTCACGAGGTGCCCATGAACGCCCCCATTATCGTGGATAACGGCGGGGCCATCTACGATCTGGAGCAGCAGCGGTATGTGGTAAAAAATTTTCTGCCCGACAGCGCCCCGGCCCATATTGCCGCCATGGCGGAGCGGTTCCCGGGAGTAGCGCTGGAGCTGTACCCTGATGATAATTTTGTCCAGGTTTACCGGCCCACAGCCTGGAACGAGCGCCACGCCAAGCTTACCGGCGCCCGGTATGAGGAGGTAACGGTGCTGGAGCCGGAGAAATTCCCCCAGCCTCTGGTAAAGGCCCTGTTTGTGGGGGAAAAGGAGGAGCTGGACGCCCTGCGCTCCGCCATGAAGGCAGAGGGCCTGACGGCGTATTACGAGCTGATTTTTTCCAGCGGGGAGCTGCTGGAGCTGACAGCCAAGGGGGCAAACAAGGGAGAGATGGCCCTGCGGTTGAAGCGGGAGCTGGGCTGCCACACCCTGCTGTGCGCCGGGGATCATATGAACGACCTGCCCATGCTGGCGGCGGCGGATCGGGCCTTCTGCCCAGCCAACGCGGTGCCGGAGGTGCTGTCCTCCGGTGCCACGGTGGTGTGCCACTGCCTGGAGGGGGCCATCGGGGAGATCATTGAGAGAATAGAAAAAGAGGGCTGAAAGCCCTCTTTTTTCTGCTCTCCCTATTTTCTCTGTATATGTTGTTTTATTGTGTCCAAAAAAATATTTTCAGCCTTCCAGGTTGGCAGAGGAGATTCCGCGCTCCGGCGCGGGTTACTTTGCCCTCGGCGGCAAAGTAACCAAAACGCCGCCGGGGATACCCCGGACCCCGTTTTGTCCAATCGGACGCCTGCAAGGGAGATGCCCAGTTGCCACCGAATCTCTGCCGGCCTGCTGGCCCCCTCGTGACCGGTGCGGTGCTTTGCGCACTTCGCCTGACGGCCCTCGTGCCGGGAGTATGGCATAGAAAAACAGCGGCCCTGGAAGGAACCGCTGTTACTTCTTATCTTTACGGGGAGAAGGGTCATCTGTAAGACACAGAAGATAATCCACGCTGGTATTGTAGTAGGCCGCCAGGCGCACTAAAAGTTCATCTGTCCATTGCTGTGTCCCAGTTTCCAAATAGCTGTATTTTCGCTGGGTTATCCCAATAGCTTCTGCCACCATCTTCTGAGACAGGTCGCGATCCTCCCGGATGGCTCTGATCCGTGTGTTCATCGTATCACCCCAAGAAGAGGATACCCTAGATAAAATCTGTCTATTGCATTTTAGATAAAATTTATCTAAAATGCAGATTGAGGTGATACGATGGCGGTCTCAAAAATTTCTCGTCGGAAAATCACTTTTACCATACCTTACGCTGCCCAACGGCAGCTGGTTTTATTGGCGGAAAAAGAAGGCTGTTCTGTGCCAGGCTATGTGCGTCGGCTGGTGCTCCGGAGTCTGGAAAGGCAGGGATTGCCCATATATTGGCAGGGGCCTCTCGATGGCCCCGCTGACTGCGATGCCGCAGCAAAAACGCCGTGAAGTTTCAGTGGCAGGACAGTACGCGTTTGCTGGTGACCGATTGGGCAAAGGCAGGGGTCCAGCCCGAAGGGGGCTGGCGCCTTTTCGGTTCACTTTTGGGCGGCCAAAAGGGAACCCCGGGGTCCGGGGCTGGGAAAGCCCTGGGGCCACCCCCGGGGTTTGGGGGCGATCAGCCCTGTTTCAGGCCAGGAGGGCCTCCAGATCCTCATAGGCAAGTCCCGGTTGGAGGGCCAGGCTGACGCCCCGGGCCAAAACGGCGGACAGCTCCCGGATCTGCCGGTCGATGCCGTCGGGGGTGACAAAGAGCTTGCTGCCCCGGCCGCGAAGGGCGGCGCAGTCCTCCGGGGGCTTCCCTGCCTCCTCCAGGATGTGGACCGCCACTGTGGCGGCGTCCACCACCGTGGGTACCCCCACAGAGATCACCGGTACGCCCAGTACCTCTTCCGTCAGGGCCTTGCGGTGGTTGCCCACGCCGCTGCCGGGAATCAGGCCCGCGTCGGAGATCTGCACAGAGCTGCACAGCCTGTCCAGGTCCCCAGCGGCCAGAGCGTCCACCGCCACCACAGCCACAGGATGGATCCGCTCCGCAGTGCCCCGGATCCACTCGGCAGCCTCCACCCCCGTGTCCCCCAGCACGCCGGCGGCCAGGGCCGCCACCGGACGCAGTCCCGGCAGCAGCTCCCCCAGATGCCGGGTCACCAGCAGGTGGTCGGCGGTAAGGGGGCCCAGGGCGTCGGGGGTCATAGCCCGGTTTCCCAGGCCTGCCACCAGGATAGGCCCCTCCTCCGGCAGCAGCGGGGCCAGCAGCTTTGCCGCCGCCTGAGCGCAGCGCCGGGGAGCGTCCTCCTCCCTGCGCCACAGGGCGGATACATCCAGGGTGTAATACCGTCCCACCGGCTTGCCCAGGGCCTGAGCCCCTGTTTCGTCCAGGATCTCTACATGGGTGACAGGCAGTCCCTCCAAAGCCTCCTGGCCGGCGGCCACGCCGGGCAGTGCGGCGTTTTCTCCCGCCTGCCGCCGCCACAGCTGGTGGGCTTCCACCGCCAGATCGGTGCGTATGGTCAGCATAATTTGTGATACCCCGCCTTTCTGGACACAAAATCTGGTAGTTCTCCCCCTATTCTGTCTCTTGACGAGGAAAATATGCGAAAAAGTTTAAAAAAATTGAAAAAATCCCTTGCAATTTTGAAAAGACCATGGTAAAATACATTTCTGCGTGGGGTAGGTGGATTATTTGCCCCATAGATCCCACTGGAGGAGGTGTTTGGTTTGCCGAATATTAAGTCCGCTAAGAAGCGCGTGCTGGTGGCTGAGGTGCGCAATGCCCGCAACAAGGCCGAGCGTTCCGCCATGAAGACCGCTGTCAAGAAGTTTGAGGTCGCTGCCGCCGAAGGCAATCGCACCGAGGCCGAGGGCGCGTACAAGGTCGCAGTCAAGGCCGTG
>JAGHHM010000150.1 GCA_017887695.1 Oscillospiraceae bacterium | reverse complement strand
GGGGGATCACCGGGAATCCCTGGCTCTCCAGATAGGCAAGCGTCTCGCTGTGGCTGGAAAAATCCTTTCCTTCCGCCAGCTGCAAATTGAATACCCGAATATCCAAGCCTCGTTTGGCGCAGATCTTGGGATCCAGCTGCCGGAGAGAACCTGCCGCCGCATTGCGGGGATTGGCAAAGAGACTTTCTCCTCGCTCCTCCCGCTCCCGGTTCAGGCGATGAAACACAGTTTTCGGCATATATACTTCCCCCCGAACGATCAGCCGGGGTAATTTATCCGGAAGTGTCATCGGAACAGAGCGGATCGTCCGGATGTTTTCCGTCACATCCTCTCCCACCCGGCCATCCCCTCGGGTAGCTCCCTGGAAAAACACACCGTCCCGATACTCCAGCGCCACCGACAGGCCATCTACCTTCGGTTCTACACTGCATACCGTTTTCTCCAGGTTCTCATCCATTCTCCGGCAGAAGTCCTCTACCTCTTCCGGAGAAAACACATCCTGCAAACTCTCCAGCGGAACCGGATGCTCCACCTGGCGGAAGCTCTCCAGAGCCTGACCGCCTACCCTCTGGGTGGGAGAATCGGGCACAATCTCCTCTGGGTGCTCCGCTTCCAGTTCCTCCAAGCGGCGAAGCATCTGGTCATACTCATAATCAGGAATTGTCGGATCGTCCAGCACATAATACCGGTATCCCGCTTCCGTAAGCTCCCGGCGCAGCCGCGCCATTTCACTTTTGTAATCCATGGTAATTCCTCCCGTATCAGCTCATTGTGGGAGCTTCAGCCATTGTTGATGGTATATTCATAGGCATCCTCCGCCACAGCATTCCCTGAATCAAAGTATGTATATGTGTCTGGAACTGCACCTACAATTACAGTTTCTGCCACAGAAAAGGCATTGCTTACCTTGGTAAAAGTGCTGAAGCCCGGCAGCAAAATAGTCACCGACACATCTACATACAGAAGGATACTGTGGGTGGTCTGGTTGATTCCGGCGTGGTCAAAGGCATTTTCAAAATGGGCGCTGCAGCTGCCCACTGACTGCATCCTCACCCGGATTTTTGGACCCCGGCCTGCCAGCAAGGCAGAACCGGTCAGCGTTCCCAACGGAATAGCCAGTTCCGTGTTGGAAACCTCTCCTAACCGCTCCAGCACATCGCTGGTAATAGCAGACTGAAGGCGGTTAAACGCCGCCATATTGCTCTGAAAAGCAGTTATACTGCCATTGGCATCTTTCTGAAAGGTGATCAGCTCATCGTATTGAATGTCACCGCTGTCAATGGCGGCATTGACAGCCTCGGTAACCAGACGATTGACGGAATTGGTTACCCGAGTCACCGCCAAATCCCCCAAAATCGCCTTTAAATGAAATAGCCCAATCACAGATAGGACGATCATGCAAACCGCTGCCAGTAGGCACAGCAGCCGCGCCCGCTGTCCTCTGCTCATGGGCGGCCGGTACCGTCGCCAGCGCATAACACCACCTCCTGGTTATGCTATGCGACCACAGCTTTTCCCTATTCGTGGTTTTTCCGGCTATTCAGGCAGCGCCATGACAAGATCCTTAAATACATGTCCCCGTTCCTCAAAATTCCGGAAACGGTCAAAGGAGGTACTGGCCGGCGACAGCATCACCACATCCCCGTCCACTGCCTTGCTGTCCGCCAGTGCAACAGCGGAAGGATAGTCCTCCACCTCAAGAATGTTCAGACCCTGGTAGTTCGCCGCCTCTGTTACCGCCTTGCGGATGGCTTCCGCCGTAGCACCACATAGAATCAGCAGTTTTACATGGTCATTGATAACCGGGCCCAAAGGTTCATAGCTGACTCCTTTGTCCTTACCTCCTGCAATCAGGATTACCGGCTGTGAGAAAGACAGCAAGCCTGCAATCGTACGGCTTGGGCTGGAGGCAATGGAGTCATTATACCAGCGCACCCCATGCCGCCGGCGCACCAGTTCAATCCGATGCTCCACTCCGCCGAAAGTGCGGGCAAACTCCCGGATGATTTCATCAGAAACCAAGCCCTCCACAGCGCAGATGGCTGCCATATAGTTCTCCACATTATGCCGGCCAGGAATCAGGATATCAGAAATGGGTAAAATCTCCCGCTCGGCTCCCTGGCTCCGGTACCAGATGGCGTCATTTCTGAGAAAGCATCCATCAATATCCAGATTATCTGTCATTGTAAAGTATTTTACGTTGCCAGATGTTCTGTGAGACAATTCCCGAGTAATTTCATTGTCCCAGTTGCATACCGCCCTGTTGTCAGGCTCCTGGTGGCTAAGAATCGCCGCTTTAGCCTCTACATACTCCTCCATATCGGTATGGATGTCCAGATGATTGGGGGCCAGATTGGTCAGCACCGCCGTAGCAGGACTCTCCTTCATTGTCATCAGCTGGAAGGAGCTCAGCTCCACTACCGCCACATCCTCCGGCTGGATGGTCTCTGTCTCTGCCAGCAGGGGATGGCCAATATTGCCACCCAGATGGACGGTTTTTCCAGCCGTCCGGAGAAGGCCAGCGATGATAGTCGTAGTCGTCGTCTTCCCATCGCTGCCGGTAATGCCGATGATGGGACAGGGACAAACTGCAAAAAATACTTCCATCTCCGAGGTAATCTGGCTGCCACGTCTCCGGGCCACCTCCAAATAGCGGGGATGGAGCCCTGGCGTACGAAATACCACATCCTGGTCAAGGCCCTCCAGATAGTCCTCACCCAAATGAAGACGGCAGCCCTCCGCCTCCAGCTCATCGGCCAAAGTCCCAAGAGCTGCTTTGTCCTTTTTATCACAGACAGTTACATCAATATCGGCTCCCCGAAGCAGGCGGATCAACGGCGTATTACTCACGCCCACACCAATTACCGCCACCCGCTTTCCTTGCAGGGACTGAAGATACTCCTGTATGGTCATATGGATCACTCCTGTTTTCATAGGATTTGATTTTATCCTGAGGTATTATACCACCCCGCTCCTCTTCTGACAATAAAATTTCCCCAGCAACGGCT
>JAGHHM010000149.1 GCA_017887695.1 Oscillospiraceae bacterium | reverse complement strand
GGATATGCCGATGGGCTATGTGCGTTCCGGTGCAAAAGACCACGGCCGTCAGAACCAGATCGAAGGCCGTTTGGAAAAAGGCCAGAAAGTTGTTGTCATTGAAGACCTGATCTCCACGGGCGGCAGCGTATTGGAAGTTGTAAACGTACTGCGCGAAGCCGGTGCCGATGTGCTGGGCATCGTGAGCATCTTCACCTACGGCATGCAGAAGGGTCTTGACCGGCTGGCGGCGGCCAACGTGAAGAACGTGAGCCTTACCAATTTTGACGTTATTGCCCAGGTGGCCGCTGAGGAGAAGTATATCAAGGAAGAGGATATTGCCCGGCTCATCGCCTTCCGGAACAATCCGTCTGACGAGAGCTGGATGGGAGGTAACAAGTAAATGAGAAGTTTGATCGACATTCTGGAGCTCTCCACAGAGGAGATTGATGAGCTGGTAGCCAAGGCCAGCGACATTATCGCCCACCCTGAGGCCTATGCCCACAAGTGTGACGGCAAGATTCTGGCTACCCTGTTTTTCGAGCCCTCCACCCGCACCCGTCTGAGCTTTGAGTCCGCCATGCTGCGGCTGGGCGGCCAGGTTCTGGGCTTTTCCGAGGCCAACAGCTCCTCCGCCGCCAAGGGCGAGAGCGTGGCCGATACCGCCCGGACGGTGAGCTGTTACAGCGACATCATCGCCATGCGCCATCCCAAGGAGGGCGCTCCCCTGGTGGCCTCCATGAACGCCACGGTGCCGGTGATCAACGCTGGCGACGGCGGCCATAACCACCCCACCCAGACGCTGACGGACCTGCTGACCATTTACCACGAGAAGGGCCGTTTTGATAATCTTACCGTGGGCTTCTGTGGCGACCTGAAGTTCGGCCGCACGGTTCACTCCCTCATCAGCGCCCTGAGCCGCTACAAGGGCATCAAGATCGTCCTGGTATCCCCCGATGAGCTGAAGCTGCCCAGCTATGTAAAGAAGGAAGTCCTCAAGAAGAACGGCATCGAGTACGTCCAGACCACGGATCTGGAGTTTGTCATGCCGGATCTGGACATCCTGTATATGACGAGAGTCCAGCGGGAGCGGTTCTTCAACGAGGAGGATTACCTGCGTCTGAAGGACAGCTACATTCTCACCCCGGAGAAGCTGGTGAACGCCAAGAAGGACCTGTGCATCCTCCACCCCCTGCCCCGTGTCAATGAGATTTCCGTGGCGGTGGACAAGGATCCCCGTGCCTGCTACTTCAAGCAGGTGAACTACGGCCGCTTCATCCGCATGGCGCTGATTCTGAAGCTGCTGGAAATTGACTGAGGAGGGAAAAGGCAATGATTATTGACGCCATTAAGAACGGTATTGTCATCGACCATATCGCCGCCGGCAAGGCCATGGAGCTGTATAAGATCCTGGGCCTGGGCGACCTGGACTGCACGGTGGCTATTCTCAAGAACGTGGTCAGCGGCAAGCTGGGCCGCAAGGACATCATCAAGATCGACCGGGTGCTGGATCTGGACTGGGACGTGATCGGCTATGTGGATCCCAACATCACGGTGAACATCATCATGGACGGCCGTCAGGTGGAAAAGCGCCAGCTGAAGCTGCCGGAGACCATCACCAACGTGATCCGCTGCAAGAACCCCCGGTGCATCACCTCTGTGGAGCAGGAGCTGCCCCAGGTGTTCAAGCTCACCGACCGGGAGAACCGGGTGTACCGCTGCCTGTACTGCGAGACCCAGGCGGGCAAGTAAAAAAGAGACCTAAAAATTCCGCGATTCCAAGTATAAAAACACCTCTGGCCGTGCACAATGAGGCCAGAGGTGTTTTCCTCATTCCGGAGCCGGTACGGAAGGCCGGTTCCCCCATAACAGCCGCCCCTTCCGGCGGCGGGATTGATGAAAGGAACGCGGAATATGGACAATCGAGGCAAGCGGCAGGCTGCCTCCATCTTCGGCGGCATGGGCTTCTACATAGCCCTGCTCGTCTGCGCGGTCGCAGCCGGAGTGGTTGGCTATTACGCCCTGTTAAGCAATGAAGCAAAGCCCCAGGAGGATCAGGTCCAGACGGTGGACAAGCAGGATGCCGGCGGCAGTGTGGCCGTGGACGTACCGGAGGAGGAACCGGCCAAGCCGGTGATTTCCGACAGGCCGGTGGTGGTGGAGACGCCCCAGCCGGTGGATACCGGGGAGGCGGAGGCCTCCGCCCCGGCAACGGAGGAAGTAAGTACCCCGGCGGAGAAGCCTCTGGAGGTGGTCTCCCCGGTCATTGGCGAGACGGTGGCGGTGTTCTCTGTGGATACCCTCACCTATGATGAGACCCTGGGGGATTGGCGTACCCATGACGGAATGGATATCCAGGCGACAGCGGGGACGGCGGTGGCGGCTGCTGCCGCGGGCACCGTCCTTTCTGTTACGGAGGATGGCCTTCTGGGCACCACAGTGGTCATTGACCACCACAACGGCTACGTCACCACCTACGCCAGCCTCCAGCCGGAGACCAAGGTCCTGGCGGGGGATGAGGTCAGCGCCGGCACTGTCATCGGTACCGTAGGCAACACCTCTCTCAGTGAGGCGGGCCTGGGGGCCCATCTCCACTTTGCCGTCTCAAAGGACGGCGTGCCGGTGGACCCGGCGGAATTTTTGGAGTAAGGGAAAGCCCGCCTGCGAAAGCAGGCGGGCCCTTTTCTCTCCCCCTCCGGCCGCCGGCAAAAAAAGGGGGAGGGCCCTCAGCCCTCCCCCTTGCAGGCGCTCTGCCGCACGGCCTTCAGCTGCTGCTGGTTTTCCTCCCCCAGCAGGTGGCTGACAGCCATCTTGCGGATAATATTTTTCACAGTAACTTCCAGGCCGGCGCCCTCCCGGTAGTCGGCGGGGAAAATAAAGTCCACTCTCCCCTGCCGCAGCAGCTGCTCCACGCCGGGGCGGTTGGCGTCCTGGTAGACGGCGATGGCCTGGCCGCCGTAGGCCCGCATCATCTTCATGCAGGGCACGTCGCTGAGGCCGTCGCCGATATAGATCATGTTGGTAAAGGGCACCCGCTTGCTGTCGTCGGGCATGGAGGCGTTAAGGGTCTGGTCGTCGCTGACGTCCAGGACTCCCTTGTTGATGCGGTAGACAAACTGGGTCTTGGCGGTGAAGTTCACCGCCAGCTTGGGCCAGGCGGGCCGGCCCAGCTCATCGTAGTAGAACTCGCTGGCGTAGATCTCCTTGAAGGCCCCGGCAATGGCGCTGCCGTCGATGATCTCCCGAAGGCCGGAGGAGATGACATAGTGCTCCGTCTGGACCCCCAGCAGGGCAGCGAAGCGGTTGATGCGCTCAAACCAGCCCTCCACGCCGGGGAAAAAGGCGATATTCTGGCCGCAGCGGCTGAGGAAGGACCGGGTCAGGGGGATCTCCAGCTCCCGGCATTTGCGGATCATGGTGTACATATAGGCAAGGATCCCGTCCATATGCTGCTGCCAGCCGAAGGTGTTGGCTTCCCGCCAGAAATCGCCGGGCTCCATGCCCAGGGAGGGAATAAAGGCATAGTTTTGCATATCCTGGGTACAGAGAGTTTTGTCGAAGTCGTAGAGCAGGGCGACAATGGTCTTGCCTTCCATAAGAGGGCTCCTTTCTCAGCGGCGGGCCGGCGGGGCCGGCGGAAGAAAAAAGGACGCGGCTTCGCCGAAGCAAAGCCGCCGTCCTCTTACTCTCTTGTGTAGTTGCGGCCGAACTGCAGGTCGTCCAGGTTCAGCACCCGGGTGGCGTCGGGGTCCTCCTCCAGGCTGTCGGAGAAGGGGTCCGCCTCCGGCAGCACGTCGGCGGGGTCCTCGGCGGGGGGCGCCTCCGGCTCGGGGAGGGGGTCCTCCGTGGGGGACAGGGCGGCCACGGCGCTTTCGATGTCCTTTTCCAGGGCCTGGTCGATGGCGCTGGCTACCGCCTCCACCGGATCCGCCTCCTGGACGGCCGGGGCCGGGGGCTCCGGCTGGGCAGGCAGCTCCGGCAGCCGCTCCAGCAGAGCCAGCTGCCCTTCGCATACCTTGCGTACGGAGTCAATAAAGGTCCGCAGCTCCTCCTGGGCGGTGGCAAGACGGGCCTGCTCCGCCTGGATCTGCTGCTCCACATCCGCCCGGACGGTGGAAAGCCGGTCCTCCTCGGCCTCTACCTCCCGCTGGATCTCCTGGAGACGGGCCTTGGCGCCGGAGGCGGCGTCGGCAATGATGGCGTCCCGCTTCTGCTCCGCCTCGGAGACCATGGAGGAGGCCATCTTCTGGGCGGTAAGCAGGGTGGAGCGCATGGCGTCCTCCACCTGGCGATACTCCTCCATCTTGTCCGCCAGCACCTTCAGCTTTGCCTTCAGGGCGGCGTTTTCCTTATAGAGGGCGGTGTAGTCCTCGGTCAGCTTATCCAAAAAATCATCCACCGACGCCATGTTATAGCCGCCCATCACGGCCTTGGCGAAGGTACAGTTTGCCACTTCCTGCGGGGTCATCATGGTGCAGGTACCTCCCTATTCTCTAGTCTCTCAGAAATACAGGCCGTTGTTTTCCAGCTCGTCGATCAGGTCCCCCTGGATATCCACAGAGTAGGGGGTGATGATGTAGGTATTGGCGGCCACCTTTTTGATCTTGCCCTCGCCGGCGTAGGCCACGCCGGAAAGAAAGTCCACCAGGCGGCGGGCGATATCCTTGTGGGTGGATTCGAGATTGATGACCACGGTGCGCTTTTCCTTCAGGTGGTCGGCGATCTCGCTGGCGGCCTCGAAGCGCTCGGGCTTCACCAGTACCACCTTCAGCTGGGTGGTGGCGTGGATATTCACCACCTTGCCCCGGCGGCTGTCCACCGGGGAGCGGTCCCGCTCCATTCTGGGCCGTTCATCCACAAAGGGGGAGTCCTGCTCGTCGAACTCCATATCATAGTCGTCGTCCTCGTCGCTGACGGGGTGGATCATTCGTTTGAAATCATCAAGCAAGCTCATAAGGGAACCTCCTACTTTATCATTGGTAATGCCGCCGTCCAAAGATGGCCGAGCCCACCCGGACCATAGTGGCGCCGGCGGCAATTGCGTCCTCAAAATCGTCGCTCATGCCCATGGACAAATATGCAAAACTATTATCATACAATTTCCTGCTTATGTCAACATAAAGACGGGAAACTTCCACAAAATAGGGCAGATTTCCGTGGGGAACCTGCTCCACGGGAGGAATGGTCATAAGGCCCCGGACACGGATGTGGCTGAGATCTCTGGCCTTTTCCGCCGCCTCATAGAGATCCTGGGGGGCGAAGCCGCTTTTGCTCTCCTCCCCGCCGATATTCACCTCCAGAAGCACCTCCTGGGTCAGATCCTTTTTCTCTGCCTGGCGCTCAATCTCCTCCAGCAGCTCCCAGGAGCCTGCCGACTGGATCAGGCTCACCACGCCCACCACCTGGCGGACCTTGTTGCGCTGGAGGTGGCCGATGAAGTGGAGGGGCGCGCCGTCATAGGCGTGCTCCTGGAGCTTGGCGGTCATCTCCTGGACCCGGTTCTCTCCCAGGGCGTCGATACCGGCCTGGATGGCGGCCTGACAGGCCGCGGCGTCATTCATTTTGCTGGCTCCTACCAGGAGAATGTCTCCCGGATCCCGGCCGGCCTTCTCAGCGGCGGCAGCCATACGGCTGCGGATGCTGCGGATGTTTTCTTCTATGGTACTCATTGGTTAACCACCTTCCCGTCATATAGATCCTCCGCGGCGGTAATGACCTCATCCCCCGCCCGCAGGGTGCGGGTGGAGGTGGCGCCCTCCGCCGGCGTCACCAGAATATAGCTGTCCTCCTGCCAAACAATGTCCACCGGCTTGAAACGGGCGGCGGAGCCCCACAGGCAGTAAACGCCGGTGGTTTTCTCCGTCAGCTCGGTGCCGTCTTCGTCGGTAACAGTCTCGGTCAGGATGCGCACGGCGCTGCGGGGTACCCGCAGGCCGGAATAGCTGTTAAAAATGATCTGGGCGTTCTGGTGGCGCAGCAGGGTGGTGAGGTTCAGGTAGCTGTCGGTGGACAGCACCACCACCTTCTGGCCCCCCTCCTCCTTACTGATGGAGCTGACCGTCATGGTAATATCCCGGTTCAGTCCATTCTGGAACCGGAGATTTACCGTATCGCCCTCGGCCATTTTCCCCATATCCTCCGTCCGCATCACGGTGACAAAGGACCAGGAGGTGCCGTAGATCATTTTGCCGCAGGCGTTGGATACCGCCTGGGGAGCAATGGCGCGGTAGTCGGCGGGGGTCATGCCTGCCAGATTTTCCGGCAGAAGGACAGACTCATAGCCGTCCACCATACTGGAGAAAAGTCCGGAGGAGGGGGCTGTGATGGCAGTAGTGCCGGCCCCGGCAGAAGCGGTAAGGGTGGTGATCTGCTGCTGGAGGGAGGAGATGGTGGCCTCCAGGGTCTCAGTACCGCTGAAAGCGAAGGACCGCTTGAGGATGGCGGAGCGCAGGGTGTCCCCTGGCTCCTCGGCGG
>JAGHHM010000148.1 GCA_017887695.1 Oscillospiraceae bacterium | reverse complement strand
GCTGGGCCTTCTCTGGCACCTGGTAGGGCTTGCCGAACCGGATGCCCCAGTCCAGGAACAGACGCAGATGCACCTGCATGGGGTGGACGCCGGTCTTGGCCACGATAAAGCTCCCCTTGGGCATGGACTTCAGCTCATCCGGCGTCATCAGCGGCCGCTCGATCATCTGCAGGCTCTGGGACGGGTCGTTCTTCCCTCTGGAGATGGAGCCGCTCATCACGGTGCGGCTCCCCAAGGCTTTAGACAACTCCACCGCCGTCTGGCTGGCTGGGGCAAATCCACCAAAGATGTTGACTTGGCAATTGTCGACGATGATCTCGGAACCTTCTTTGCCATAGTTCTTCTGAAGCTGTCCGGTGATGCTCTGCACAATGGGTACCAGCATCAGGCCACGGGAGCGGGAGGCGGAGAACATCAGCTCCAGTGACTGGATGGGCGGGCAGGTACCCAGCTCATCGGCAAAGAATACCACCCGGTTTTTCAGCCGTCCGCCGTTCTCATCCGCCACGGTGAGGATCTCCCGGTACAGGTTCTGGAGAATGAGGCTGACCATGAAATACTTGGTCTGGTCCTCCTCCGGGAGTACGATGAAGATAGCGGATTTTTCATTGCAGAAGGTCTCCGCGTCAATGGCGGTGTCAAAGCACAGGATCTGCTCCATCTCGCTGTCCAGGAAGGCGTTCAGCCGGGACAGCACCGTGGAGATCACCGACATCATGGCCTGCTCCGAGGTGTTCAGCGCGGCGCCGGCGAACCACTTGGCCTTGTGGTCGGGCGGGAGTTTCGCCAACAGGAGCTGGAACTGGTTCTTGCCCTTCACGCCGCTGGGGGCCAGAAGTTCCTGCACCAGTTTAAACACGCTGACGATGTGCCGTTCCTCGATGGGCCTGCCTTCCGCATCCTCGGTGGGCAGGTACTCCGCCACCAGCAAAAGCATGGAGGTCAGCAGGCCCTCGGCCGCGTCGTAAAAGTAGGCGTTTTGTCCGTATTGGGCGCTGTCCCCGGTGGTGTTGATGAGGGTCTTGGACAGGATCTTGGCATACTTCTCCGCCTTGGCCTTGGCTTGCAGGTTTTGGGGATCGGCCTTGTAGATGTCCATGTACTTGTTGATCAGGTGGAGCAGATTATTGCCGTCTGACCGGGTGGGGTTGCGCAGATCCAGCACGGCGATCTTATATCCGTAGCACTCCTTTGCGATCCCAGCGTAGTTGCGGAACAGGTCGCCCTTGGTGTCCGTACAGAGAAAGGACATTCCGGTGGCCAGGGCATATTCGATGTTGGGGTAAAGAAAGTAGGCTGTCTTGCCCGCGCCGCTGGCGGCGGTCATCATGGCGTGGATATCGTCTGTATCCACGATGGCGGTGACGTGGCCCTTGCGCCCCTCACATCCCAGCACCAGCCCCTGCTTTTGGGGGAGCTGTTCTCCTCTGCGCCACAGCTCCGGCCGGAAGGGGACGTGGGCATAGGTCTGCTGGATCTCCTTCCTGGTGGCCCAGCGCGCCGCCCCATGCTGGCCGTCTCCCACGGTCTTGGACTTGATGTTGTTCAGGGAGCCCTGCCCGGAGAAGTGGGTAGCGGCGGCGATGAGCAGAAGAGCCAGGCCGCACGCAATGATAAAAATGAGTTCGGTTGTCACAAGTTCCTCCTTCTGATATTTCCTTGTCTCAATATCAGAAGGGGACTCGGTGTATCCCTTTGCATGATACCACATTTTCAGAGAATAGTACAGATACAGGGACTAATCCCTGTACCTGTACTGCTAAAATGTGGTGTATGTGAGGAGGGATGCGCGTTGAAACTAAATCAGGCGGTCAGTGCGCGTCTTTCTCAGCTACTGCGTGAGCAGGGGATGACGCAGTACCAGCTGTTTATGAAGAGCGGGGTGCCGAAGTCCACCATCGGCAACATCGTCAACTGCGCTTACGACTCGGTGAAGCTGCGGATCATCCATGAGATCTGCCAGGGCTTGGGGATCGGGCTGGATGCCTTCTTCGCCTCGCCGCTGTTCGATGAGAACAATTTGGAGCCCTGACGTCTCCGGTACCTGGAATGTGCCGGAGACGTTTTTTTGTTGCTTGCTACCCCTGTGTCAGAGAAAGGCAGTCCGTCTGCTCCTCTTTTTGGCGCTGTTTCAGCTCATCTCCGTCATATTTGACCGATACCTTGGCGCAGGAGAGGGCCAGATCCAGCCACGCGCCGGCGATCCCCCGTTTCTCCGCCTCCCCTCGCACCCCCGGAGCATTGATCTTGTCCAGTGCGGTTTGGAGCTGCGCGGCGATCTCCTCCGTCCGGCCCCGGATGGATTTCCGGTTCTGATGGGGCAGGATGTGGCTCTGCAGATACTGACAGCCCTGGGCGGGCGTCAGGGCGGTTCCCAACTGGCGGCACTCCCGCAGAACGACCAGCAGGGACAGGGCGGCGATCTCCTCCATGCAGTCCATGGCTGTTTCCAGTTTCTTTTCCTGCAGGCATCTGCGGTAAAACTGAAACAAGGCCGGCACTCGCTGCTCCGCCCTGTCCGGTTTCAGATCCATGCATTTGACCGCAATGCGGGCGCAGACAAACTCCGCCGCCTGGAGCTGGGGATGTTGCTCCGCAGACTGGGCGGGCAGGCCGTGGAGGGCCTTCAGATCCTCGTCCCAGTCCTTGTATTCCGGCCGCAGTATGGAGACCCGGGTGTATCCGTGTTCTACCAGGATATCTGTGAGGCGGCCGGTGGCCTCGATCCCCGCGGCGTCGTGGTCCAGGCAGAGCACGACCTTTTGGAGCCGGGGGTCCTTCTCCAGCATCCAGAGCATGGCGTGCTCCGAGGTGCCGCAGAGGGACACATAGCTGTGCTCCTTCCATGCCTCCGGGTTCAGCGTCAGAAAGGCCAGCATGTCGATGGGCGCCTCGAACACATAGAGCCGGCCGCTGTGCCCGAACCAGTGGAAGCTGCACCGGGGATCGCCGCCCTCCACATTGCCCCGGAAGCTCTTGCCCTGGGTGTAGAGGCCCCGCTTGTGGGCGTGGCGGGCAGCGCCGTATTCGTCACTCCCAACGAACACGGCGTTGTGATATTCTTTCGTTCCGTCTCGGGACTTCTCGCAGCTCTCGTAGATCATCCCGCGCTTTGTGAAGGCGTCCAGGATGTCCCGGTCGATGAGCCGCTGCTGGAGCAGATATGCGTAAAGCCGCCGCATGGTACGGTTGGCGGGCGGGAGTGCGAATTCCTTCCGTTCCTCCGGCTCAGGCGGCTCTGCCTGGGGGTAGGCGATCCCCTCACCGTCCAGCAGGCGCTTCACCGCCTCCTGATACGGCAGGCCGTAATACGTTTGGACAAAGGAGATGGCGCCGCCGCCCTCCTTCGACTCGTGATCGTACCACTCATTGCCCCGCACGGTGATGCTGTGGTCCGAGGCCAGGCGCTTGTCCCGGCCGGAGGGGATGAGCTTTTCTCCCTGCCGGCGCAGGAATTCCACCAGATCCACGCTGTTGGCCCGGAGCTTCTGCTCCTCTGTAAAAGGGATATAGGGCATTTCGTACCTCCTACTAAAAAATAGGGCCGCAAAACGCGGCCCCGCATGGCTTTATCTTCTGCGTTTCCGGGTCTTCCGGTGGTAGGGGATCTGCCGCAGGATGGCGCCCTTCCGCTGGGGCCTCAACTGAACGGAAGGGCTTCCTGCTTTCTGGGGAAGCAGATTTGTGCTGGTATATTTTTTCTTCACAACATGACCTCCGTTACATCTTGATGGTTGGTTCTTCATGATCGTCCGGCTTGTGGCCCATGGCGATCTTCTTTTCCCGGATCTTCCGCCAGAGCTTTTTGTCCACGATTGGCCGCAGCCCTCCGGGGCGGGGCGGCTGGCTCTGCTCCCGGAAGATCCCGGCAAGGTGGTGGAGCAGCTGGGCGGCCGACTGCGCGACGGGAAAAAGATCCCGGCGGCCCATGTGCTCCACAAAATACTGCGCGTACTGATTGCCCTGCTCCGCCGCCCGCTGGAACCACTGCCGTGCGGCCTCCCGGTCCTCCGGGATCTCCTCGCCCATCAGGTAGAGCTTGCCAAGGGCGTACTGGGCATATTGGCTGCCCTGTTCCGCCGACGCGGTCAGCCAGCGGACGGCCGCCTCCACATCCTTGGGCACATCCTCCCCCTGGAGGAGCAGTTTCCCCAGGCGGTATTGCGCGTACTGGTTTCCGCTCTCCGCCGCGCGTTCCAGCCATCGGACAGCGGCTGCGGGATCACGGGGCAGTGCCGTCCCGGAGAGATACAGCTGCCCCAACGTGAAAGCGGCGGAGCTGTTTCCATGCTCCGCCGCCTGGGTCAGCAGTTCCACCGCCTGGGCCATCTGCTCCGGTGCGGCGTTTGGGTCTTTGAGGATGGCCCGCGCGCGCCGGTACGCCTGTTTCCATGAGGCGCGAGGCTCCCCGCTGTCTGGAGGGGGTTCTTCCTCCCAGACGGCCCCCGGCTCCGGCTGAGGGCCGTCTCCTTCCTGTTCCGGCAGCGCGTCCTCCCCATGATCCTCCGGGTGGAACACCTGCCGCAGCTCTCCCAGCCGCACCGCCTCCCGGATGACCATATTCTTGATGGACTTGAACTCCTTCTGCCGGGACAGGGGCAGGCGCTCCGGCAGGTCGTTTTTATAGGTGCGCAGCACCTCCTCCCGCATCTCATACCACAGCTCGTAGGCCTGGGCGACACGGGGATCTCTGGCCAGCTCGTCCACGATCTCATCCACCACCGATTTCAGCGGCGCCTTCAGATAGCCGTACTGTTTTTTGCCGCTGGTGAACCGCAGGCGGTCCGCCAGATGGGTCATCAGCTCCCCGATGCGCGGGTTGTCCGCCGCCCCCTCCTCCATGCGGAGGATCAGCTCCCGCATCACCGCCTGAGCGTCCTGGTTGAGCGCGTCCCGGCGCTGGGTCTGCTGCCGGTAGAGCTCCGTCAGATCCTGCCGGAAGATCTCTCCCGCCAAATTAGACTTGATCTGGGCGATACCATCTTTCGTCAGGTAGCCGGACTTGCCGTCCGCGCTGTAGCAGACCATGTGGACATGGGGGTGGTGGGACTCATCGTGGAAGGCGGCGTACCAGCGGAACTGATCCCAGGGAATCTTCATGGCCTGGGCCATCTCCATGGCGCAGCCGGTGAGCAGGCATTTCCACCGCTCCGCGTCATCGTATCCCAGACGGGCGGCGTCCTCCCGCCGCAGGGAAAGGATCGGCAGCCACACGCTGCCGGGATGGTGGGCGACCTCCTCCGCCACTTGGGAGAGTGTCAGGGACTCGTCCGAGCCGGTGAACAGAGCGTGGGCCCCCGTGCGTTGGGCATGGGGGCGGCCGGCGATGTACTGGATGTAGTTTTCTTTCTTAGCGGCCCGGTCATAGTTATCCTCCAGAGCCCGGCTGATGAACTCCGAGGCGTTGCCCCGGGTGGGTGCGGCGGCGTAGTCCTCATACTCGAAGGTCCCCCGGCTGAGGGGGAAATCCCGGAGGAGCCGCTCCACCATCTGCCGCTGTTTCTCTGTGGCAGGCAGCTGTGCCGTCTGCTCCGGGAGCCGCTGGGCGCCCTCCCGGGTGGCCATGTACCGGACATAATTGCTCAGGTGGGCGGCGGCCTTTTTGGAGCCGCCCTGGATGTAGGGACACTTGAAGATCAGGCGTGGCATGGGGCATCATCTCCCTACGGAGTTTCCCGGCCGCCCTTCTGATAGTCAGCGGCGTCCTCGAAGGAGATCCTGCCGCGGGTTTCCTTCACCTCCCGGACACACCGGGGACGGAGTTCCCGGAGATCCTCGTCTGTGAGCTCCATCCCCGCCGCCAGGATGTTCATCATCATGTCCATCTCCACGGCCAGCTTGAACAGCAGTCGGGAGAGGCGGTCCTCGCTGGCTTTCACGGCAGCGCGGATGGCGGAGACCAGAGCGGGCGGCAGATATTCCATCGCCTCCTTGCCGGAGACGTAGCCGGCATAAAACCGGATGGCCCGCTCAATGAACTCGTTTTGTGTCTGGCAGTTATCCCGCGGGCAGAGTTCCTTGACCAGTTCCTGCATCTCCGGAGAGATCCGCAGGGCAAACTTGATCTTGTTTCTGGGCATACAAACGACCTCCAATCTTGTGCATATCCCCGCTGTGAACCGGGCAAACGCCTGACACAGCGGGCTTTTTTCAACATGAGACCCCCGGGCAGACCCCAGGGTGCGAAAACAGACCCCCGCTGAAACGCTCCCCGACCCGCATTGCGGGGCGGTGTGAGGGGCACGGAGGGGCGGGCGCGACCCCCGCGCTTTATCCAGCACCTTTTTCGTCCCCCCGGTTCACGTCGTTGTAGGCTCCATATCTCTCACTTCGCCGCAGGCGGCAAAGCTCGTTCCTTCCGCCGCACCGTCTCTCCACCCCTGAGCACTTCGCTGGGTCAGAGGGCGGTTTTGCGAAACAGCGGGCGCACGGCCTCAACACGCCTCTGCAGAGGGCGGGGAGGGGTACGGATGCCACCCCGCCATC
>JAGHHM010000147.1 GCA_017887695.1 Oscillospiraceae bacterium | reverse complement strand
TGCCCTACGGGGCGGAGACCGCCCGGGAGGGCCGCTGGCGGAAGGGACCCGGCATGGACCTGGTGGGTGTCCTCACCAGCTGGTTCCACGGTATCAGCTTTATTGCCGAGGACCTGGGCTTTTTGACGCCGGAGGTCCACAAGCTTCTCGCCGATTCCGGCCTTCCCGGCATGAAGGTGCTGGAGTTCGCCTTCGACAGCCGGGAGCCCAGCAATTATCTGCCCCACACCTACGAGCGAAACTGTGTGTGCTACGTGGGCACTCACGACAACGAGACCGTCATGCAGTGGCGGACTACCGCCGACCCCGCCGATATCACCTACGCCCGGCACTACCTGGGCCTTAACGAGGAGGAGGGGTTCAACTGGGGCGTGATCCGGGGCGGCATGAGCAGTGTGGCGGACACCTTCGTGACCCAGATGCAGGACTACCTGGGCCTGGGCGCCGAGGGACGGATGAATGCTCCCGGTTCTGCCGTTGGCAACTGGCAGTGGCGGCTCCTCCCCGGCGAGGCCTCTATGAATTTGGCCAAGAAAATTCGCCAGTATACCAAGATGTACGGTCGGCTGTAACTGCCGAAATAGTTTGCAGTATTGACAGATTCAGGACATATACTATACTTTAAGTAGGAAATTCTCTCACATAGGTTGATTTGCTGTGTTGTGGAGGTGTCCTATGAAAACAACATTCAGATGGTTTCTCCTGGCTGCGCTGGCAGCGGCCGTACTGTCCTACGCTGCCCTCCCCATCCCTCCGCTGGCCAGAGGGATTCTGACCTTTGTGCTGGGGATACTGCTGGTGGGTCTGTTCCTCTTTTTCACCCGTGGCCGCCCGCTGGCGGGCGTGCGGGCCAAGCTAGCCTGTTCCCTGCTGATCGTTGCGGGCCCTTGCTGTTTTGGCCTTTTGGCGGTGAGGATCGACCACGCTGTGATTTCCCTGCTGGCCGCTCCGGCGCTTCTGTTACTGGAGACAGCCGCTGTGGTGTGGTTTATCCGGCGATATGTCCGCTGCCCTAGCTGTGGCAAACGAATCCCCTTCTTCGGGGATGACGACTGCTGCCCCCACTGTGGTGCTGCCCTGGAGGAACACACCAAGACTACCTAATCTGTATGAAAAAATTCCCCGGACCTTCGGGTCCGGGGAATTTTTCTGCTTTCGCAGGGATCTTCTTTATTTCTTGCCGCCCTTGAGGGCCTTCATACGCTTCTCGTGATCCAGGATCCGCTTGCGGATTCTGAGGCTCTTGGGGGTGACCTCCAGCAGCTCGTCGTCCGCCAGGAACTCCAGGCACTGCTCCAGACTCAGGTTCCGGGGAGGCACCAGACGCAGGGCTTCATCGCTGCCGCTGGCCCGCATGTTGGTCAGCTGCTTCTTCTTGCAGACGTTGACTGGGATATCCTCCTGCTTGGGGGAAACACCCACCACCATACCGCCGTAGACAGGCACACCAGCGCCGATGAACAGGGCGCCGCGCTCCTGGGCATTGAAGAGGCCATAGGTGATGGACTCGCCGGTCTCAAAGGCGATGAGGGAACCGGTATTCCGGCGGCTGAGCTCACCCTTGAAGGGGGCGTAGCTGTCAAACACCGAGGCCATAATACCCTCGCCCCGGGTGTCGGTCAAAAACTCGTTGCGGTAGCCAAACAGGCCCCGGGAGGGAACCAGGAACTCGATCTTCATCCGATCGCCCACAGGGGTCATCTCCAGCATATCCGCCTTGCGGCTACCCAGCTTCTCAATGACGGCGCCCACGCTGTCGGAGGGCACGTCCACCACCAGGCGCTCGATGGGCTCGCAGTGCTTGCCGTCGATCTCCTGGTACAGAACACGGGGCGGAGAGACCTGGAACTCATAGCCTTCCCGGCGCATAGTTTCGATCAGAATGCTGAGGGACATCTCGCCACGGCCCGCCACGTTGAAGGCGTCGGTGGAGTCGGTTTCGGTGACCCGCAGGGACACGTCCTTCAGGGTCTCCCGGAACAGCCGGTCCCGGATCTGCCGGGAGGTGACGAACTTGCCCTCCCGCCCTGCAAAGGGGGAGTCGTTGACGGAGAAGGTCATCTCAATGGTGGGGGCGGAGATCTTCACAAACTCAATGGGCTCGATAGCATCGGGGGCACAGATGGTATCGCCGATGGTGATCTCCCCGATACCGCTCATAGCAATGATGTTGCCGGCGTCCGCCTCGGTGACAGGCACCTTGCCCAGGCCGTCGAACTGATAAAGGGCAGTGGCCTTGGCCTTCTTGGCGGGGGCGTCGGGGTTATGGAAGTTGCACACCGCGATCTCCTGGTTCTGCTTCACCGCGCCCCGCTCGATACGGCCGATGGCAATGCGGCCCACAAACTCATTATAGTCGATGGCGCTGACCAGCATCTGGAAGGGCTTGTCCACATCTGCCTCGGGGGCAGGGATATAATTGACGATGGTCTCAAAGAGGGGGGTGAGGTCGGTGCCGGGCTGGTCGGGATCGTAGGAGGCGGTACCCTGACGGCCGGAGCAGAACAGGGTGGGGGACTCGAACTGCTCGTCGGTGGCGTTGAGGTCCAGCAGCAGCTCCAGCACCTCGTCCATTACCTCGTGGATCCGCTGGTCGGGCCGGTCAATCTTGTTGACCACCACGATGACCTTGTGGCCCAGCTCCAGGGCCTTGGAGAGGACAAACCGGGTCTGGGGCATGGGACCCTCGGCGGCATCCACCAGAAGGATAACGCCGTTGACCATCTTCAGGATCCGCTCCACCTCGCCGCCGAAGTCGGCGTGGCCCGGGGTATCCACAATGTTGATCTTTACGCCCTTATAGTGGACGGCAGTGTTCTTGGCCAGGATAGTGATGCCACGCTCCCGCTCCAGATCGTTGGAGTCCATTACCCGCTCCACGGTGGCCTGATTCTCCCGGTAGATACCGCCCTGCTTGAGCATCTCATCCACCAGGGTGGTCTTACCGTGGTCAACGTGGGCAATAATGGCA
Source organism: Oscillospiraceae bacterium (assembly GCA_017887695.1). GTDB lineage: Bacteria > Bacillota > Clostridia > Oscillospirales > Oscillospiraceae > Pelethomonas. Next base: position 452 of record JAGHHM010000147.1, on the reverse strand, counting down.
ATATTTCTCAGATTCTCATTCTTCATACACATATCTCCCCTGCGCCGCGGACTGTCCCGCCCAATAGGGGATCCCGCAGCAAAATCTCTTATCCGGACGGCAGCGTCCACAGGGCCCCGCCCCGGCCAAGGCCGTGGACAAAGCAGATTTTTGTCACATGGCCAAATTTTCAACTTGCTTATTGTATTACAATTATCTCCCGTTTTCAACCTGTATTCTAGACAATTTTTCAACTATTTACAAGAATATTACGGTCACGGCCCACCATACGGGCAAATTCGTCCTCCTGCGGAACCATTTCCTTCCGACGGCTTTCCCCGGATAACAAGTTGACAAGCTGTCCCACGTCAGATATAATGACTTAGTTCAAGCGATCTGATGTATTCGGCTGCTCAGCAGGGTAATACCACCTGCCGGAACAGGACAGGCAGCCGGAGAATCACAGATAAAGC
>JAGHHM010000146.1 GCA_017887695.1 Oscillospiraceae bacterium | reverse complement strand
TCCTCTTCCTTGATATACTTCTCCTCAGCGGCCACCTGGGCAATAACGTCAAAATTGGTAAGGCTCACGTTCTTCACGTTGGCCGCCGCCAGCCGGTCCAAGCCCTTCTGCATGCCGTAGGTGAAGATGCTCACCACACCCAGCACGTCGGCACCGGCCTCCCGGAGGACGTTCACGACCTCGATGACGCTGCCGCCGGTGGAGATCAGATCCTCCACCACCACGACCTTCTGGCCCTTCTCCAGCCGGCCCTCGATCTGGTTCTGACGGCCATGATCCTTGCTGCCGGAGCGGACATAGCCCATGGGCAGGCCCATGATATGGCCCACAATGGCGGCGTGGGCAATGCCGGCGGTGGAGGTACCCATGAGCACCTCTACGTCGGGATACTCCCGGCGGATGGTCTCCGCCAGGGCGTTCTCCACGTCGTTGCGGACCGCCGGAGCGGTGAGGGTCAGCCGGTTATCACAGTACACCGGGCTCTTGATGCCGCTGGCCCAGGTGAAGGGCTCCTCCGGGCGGAAGAACACCGCCTGGATGCTCAGCAGATCCTTGGCGATCAGATTCTGGATGTTTTCCATTGTCGCTCTCCTTTATCTTAATTTTTTCTATTTTTACCATTTGAATGGGGATTATTGTATCTTTGCTCTTTCAGCCCCGCTTATCCCAGCAGCAGCTTCTCCAGGGCGGGAATGTCCTCGGCAATGAAGTCCGCCCCGGCGGCCTCGTGCTCGGCCCGGTCGCCGTAGCCGTAGAGGACGCCGATGACCTTCATGCCCACTTCATGGCCCCCCGCCACATCGTGGCGGCGATCCCCCACCATGACCACAGAGGTGAGATCCTCCACGCCGCAGCGGCGAAGGGCATCCCGGATCACGTTTGCCTTCTTCGCTCCCTCCTGGTTATCCATGGGAGCCCCAGCAATGACATCCATATACTGGGCCAGATCGAAATACTCCATGATCCGCAGGGCAAACTCCTCCGGCTTGGAGGTGGCAATGGCCAGCCTCTTTCCGGCCCTCTTCAGGTCCGCCAGCAGCTTGTCAATACCGGGGTAGGGGACGTTCTCCAGCCAGCCCTGGCGGGAGAAATAGCCCCGGAACACCTGCACCGCCTCCCGGGTCTGCTCCGGCGTGAAGCCGTAGAACTCCGGGAAGGATTCGTCCAGAGGCGGGCCGATGAACTTGTTGAGGCTGGAGCGGTCCTCCACCGTAATACCAAAGTGGTTCAGCGCCGTTTCCGCCGCCTTGGTGATGCCCTCCGCCGGGTCTGTGAGGGTGCCGTCCAGGTCAAAAAGAATGGTATCCCATGCCATAGCTTGTCCGCTCCTTAAAATGTTTGCTTTCAAAAATGCCGTACTTTCCTGCCTTCGGCCGGAAAATCCTCGCTGCGCTGGCCGCTTACGCGGGGAAGCGGCAGTTTCTACCCTGGGCAAAGGGGAACCTTTGCCCCAAAAGTTCTTTTTTGGTTACTTTTTTCTTTCAAGAAAAAAGTGACAATAAATCGTCCTTTACCCCACGAACTCGCTGACGCAGCGGCGGTAGGCGGCCACAGGGTCGGCGGCCTGAGTGATGGGCCGGCCCACCACGATATAGTCGGAGCCCAGCTCCTTGGCCTTGGCGGGGGTGGTGACGCGGACCTGGTCACCGGCATCGCCGTCAGCAAACCGGACACCGGGGGTCACGGTAACAAAGTCCTTGCCGCAGACCTCGTGGACCTTGCCTGCCTCCAGAGGGGAACAGACCACGCCGGCCAGGCCGCTCTCGGCGGCGCACTTGGCATAGTGCATGACCACCTGATCCAGGGGCTTCTCGATGAGCAGGTCGCTCTCCATCCGCTCCTGGCTGGTGGAGGTGAGCTGGGTGACGGCGATCAGCAGGGGACGGGTGCCGTCAGGCCGGGTGAGGCCCTCCAGAGCCGCCTCCATCATGGCCTTGGTACCGGCGGCGTGGAGATTGGTCATATCCACATCCAGGCCGGAGAGCACCGCCATGGCCTTCTTCACCGTATTGGGGATGTCATGGAGCTTCAGATCCAGGAAGATCTTGTGGCCCCGGGCCTTGATCTCCCGGACGATGGCGGGGCCCTCGGCGTAGTAGAGCTCCATGCCGATCTTTACAAAGGGCTTTTCCTCGGTAAACTGATCCAGAAACGCCAGTGTCTTTTCCTTGCTGTCGAAATCCAACGCGATGATGACATCCTTACCCATGATGCGCGCCTCCTATCATATCTGTCAAATTGTTGATCCTGTATTTCTCCATGACCCGGGGCAGGTCGGCAATGATGTCCCGGCAGGCGTAGGGGTTCACCAGATTGGCGGCTCCTACCTCCACGGCAGTGGCCCCTGCCAGCATCATCTCGATGACGTCCTCCGCCGAGGACACGCCGCCCATACCGATCACCGGGATCTTTACCGCCTCATAGACCTGGTAGACCATCCGCAGGGCCACCGGCAATATGGCGCTGCCCGAAAAGCCCCCCATCTTGTTGGCGATCACCGGCTTTTTCGTCCGCAGGTCGATGCGCATGCCCAGGAGGGTATTGATGAGGCTGATGCCGTCGGCTCCCGCCTCCTCGCAGGCCTTGGCAATGGACACGATGTCGGTGACATTGGGGCTGAGCTTCATATACACCGGCTTTGTGGTCACGGCCTTCACCGCCGCCGTCACCTCCGCCGCCGCCTTGGGATCCACTCCAAAGCTCATGCCGCCGTTATGGACGTTGGGGCAGGAGATGTTCACCTCCAGCCAGCCCACCTGCTCCTCCTTGTCCAGCATGGCGCAGGTGTAGGCGTAATCCTCCACAGAAAAACCGCTGACGTTGGCCATCACCGGCTTGTGGAAAAACTTCTTCATCTCCGGCAGTTCGTGGGCGATGACCGCCTCCACGCCGGGATTCTGAAGGCCCACGGCGTTGATCATGCCGGCGTTGCACTCGGCGATGCGGGGGGTGGGGTTGCCGAATCTCGCCTCCCGGGTGGTACCCTTGAAGGAAAAGGTGCCCAGGCAGTTGATGTCGTAGAGGGCGGCAAACTCCTTGCCGTAGCCGAAGGTGCCGCTGGCGGGGATCACCGGGTTGTCCAGCACAATGCCGGACAAGGTCACTTTTGTATCTACCATACAATCTCCTCCTTCTCCAGCACCGGCCCGTCCACGCAGATGCGCTTGCTGCCGTACTTGGTTTCGCAGCTGCACCCCATACAGGCCCCAAAGCCGCAGCCCATCCGCTCCTCAAAGCTGAGAAGGCCGCTGGTGGGGGCGGCGTTGTACACCGCCTTCAGCATGGGCAGGGGGCCGCAGGCGCAGTAATAGTCATAGTGCTCCGGAAGGCCGTGGGTGACAAAGCCCTTCACCCCATAGCTTCCGTCCACCGTGGTGATCACGGTGTCGACGCCCAGGGCCTTGAACTCGTTTTCATAGAAGATCTCCGAGGCGGTATTGAAGCCCAGGACGGCGGTGACCTTCTTCCCGGCGGCCAGGAGGGCCTTGGCAAGGCCGTACATGGGGGGCACTCCCACGCCGCCGCCGATGACCAGGGTGTGATCGCCGCACTTCTGTACGTCAAAGCCGTTGCCCAGGCCCGCCAGCACATCCAGCTTCTCCCGGGGCCCCATGGCGCACATCTGCTCCGTTCCCTTGCCCACCACCTTGTAGATAATGGTCAGCTTTTCCCCATCCCAGTGGCACACGGAGATGGGCCGCCGGAGGAACAGCCCCTCCAGCTTGATATTGATGAACTGGCCCGGGGCGGTGATGGGGGAGGTGTCCCCCAGAAGGGTCATCTCCCACACGTCTGCCGTCAGGGGCCGGTTATGTCCGATGGTGTATATCCCTTGCTTCATGCTTCTTCCTCCTGCCATACGATTTCGCCGCCTACCATGGTCAGCCGGCAGCGGCCAGAGAGCCGGCATCCCGCAAAGGGGGTGGCCCGGCCCATGGTGGCAAACTCCGAAGGATCCACGGTGTACTCCTTCTCCAGGTCAAATGCGGTGAGATCTGCCCTCTGGCCCTCCGCCAGAGGCGTCCCCAGGCCAAAGCGCCGGGCGGGGGCGTCGTGCATCAGCTCCAAGAGCCGCTCCAGGGAGATGATCCCCGGCTTTACCAGGTGGGTATAGCAGGCGGCAAAGGAGGTCTCCAGCCCCACCACGCCCATAGCGCTCTTCTCCAGGCCCCGGCCCTTCTCCTGGGCGCTGTGGGGGGCGTGGTCGGTGGCGATCATGTCGATGGTGCCGTCCACAATGCCCTCGATCAATGCCGCCTTGTCCTCCGGGGAGCGGAGAGGGGGATTCATCTTGAAGCGGCCGTCCTCCTGGAGGTCCTCATCGGAGAACACCAGGTAGTGGGGCCCGGTCTCGCAGGTCACATCCACGCCCCGGGCCTTGGCCTCCCGGATCAGGGCCACGCTCTCCTTGGTGGAGATATGGCAGACGTGGTAGGCGCAGCCGGTTTCCTCTGCCAGGCGGAGGTCACGCCGGATGGGGCCCCACTCGCTCTCGGAGCAGATGCCCCGGTGGCCGTGGGCCTTTGCGTAAGCCCCGTCGTGGATATAGCCGCCGTGAAGGAGACTGTTGTCCTCGCAGTGGGCGGCGATGATCTTGCCGAGGCCCTTGGCCTTCTCCATGGCCTCACGCATCATGTCCTGGCTCTGGACCCCCCGGCCGTCGTCGGAGAAACCCGCCACATCCGGAGCCATGGCGGCAAGATCCGCCAGGGCCTCGCCCTTCTCCCCACAAGTAATGGCTCCGTAGGGGGTGACGCGGACCACCGCGTCTTTTTGGATCAGGGCCAGCTGCTCGGCCAGGGTCTCCCGGCTGTCGGGGACAGGGCTGAGGTTGGGCATGGGGCAGATCTGGGTGAAGCCCCCCCGGGCAGCGGCGCGAGTGCCGGTGGCAATGGTCTCCTTATAAGAAAATCCCGGCTCTCGCAGATGAACATGTACATCAACGAAACCGGGAAATACGGCGGCGTTATGAAGGTCAATGACGCGGGCGGAAACGGGGGCCTCCACATGGGGAGCAATGGAAACAATACGGCCCTCACGGATCAGCAGCTCCGCGCCGCGAAGGGCGCCGCCCGCAACTACCATGGCGTTTTTCAATACATACTCCACGATCCCAGCATCCTTTCCAGCCCGCAGGCCACCCAGTATATACCTTTATCTTAGGTATTATACAGGGGGGCATGTCCCTATGTCAACTTGGCATTTGTGCCAAATCTTCCGGCAGCGAAGGGCGTCCCTTTTTTCATGGGGCAGGCAAAGAGCAGGGAAGGGGAGGGGCCCCTGCAGACGGCAGGAGCGGGGGAGCGCCTCTGCCGCGGCGGCATAAAAAAGGCCTCCGGGATTTCCCGGAGGCCTTCTGTGCATATGGGTTTGTATCAGGGCAGATAATCCAGGGGGTTCTGCCGCTCGTCGTTATAGCGAACCTCAAAGTGGCAGTGAGTGCCGGTAACACGTCCGGTAGCGCCCATCTCGGCAATATGCTCACCCTTGTACACCTTGTCGCCCTCGCTGACCAGCAGCTTGGAGTTGTGGCCGTAGTAGGTGGTGTAGCCGTTCTGGTGGTCGATGATGATGAGATAGCCATAGCTGCTCATCCAGCCGGCATGGATGACCACGCCGCCGTCCGCCGCCACAATGTCAGTACCCTTCTTGTTGGCAATATCAATACCGCCGTGGAAGTCGCTGCCGCCAAAGATGGTGCGGTAGCCGTACTTGGAGGTGAGGGAGCCGCTGGTGGGCCAGCGGAAGGTACCGGTGGGCGCCCAGCTGGGCCGCTCCAGAGTACCACGGGCCTGAACCTCTGTCACAGGCTCGGTAAGTACGGTCTCGGATTCAATGATCCGCTCCACTTCTTCCAGTCCCTGATAGGTGACCTTGGCCACCACATCGGAGGTACCATACTCACCCTTGGAGATGACCTTGGTGTCGCCCTCCCACATGGTGTTGTCGTCCACATACTCGATCTCATAGGGGATCTGGGACTGATAATACTCCATCTGCACTGCCACCACCGTCAGGTAGGGCACGGCGTTGCTGATAACCAGCACGTCGCCGATCTGCAGCTTGTTGATATCATAGCCGGGGTTGAGCTTGAGCAGCTCGGAGTTGGTCATATCATGATCCTGGGCGATGACGCTCCAGCAATCGCCGGCTTCCACAGTGTAGGTAACCTCGCCGGCCTTGCTGCTGTTGAGGAGCAGCGCCACGTCCGCCAGGTTGGTGAACTGATCCACCGGCAGGTCGCACTCCTTGATCTCCACGTCCTCCACAAAGTCGATGGACACGGTGTTCTCATTGCGGTAAGCCGCCGCCGCCTGCTCCAGCAGCTCCTCCAGAGCGCCTTCGGTCTGGGTAGCGCCTACCATCTCGCCGTCTACATACAGAGCGTAGCCGTGAGCCACCATCCGCAGGGAGTCATTCAGGGCTTCCTCCAGCTGCTCCTCATCCACCACCGCGCTGCGGGCGGTGAGGCCGGTGGAGTAGGACACCTTGCTCTCTTCCAGGGTGTAGTCATAACCCACCACGTCGGAAATGCTGCGCTCCACAGAGAGCTTGGCAGCTTCCGCCTCCTCCTGGGAGGCTACCGTACCAAGGGCCACACCGTTGAGGGTCACTGTGGTACCGGTGGTATACAGGGCGTTGAACACCGCGAATACCGCGATGGCCAGGCTGCCCGCCAGAAAGATGGCTGTATGGGCCCGCCGGGGTGCGGTGAATACCTGGATCCGGGCGCCGATCTCCGCCAGCAGAGAACGCAGCCGGTAGATCGCTCCCCGCAGCCTGCTGCGGAGAAGGGGCATGCTGCCCTCCAGCAGGAGACGCAGCTGCTTGTAGGGACTGCTGCTCTCAGGGAACCGCTGGCGGTCCCGGAAGCTGGGCACCTTTCTCTTTCCTTTATCTTTTGAGGCCATTACCTGTTCCTCCCATGCAGATTACAAATCAGAAAAAAGTGTAACAAAAAGTTACAAGTGTCATTGTACCCCATTTTTCCCTACACGTCAACCCCTATATCCTGTGCCCGGATAGGGGAAACCCCCTGATTTTGTGGCAGAATGGCGGAAAATCCCCTATAAATTTTTTGTAATTTTTTGAATTTCCCGTTGAGGACGCCGGTGGGCTGGTGTATACTAGTAGTTGTGAAACTGCGGCCGCGGACAGCGCGGCTGACAATATCAAAACATCTACAAACGGAGGACAGCGCAATGTTTACAGCTCTTCTGAACAATCTGAAGGAAACTCGCCGCACCATCGTATTCACCGAGGGTCCCGACGCCCGGATCCAGGAGGCCGCCCAGCGGCTGATCCAGGAGGATCTGATGGACGTGATCCTGGTGGGCAATGTGGACGAGGTGAAGGCCGCCGCCGAGAAGAACGGCTTTGACGTATCCAAGGCGGAGATCATCGATCCCGCTACCTATGCCGGTATGGACGAGATGGTAGAGAAGATGGTGGAGCTGCGCAAGGGCAAGATGTCCGCCGATGACTGCCGTGCCGCTCTCCAGAAGGGCAACTACTTCGGCACCATGCTGGTGAAGATGGGCAAGGCCGACGCCCTGCTGGGCGGCGCCACCTAC
>JAGHHM010000145.1 GCA_017887695.1 Oscillospiraceae bacterium | reverse complement strand
TGGCGGAGCTTCCTTATTTCTATGACAAGCGGATTGAGGACACTTCGCCCTATGGAGGGATGACCCGCCGGGAGGCGGTGCTGGAAAACATCCGGCTCAATACGGAAAATTACGCGGTACTGGGGAAGTATTGGTCCCAGGTCCACGGATACTTTCGGGAGGACAATCCCTTTTTCGAGTTTGTGGACAGCTGCATCGAGGGCAATGACTCCCAGAACAAGGCCAAGGAAAACTGGGCCAAAGGCCCTGCCTTTGAAAAGGACGCCACGGTGTCGGAGGTGTTTGATAACCTCTACGGTGCCCGCCTGTTCGAATGCCTGAACATGGCGCTGGCGGTGCGGGCCTGCGATTACGAGCTGGGCCGTACGGAGCGGCAGGACCTGGGCGCCGTGGAGGTGCTGACGGTGTGCCGGAAAGCCTTTTCCGAGGAGCTGGAGCGGATGTGCCAGTGGCTGGAGCAGCATGTGGATTATGAGGTCATTTCCATCCAACGGCTGGTATCCGTGCAGATGGAGAGCGCTCTGCTGGCGGTGGAGCAGCTGAACAGGGAGTAAATGCAATGGCAAAAACAGGTAATAACACCATCGATATGACCCAGGGGCGGCCGCTGCCGCTGGTATTGAAATTTACCCTCCCCATTTTGCTGGGGAATATTTTCCAACAGCTGTATACGGTCGTAGATGGTATCGTAGTGGGGAAAAATGTAAGTGACGCTGCTCAGGCGGCAGTGGGCGCGTCCTTCTCCGTTACATATATGTTTACCAGCCTGTTTTTGGGAATCGGCTTAGGCGGATCCGTGCTGGTCAGCCAGTATTTTGGCCAGCATAACGGCAAGGACATCCAGAAGACCATTGCCACCATGAATACCTTTCTGCTGGTGGTTTCTCTGCCTCTGACGGTATTCGGTATGCTGACAGCAGGGCCATTTTTGTCGCTGCTGAAGGTACAGGAGGACTATTTTGAGCTGGCCCGGGTGTATATGTGCGTGTATTATCTGGGCCTTTTGCCCCAGTTTGGGTACAATGCCAACGCGGGTATCCTTCAGGGCCTGGGGGACAGCCGTTCGCCGCTGATCATCCTGGCGTTGTCCAGTGTGCTGCATGTGGTGCTGGACTATGTCCTGGTGGTGCCCATCCCGCTGGGCGTGGTGGGCGTAGGCCTGGCCACAGTGCTCTCCCAGCTGTTCAGCTGGCTGATGAGCGTGTGGATGATCAACCATAAATTCCCTGAGTACCGTTTCCGGGTGCTGCGAATTTCCTTTGACAGGGAAATTTTCAAAAACATCCTGCGTATCGGCGTGCCCTCCGGCGTGCAGAACGCGCTGTACTCTGTGGGCATTATGGTGATGTCCCCGCTGATCAACCAGTGCGGGACGGTATTTGTGGCGGGATACAATGCGGCGGTAAAGGTGGATGGGTTTGTGTTCATGCCGGTGCAGAGCCTTGCCACCTCCATTACCACCTATGTGGGCCAGAACATCGGCGCCAAGCGGATGGACCGGGTGAAAGAGGGCGTGCGGGATATCATGCTGCTTTCTGTGGCCATGTGCGCAGTGCTGTGCGCGGTGGTGATCCCCCTGCGCAGCCAGCTGATGTGGCTGTTTACAGATACTCAGGCGGTAGTGGACGCGGGCAATGAGTATCTGGTGCGGGTAATCCCCCTTTACATTATTTCCACGTTGCAGTATATGTATATTGGGCTGCTGCGAGGGGCAGGCGAATCCACGGTGCCTACCGTGGCTGCTTTGGCCAGCCTGTGGCTGGCCAGGGTGCCTTCGGCCTACTACCTGACGGACAAATTCGGCCCGGCCAATATGCACTGGTGCTATGCCATCGGATGGGCGGCGGGATTGTGTGTGCTGATCCCGTATTACTATTCCGGGCGGTGGAAGCGCCATATCAACAAGCTCCAGCCCACAGAAGAACAGGGGAACGCTGGAAAAGGAGACGACGGATGCTCAAAACCAGACTGAGACAGTTGTGTGATCAGATCCAAAAAGAAGGACGATGTCCGGGAAATACGGTTTTGTTCGCGGCTCAGGATGGCTGCCCGGATTTGTTTCGGGAACTGTCGGCGCTGGCCAATTCCCCGGGCGGCGGCGTCCTCCTTTTTGGGATGGAGCTGCCCGAAGAGGGAAAGCCGGTGCTGTGCGGCGTTTATGATGGAGAAGACCTGAAAGAGAAGCTGGGCTGGCAGTGCGCGGAAATGGCACCGACGCTGTATCCCCTCTATACGAAGGCCACGGTGGATGGCAAGGCGGTCCTGGCGGCGGAGATCCCGGAGATTGACAAACGATACAAGCCCTGTTACCACCAGGCGGTAGGACGAACCCACGGCGCCTTCAAGTGGGTGGACGGCAGGAGCCAGCGGATGACCGAGGCGGAAATCCACAACTACGAGGCCTATGAAAACCGGGCCCGGGACGAGCTGCGGGTTTGCGAACAGGCCCAATGGGAGGATATCCATCAGGAAAATGTGGAAACCTATATCCGCCGCCTGGTGGGACTCAACCGCCTGCAGGCGGATATGGACCGGGAGCAGATGCTGCGCATGGAGGGGCTGCAGACAGGAGGCAAGCCCACTCTGGCGGCGGTACTGCTGTTTGGCTATGATCCCCAGTCCTTTTATCCCCAGTTTTCCATTATGGCGTCCCTGTACTCCCAGGGCGAGGCCAGAGAGTGCCGCCGTATCAACGGTACGCTGGATATGCTCTGTGAGCAGGCGCTGCAATTTGTGCGCAAGAGCCTTTTGGCGGCGGGAACTGCCGGGGGGCGGGAACAGCTGGAGCATTTCACCGACGCCATACGGGAAGCCTTGCTCAATGCGCTGATCCACCGGGATTACAGCAAATACGCCGAGGACAAGCCGGTTTACCTGTGGATTTTTGACGAGTATATTCAGGTTTGCAGTCCGGGCGGATTTTTTGGCGCTCCGGACGCGCAGTGTCCGCCCAAGGGGCTGCGCAGCCTGCGCAATCCTAAGATCATGGACATTCTGGAAACCCTGGGCGCTTTGCCTCAGGAAAACAGCGGCCTGCAGTATATGGGAAAGATGATGGAGAAGGCAGGCCTTGCATCGCCGGAAATCAAGGCGGTGGACGACTGGTTTTCCGTGATTTTCCAGCTGCCTGCCCGGAAATATGAGGACCCGGCGGAAGAGCAGCTGGCGGAGATGAGCGACATGGAGCGACAGGTGTGGGATTATTGCAGCCAGCCCAGGACACTGGCGGAGCTGGCGGCCCGTTTCAGCTGGAAATCGCCCTATTACATGCGTACCAAGCTGCTGATGGAAATGATTGACAAGGAAATGCTGGAAGTAGTAGACTTACACGGTAAACAAAAAGTCCATTATCAGGCAATTTGATGGAGGCGTGGGCCGGACATAACAGGGAAGAGGGGGAATGGCAGTGTCCAGACGGATGCTCAGCAACATCGCATACCAGGCGATCAAGGAACGCATTGCGACAATGCCCAGCGGCAGCTATCTCAGTGCCCGTCAGTTTGCCTTGGATCTGGACATCAGCTATACCCCTGTGCGGGAGGCATTTTTGCGCCTGCAGAAGGAAGGCGTACTGCGGCAGGTACCCAATGTGGGCTTTTTTATCCAGACAGTGGATCTGACAGATCTTTTCCAGATGTTCCAGGTCCGTGAGTGCGTGGAGCTGTTTGCCCTGGAGAAGGTATTCAGCAAGCTGGGAGAGAGTCACATCACCCGGATGCGCAGCATATGCGCCGAGGAGGAAAAGACCCGGCAGGCAGGGGACAGCTACCGTTACGCGGAGCTGGATTCAGCTTTCCACCGGGTCCCCCTGGAGGTGCTGGGCAACCAGCCCCTGCTGGGGCTGTACGACAACACCAGGGCCCGCTATCAGATCATTTCCGGGCGGCTTCTGCCCCTGATCGACGAGGAGATCCAGCAGGAACACCTGCGCCTTGTGACGGCGGTGGAGCAGCAGGACCTTGTCCAGGCAAAGGACCTTTTGCTTCATCACATCCAGGAGATGAAGCAGCGTCTCATCAACCATTATGTCCACGACCATCTGGAGTGACTGGATGGCGTTCTGCGGCGCTGGGGCGCCGCCTATGCGGCGGATCCCGCCGGCCTGCCCGGCAGGCCGGCGGGATCCGCGGTTTTATGCTTCCTGGCCGGGGCATGCAGAATATTTTACAGTCCCGACGGCGGAAAATGCGGCGCTGCTTTTGCTGGCTTGCCGGCAATAACCCCAGCGCTGCGCTTGTATGGCCGGCGGGGAAAACCCGGGCAGTCCCGGCAGGGAAACCTCGGCAGAACCGGCGGCACCTCCTGTCAGAGCCGGTAAAAACTTCCGGTAAAATTGGTGGAACCTCCCGGTTGAACCGTTGAAAACCCACGGTGCAGCCGGTAAAACAGACAGCAGGCGGAGCCGGTAGGGAAAGTATGAAGAAGAAACTTCTTAAAAATAAATAATTCCGTGTAGTCAGCCAAAATTATAGCAGGCAAGTTAGCGGTAATGTGCATTGAAAACCCGTGTATCCCCGTGTAAAATGAAGAAAAAACACCAAATTTGAAAAAAGAAGAAAATTCTTTTTTAATGGGGGAGGGGCCGCTGTGGACGTTTGTGAACAGCTGCGCAGCAGCTATACCAGCCTGTCCAAATCACAAAAAAAGGTGGCGGATTACTTGTTCCGCAACCTGGAGAGCGCCGCCATGCTTACCACAGTTAAGATTGCCATAGCCGCCGGCGTCAGTGAGACCACGGTGATCCGCCTGGCCTATGCCCTGGGGTATGACAGCTTCAAGGCCATGCAAAAGCAGATGCGTTCCGATCTGCTGGCCCGGCGGCGGGTAGAAAGCCTGGAGGAGCAGGGGCAGCAAAACGAGTACCAGAAAATGCTCAGCAGGGAAATAAGCCTGCTGATGCAGATGCGGGATGGCGCCATCTGCTTTGATCAGCTCCAGAATATTGCCGCCCGGATTGCCATGGCGGATCATGTGATGGTGTTTGGGTACTACGGGGAGCATACGGCGGCCTACCAGCTGTATTTCCTGCTGGACGCCATCCGGCCCAACGTCCATTATTTCCGGGAAAATAACGTGGGTTTGCGGGAGCTGGCGGAGCTTAACCCCAAGTCGGTGGTAATTGCTATGGCCTTTCGCCCCTACTGCCCCGGTACCCTGGGGCTGGTGGAGCAGTCCAGAGACAAGGGGCCCTATGTGGTGGGCATTACCGACAGCGCCCTGAGCCCTCTGGCCCGGCTTTCAGACGAGACGGTGGTTTTATCCGTGGCCCAGGATCCGGAAACCAAGCTCAACGGCATGGCCTCTGCCATGGCCTACGGCCAGGTGCTGATGGCGGCGGTAAAAAATTGTATCCGGGAGGAAGCCCTTTACCGGGTGCGGAATGTACAGAACTGGCTGGTGCAGCCGGGGACGGTGCCCATGTGTCTGGACGCCGAGTGGGACATCCGCTAGGGATTCTCTGAAAAAGAAGATAAAAACAGACCGGGGGACGGGAGGAGCCGTCATCCGGCGGAAATACAGACAGGAGCAGGGAGTGACAGTAATGAAGCAAGAAAATTACGAGCTGGCGGTGGAGCTGCGGCACAGGCTGCACGCCCATCCGGAGCTGTCCAATGAGGAAAAATGGACCAAGGCCACGCTGATGGAGTTCCTCCGCAGCCATACAAAGCTGGAAGTGGTGGATAAGGGCAGCTGGTTCTATGCCGCCTATCGTGCCGGCGGGGACAAGCCGGGCATTGCCTTCCGGGCGGATTTTGACGCGGTGCCGGTAGAGGACCTGTGTGATGTGCCCTATGTGTCCCGGATTCCCGGCGTAGGCCACAAGTGCGGCCACGACGGCCACAGCGCCTCCCTGGCGGCCCTGGCTCTGGAGGTAGATCAGCAGGGGGCGGACCGGGATGTATTTTTCCTGTTCCAGCACGCCGAGGAAACTGGCGACGGGGCCAAGGCCTGCACGGCCCTCCTTCGGGAGGAAAAGGTGGGGGAGATTTTTGGCTTCCATAACCGGCCCGGTGTTCCTCTGGGCGCCGTGCAGGTGCTGGATGGCACCATTTACTGCGCCTCCAAGGGGATGATCTTCTCCTTCCAGGGAACGCCCTCCCATGCCAGTATGCCGGAGCTGGGGAAAAACCCCGCCTTTGCCATTGCGGAGATCATCAGCCAGCTGTCCACCCTGACGGATCCCGCCCGTTACCGGGGCCTTGTGCTGGCCACCATCATCCAGGTGGATGTGGGAGAGCGGGCCTTTGGCACCCAGGCCAGCCGGGGCCAGCTGCTGTTGACAGTACGGGGCGAGTATGAGGAGGAGCTGGAGGCGCTGATCGCTCAGCTGGAAAAGCTGGCCCGGGAGAAGGCAGAGCGGCAGGGGCTGGGCCTTACCATCAGCTTCTGCGACGAATTCCCGGCCACTGTAAGCGGAAAGGCCAGTAATGATAAGGTCCGCCGGGTCTGTAGGGAGCTTCAGATTCCTCTCCGGGAGCTGAAGGAGCCCTTCCGGTCGTCGGAGGATTTCGGCCATTATACCCGGGAAATACCCGGTGCGTTCTTTGAGATCGGCTCCGGCGAGGACTGCGGGGAGCTGCACACCACGGGGATGGATTTCCCGGACGCCATTATTCCCACCGCGGTGGCGGTCTATCGCCGGCTGATAGACATGGATTGACAGGCGGCGGGGACCACGCCGGAAAAACAGCAGGGGGTATTGCCTGTGGAGAAGGTAGGATTTCTGTATAACAGTACGGTCTGCATTGCCTGCGGGGCCTGCCAGCTGGCTTGCCAGGGGGCCCATGGGCTGGGCAGCGGAGAATATTTTCGCCGGGTGGTTCTTCGGCCGGTAGGCGGAGGGAAGGAGACGGCGTTTTCCGGCGGCTGCAATCACTGTGCCCATCCGGCCTGTGTGGCGGCCTGCCCTACCGGCGCTATGTACCGGGACGAGGAAAAGGGCGTGGTGCTTCACGACGACGGGCGGTGCATCGGCTGCGGCTGCTGTGTGTGGAATTGCCCCTATGGGGCGGTGTCCCTCAGCGCTACCGCCGGGGTGGCCCAGAAATGTGACAGCTGCGTGGACCGGCGCAGCCAGGGGCTGGAGCCCTTCTGCGTGGCGGCCTGCCCCATGGGCGCCCTCCGCTGGCGGGATCCGCCGCCAAAGGAGCCGGGCTGGAAGCAGCTCAGCGCCCCGTTCCTGCCGGAGCCGGGCCGGACGGATCCCTCCACCATGGCCCGTTTTCCCGGCGAAGAGGAGGAAGAGCAGGATGGATAAGCGCTATGTGGTGATAGGGGCCGGCATTGCCGGCCTCAGTGCCGCCGAGGCCATCCGGCGGCAGGACAGCAGGGGCCGGATCGTGCTCCTCAGCGGGGAGGCGGAGCTCCCCTATGCAAGGCCCATGCTCAGCAAGGCGCCGCTGCTGTCCATGGAACTTAAGAAGCTGTCCCTGCGGCAGCCGTCATGGTACCGCAGCCAGGATATCGACCTGCGGCTGGGTGTAATGGCGGAGGAGCTGGACCCCGGGGCGGGTACCGTGACGCTGCGGGGCGGGGAGCGGCTGGCATATGACAAGTGCGTCCTGGCCACGGGAGCCCGGAATTTTATCCCGCCTTTTCCCGGAAGGGAGGAGGTACCGCTGTGCGACGTGCGCACCCTGGAGGACCTGCGCCGGATGCGCCGTATGGCGGAGGGCAGCAAGCGGGCGGTCATTATCGGCGGCGGAGTCATCGGTCTGGAGGTGGCCGCGGAGCTCTATCACTACGGTCTGGAGACCACGGTGCTGGAGGCCATGGATTACCTCATGCCCCGGCTTATCGGCCCTAAGACCTCCGACTGGCTGCGGGCCCAGCTGCCGGGACTCCATGTGGAGACCGGAGTGGCTGTGGCGGGGCTGCGCCGGGAGGGGCAGACGATTTTTGTGGATGAGAAAAATGGGCGCAGCTGGCCCTGTGAGCTGCTGGTGGTTTCCTGCGGCGTACGGGCGGATACGGCCCTGGCCCAGCAGGCGGGCATTGCCTGTGAGCGGGCCATCGTTGTCAATGAGCGGATGGAGACCAGTGCCGAGGGAGTCTATGCCTGTGGTGACTGCGCCCAGTTCCAGGGCTTCAATGCGGCCTTGTGGAGCCAGGGACAGGAGCAGGGCCGGGTGGCGGGAACCAACGCCGCAGGGGGCTGCGCGGTATATACCGGGTGTGATACCTCCCTGGTGCTGAATCTGGACGGAGTGGCCCTGTTTGCCCTGGGGGATCTGGGGCAGAGCGGGGGAGCCGACTATGAGATTGAGGAGTCCTCCTGGGGCCAACGAAAGACCTTCCAGGTGGATCCCCGGCGGCCTGCGGTGCCCGGCCGGGGTCTGCGGGTATGGAAGGGAGAAAAATTGGTGGGTGTGTCGCTGATGGGCGACCTGACAAAAATGCAGGCCTGGAAAACCCAGCTGCTGAAGGAAAGGGACGGTGGGAAATGATCTCTCGGGAAGCGTACATCCGCTGGCATGCCCTGCGGGCGTTTTTTGAAAGCTATGAGTCCTGGCAGGCCTGTCGGGACTGGGTGGGGCTCACGGATGAAATCCCCCGGGATACCTACCAGCGCCTTTTGATGGGGACCGACGCCGATTGCTATGTGCCTTTGTGGGCCTCGGCCTGCCTGTCCGGCGAGGATGTGCTGCTGAACGAAACGACACTGGCAGTCATTGCGGCATATAAGAAGTGGGGCTACCAGTGGGTGGATATGGACGGGAATCCTCCGGATTATATCGGCCAGCAGTGCCGCTTTATGGAGTACCTGTGCGTGTGCGGCCTGAAAACAGAGGATGAAGCCCTGGAGCAGGCGGGACAGGAGTTTTGTGACCGCTTCCTGCTGGGCACCGCCCATCGTGTGGCAGAGGCCGCCCGGGAAAACGATCTGGGAGAGGCTGTGGAAAAGGTCCTTGCCCTGCTGAAGGAGGCTGCCGCTCTGGCGCCGGCCAGGGTACAGGATCCCGGCGGGGCCCTGCCCTTTGACAGTGCGCAGTGGGAGAGAGGTCCCCAGCTGGAATTGGAGCCTCCCCGGGTGGTGGGCCACGCCAGCTTCTGCGACTGCGGCAACAAATGCCGGATGCTGTCCACCGTACAGGAAGGCTGCGTACTGTCAATCCTGCCCGACAAGGATTTTATGGGCAAGAGCTTTTCCGGCTGTCCCAGAGGCATGGCCTACCGGCAGACCTTCCTTAACTCCCGCCGCCTTCGCTATCCCATGGTCCGGACAGGCAGACGGGGAGAAGGAAAGTTCCGCCGGATTTCCTGGCCGGAGGCAGAGACGCTGGTGGCAGAGGCTGTCCGGGACTCCCGGGAGCGCTTTGGCCCGGCGTCCCGCTATGTCATGGCGGCGGCGGGTGTGTGCGCCTTAATGCGGCCGGACCGGTGCATGAAGCACCTGCTCAGCTGCGACGGCGGATATCTTGATTTCTACAATTTTTACAGCGCGGCCTGCGCCGAGCATGTGCTGCCCTATATCTACGGCACCGTGGCCTGCGGCAGTCCGGAGCGGCAGCTGCTGCAAAGCAAATTGCTGCTGCTGTGGGGCCATAACCCGGTGGATACCCATTTCGGAGATAACCATACAGAGCTGTTTGTTCAGGCCAAGGGCAGCGGCATCCGGGTCATCGTCATCGATCCCCGGTGTAGTGATACCGCCCGGCTGTTTGCGGACCAGTGGATCCCCATCCGGCCCTCCACAGACGGGGCCCTGGCGGACGCCATGGCCTATGTGATCTGGAGCCGGGGGCTTCAGGATCAGGCCTTTATGGATACCTATTGCCTGGGCTTTGACGAGGAGCACATGCCGCCGGGCGTTCCCCCGGGGGAGAGCTATCACAGCTACCTCTTTGGACGGAAGGACCATGTGGAAAAAACCCCGGAGTGGGCTGCGGCCATCACCGGCGTTCCTGCCGATGTGATCGAGGCTCTGGCGGTGGAATACGCCACCACCAAGCCTGCCTGTCTGCTGCCGGGGCTGGGGCCCCAGAGGACCCTGAACGGGGAGCAAAACTGCCGCAGCTTTGCCATGCTGGCCTGCCTGACCGGCAATGTAGGGGTGGCGGGCGGCAGCGCCGGAGCGGTGAGCTACCTGAAGGAAAGCCATGCCGGCGTGGAGTTCCTGCCCATGAAAAATCCCTGTCCCGGCGCGATCCCCTCCTTCCTTTGGAGCAGGGCGGTGGAGCGGCCGGAGACCATCGACCGCCAGGCAGGGCTGACCGGTGCGGAAAAGCTGGAAACCGGTATCAAGACCATTTTCTGCCTGGCCAGCGGGATGCTGGTCAATCAGCATTCCCATGTCAATGAAACGGTCCGCATTCTGGAGCAGGAGGACTTGGCGGAAACCATTGTGGTCTCCGATCTCTTTATGACCCCCGGAGCCCGGTATGCAGATCTGCTGCTGCCGGGGGTGTCCTTCTTTGAAACGGAGAATGTGGTGAACCCCTGGGCCGGCGGGGACTATGTCCTTTATGACCACCAGGCGGTGAAGCCCCTGTTCGGGGCGCGGCTGGAGTACGAGTGGATGCTGGCGGCAGCGGACCAGCTGGGCTGCGGCCAGGCCTTCTGCCAGGGAACGAGAGAGGCGGGGGAGTGGCTGGCCCGGCGCTATGAGGAGCACCGGAGCCGGCGGGAACCGGCGCTGCCTCCCTTTGAGGTCCTGCGCCGCCAGGGAGGCTTTGTCTATCCCCAGACGGCGGATACGCCCGCTTTCCAGCGCAATATCCGGGACAAGGAGCCCTTTGCCACCCCCTCAGGAAAAATCGAAATCTTTTCCCAGCGGCTCTACGACAGCGGCGTGCTGCCTGGAGTTCCCTGCTATACGCCTTGTGAGGAGGGATGGGAGGACGCCTGTGCAGGTCCCTATCCTCTCCAGCTCATCGGGTACCACTCCAAGCGGCGGTGCCACTCCATCGGCGAGCTTACAGAAAGCCTGAAAGGGCTGGATGAACAGCAGCTGTGGATGCATCCCCGGGATGCCGGCCCCAGAGGAATCCGGGACGGCGATCTGGTGGAGGTGTTCAACAGCAGGGGCGTGGTGTGCCTGCCGGTGTGGGTAACAGAGCGGATCGTACCGGGCACTGTGGCCATGAGCGAAGGGGCCTGGTTTACGCCGGATGCAAAAGGCAGGGATCGCCGGGGCTGTATCAATGTGCTGACCATGACCCACCGCGCTACCCCGCTGGCCCATGGAAACCCCCAGCATACCAACCTTGTCCAGGTCCGCCTGGCCATGGAAAAATAGACTGTTTCCGGACATTGTTATTCCTCTGCGGCGGCTGTTGCCGGCTGACAGAGCTGGCTTGAGAAACAGCAGCCACCAGTGCCCATCTTGCCTCCCACTGTGGACAGGCGGGGCCTCCCTGGCGTATAATAGACGGCAGACAGCAGCCTTACGGCCCGGCCGCCCACTGACCTGATCCCTGGCGCCGACCCTTGTGCTGCTCCCTGACAGGCAAAACAACGTTTTGCCCAAAGGTTCTTTTGGTCCTTTTCTTGCAAGAAAAGAACATATCCCCATAGGGTAAACGGAGCAGTTTTGTGCAGAGGAGGCGTGTCCATGGGAGGCACAGCGTTTATTACCGGCGCAGGCCGGGGGATTGGCCGGGC
>JAGHHM010000012.1 GCA_017887695.1 Oscillospiraceae bacterium | reverse complement strand
CGCTCCAAAAAATTTAGAAGGAGGAAACATCCACCATGAGAAATCTGAAGAAGATTCTCGCACTGGTCCTGGCTCTGGTCATGAGCTTCTCTCTGATGGCCACCGCCAATGCCTTCACGGACAGTGACAAGATCAACGGCACTTATGAAGAAGCCGTTGAGGTTCTGTCCGCTCTGAAGGTATTCCAGGGCTACGAGAATGGCAGCTTCGTTCCCCAGGGTTCCATCACCCGTGCTGAGGTTGCTGCCATCATCTACCGCATCGTCACTGGCGATGTGACTGACAAGCAGGTCGGCATCTATGCTGACTACAACAAGTTCAACGACGTCAAGAGCACTTCTTGGTACGCCGGCTACGTGAATTTCTGCGCCAACGCCGAGTACATCAAGGGCTATGACGCCAAGACCTTCGGCCCCAACGATCCTGTTACTGGTTACCAGGCTCTGGCCATGATTCTCCGCGCTGTCGGTTACGACAAGAACGGTGAGTTCACTGGCACTGGCTGGCAGACCCAGACCGCCGCTGTGGGCAAGAAGCTGGGCATCACCAACAACGTCAGCGAGGGCACCCTGGGTGTCGCCGCTACCCGTGAGGTTGTTGCTGAGATCCTGTTCCGCTCCATCCTGGTTCCTCAGGTTGAGTACACTGTTGCCTTTGGCTATCAGTCCATCGGCCAGGTGTCCATCGGCTATGAGACCTTCAAGCTGCTGCCCACTTACGTGGATGGCGCTGACAAGTGGGGTCGTCCCTCTCACAACTGGATGCTGGATGCCAACAACAACAGAGCTCATGATGCTGCCGACAAGCTGCTGGTGGCTGTGGCTCTGGATCCCGTTGCCACCTACGAAACTGCTGTGACCGAGTGCCAGGTTGCTCAGGATGTGGGCTTCACCGGTACCAAGACCTACACTGTCTACACCAACGGCATTGCCAACAAGACCTCTGACACTCTGTATTCCAATAACACTGTCAACACCATCGGTGCTCAGGGCCGTCTGACTCTGGTCTACACTGACCGCATCGTGTACATTGACACCCTGCTGGCTGAGGTCACTGCTGTCCGTAACGCCGTTCTGGATGCTGCCGGCCACGTTGTGACTCCCGCTACCATCACCATGAAGGTCTATGATGCTGACAATGCCTATACCGTTGTCACTCTGGCCAATGGTGGTACTAACTACACCTACACTGTTGGCAATATGCTCCTTGTCTATGCTGTTCAGAACGGCCAGGGCAAGGTTGTCACCAACACCAATGTTGCTACCCTGACTCAGCAGCATGTTGAGATCCTGGGTGTTGCTGAGTCCTTCGTTGGCGCTCAGTCCACCATCTGGGCCAACATTGCTAAGCACGTTATCGGCGGTACTGAGTATCCCGACAACGTTCGCTTCCACCTGGATCAGGCTGGTACCGACATTACCAACCACACCTGGTACAAGGATACCAACGGCAACCTGATTGGCGCCACTGACGTCATCAGCACCAACTATGCTGTTCTCAAGAACATCCGTTGGATCGTTGGCGCTCCCGGCCATGCCGAGGCTACTCTGGTTGACATGAGCGGTAACGAGACCACCGCTACCATTGCTACTATCGATGGTATTGATGGTACTGGCTTCGCCACTGACTACGACAATGCTAAGACCACCTATCGGGCTCATGCTCAGGGCCTCATTAAGGGTAAGATTGCTTATATCAGCGATGATACCATCTACAACACCGCTTATGAGGGCTATGGCCTGTACCGCGTGGACACCAACCTGAACGGCACTGTGAACCTCCAGGGTGCTGAGAACGGCGTTGCTATCGTGACCTACCTGAAGGATGCCAACTTCAATGCTAACGCATCCGCCATCATGAAGAGCACGAATATGGGTGGTGGAATTGCCACCTATGTCAGCAGCAACACCCAGTACCTGGTGAAGGGTGCCAACAACACCTACACCGCTATTACTGGTACTCAGGCCATGGCCAGCTATGCTACCGCCGACATGTTCTATGTCGATACCAATAAGGATCGCATTGCTGAGTACGTCTACATCCGCACCGGCACCCTGGCTGGCGCTGGTGAGGCTCTGATCTACCCCACCACCTCCGCTTACACTGACAATCTCACCGATGGTGTTCACGTCTACTCCATGGTTGTCACCCTCAATGGTGAGGCCAACAAGACCATCTACACCACGAATGTCAATGTCATGACCGAGCTTGCTAAGGCTGCCAGCCAGAACACTCTGTTCAAGGCTACCCTGAACACCGCTAATGGCTATGTGAAAACTGTCCAGCAGATCACCACCTCCGGTGGCGCTGTAACGGTTAACGGCATGAAGGTTGACTACATTGCTGTTCCCACTGTCATCGACGGTTATACCCTGGTGGGTGCCGGCGCTGGTGAGAGCTACCGCGTTGACAACGCCGCTGTGGTTGGCACCAAGACCGACCTGGCTTCCATCAACACCTACACCGACGGTATCTGGGTTGTTTATACCACCAACGTGTACAACACCGCTTCCGCCGTGTATGTTGGCCAGAAGGTCGCTAACACCTCTGGCGAGAACACCGTGATTGCTGATGCCGCTGAAAAGGTCCTGACTGGTGCTACCTTCTCTGACATTGCTCTGTACGATGCTTCTGAGACCACCATCAAGGCCGCTATCAAGGCTCAGATCTTCAGCAAGCTGGCTGCTGCTGGCGTGGTCCTGCCCTCTTACAGCGATGTTGCTTTCACTGTCTATCAGGATGCAGGCTCTGACAATGCTGGTGAGATTTGGTTCCAGTACACTCTGACTGTGGGTACCGGCACCACCGCTGTCTCCCGTACTTTTGGTAACAACAAGGTCAACGTTACCAACAATATCTCCAAGACCGCTATCGAGAACGCTATTATTAGCAAGCTGCAGGCTTCCAAGGCGTTGAAGGCTAACATGACTCCTGCCGAGTATACCAAGGCTGTGACTGATGTTATCAAGAACTACGCCAATGTTCCTACCTTCACTGTGAGTGCGGTTGTTATTACCGAAAACCTGCAGGCTGGTAACACTGTCAACGTTACCGTAACTGGCACTGACACCACCTTTGGCCCCATGACCATCAACGCTCGCATGACTGTTCAGGCTGCTTAATCTCACCTGACTTCTTGTAAGCAACAGCAAAAAGCCCCCGGCTTCGGCCGGGGGCTTTTTCTGACCTTTTATACATTACCGCTGTCATATCCCAATGCCAGATAATGATAGGTATAAGTTGCCTGGTCATAAAGAGGGCCAGCCTCTTGCTTTTCTGGGTAAAATGATACATCTGTATCCGACCAGGAAAGAAGAACGGCATAGTGATTAAAGGTGTCTACAACGTATCTTGCTTCATCCCGGATCAACACAATGGATCCATACCCACCGTATGCGTTATAGTGAATGAACACAACTGCGGGCGCAAAATTGCAGGTAATTCGAGTAGGGTCACTCTGGGAAGACGCTCCGCGGCCCTCGTAAGTCCCCCATTGGATCCGCGCATTTTTCCCACCGGAACCCAGCGCGGCGGAAAGTGTTTCCAATTGTGTTTGGGCCTGCTCCATTCCCGCTTTCAGGTCATTTTTTCCGTCCGTCAACCCTTTTTCAATGGCAGCCATGGCCTCGTTGAAATCCTCCATCATGATGCGGTCGCTTTCCACCCACTGGGGCAGATGATAATTTGTCGTATAATCCATGTCCACTTCTCCTTTTTGTATTCACATTTCGACCTCTGTCCGGTATTTTCACCAATTCGGCCCTCCTTCTCTCAGGTGGAAAGCCATCTCCGTGAAAAAACCGTTACACACCTGGTGTGTAACGGCTTTTTGTTGCCCCTTTTCCGACAACGGCATTTCCTACAAATTTAAAAAAATACAGCCCCGGGAAGAAATCCTTCCCGGGGCCTCTTTTCTATTCTTCTTCATCGTATCGTGCCAAGGCTTCCTGAGCCAGAGCCTGAAGAGCCTCTCTGGCGGAGGAAGGCTCCAAAATCTTTGCCTGCCCGCCAAAGCACAGCACCCAGCTGAGGAACGTGGGGCTTACCTCCACCTGAGCAGATACAACAACGGTTTCTCCCTCGCCTTTCCGGTAATGGGCTTCCCGGCCAAAACGGTCCATGGCCACATTGATAAGGCTCTTGTCCAGCTCCAGCGTTACCCACTGACGGTCGCCGCTGTGCATATCAAAGATCGTCCGCACATAGCTGGCCAGGTCAAATCCTTCCGGAAGCAAAGGGCGCTTCTCCTCAGCCACTCTCAGGTCGCTCATCCGATCCACCCGAAAGTGAATATATTTTCCTTCCGCCGCCCGATAGGCAATCAGGTAGTAATTGCGGTCCACGCACAGGGCTACGGGCGTTTCCTCATAATACGCGCCCTCCCGCCGGTACTGCCGTCCGCCGTCGGCGGCCCAGTCAAAGTAGCGAAAGCGGATCTGGTGATTATCCTGGATGGCCTGGTTAATGCCGTCAATGTTGTAGTATAGCTGCTCGTTGTGGGTTTTGACCCGATTGAGCACATAAACCTGGCGGCGCAGGCTCCCAGCCTGGGCCGCACTGGCAAGGCCCTCCAGCTTTCCAATCAGCTCCATGCTCTTCTTTGCCGTGAGGAAAGGAGATGCCTGCACCACATCGATAAGCAGCTTCAACTCCGGCAGTTCAAATTTCCGCTGTCCCAGATAGTAGCCGTGATTTTTCCCCCGGACGTGGACAATATCCATCCCAAAAGTTTCCAGCAGCTCAAGATCGTCATAGATTGCTTTTCTCTCCGCTGGAATCCCCAAGCTGTCCAGATAGCCGATCAGATCACTCACCGAAGCGGGGTGGGTCTCGTCAGTCTGTTCCGTCAGATATTTCGCCAGATACAGGATCTTCAGCTTTTTGTGGGCCATACCCGCCGCCCCTCCTCTCTGATCGCCGCGAGAGACTTATCCCTCGTGGCCGCTGTTGGCACTTTCCTCCGCCACCTGATCCCGCACCGGCTGGAGTGCCGCACTGTCAAAGGAACCATAGGTCTGGGCAGGATAGCAGATGGAAAGGAAGCTCTCACTATCTGTTTCATCAGCCAGGGCCGCGGCCAGAGCTGTCTGGAAGGCCTCATCCAATTCCTCGGTGGCTCCTGTCACTGCTACAATGTAGGCAGGCGGTTCCTCAGCACTCATAAGCACACCGGCGGCACTGTCCTCACAGGTAATAAAGTCTTCCGTCGGCAGCAGCGCAATGTCTACCCCTCCGGCAGCAAGGGCGTCAGCGGTAGTTCCTCCGGTGGTGCTGACAGTAACAGTAATGGCTTCCGCATCATAGCCGTTAGTCTCCAGGGTTTTATCCAGCAGCACCGATAAATCCTCCAGCCGGGAAAGAAGACTGTCAGCGTCGTCCCATGTCACAACCACCTCTACGGTCAAAGGCCCCAGTTCAACAGGCCCCTGGGGTTCCTCCGGTGTCTCTGTATTATCCGGTTCTGTTGAAATATCCGGCTGATTGGTCCCTGTTTGTTCATTGGAGTCATCGGAATTCTGGCTTGTCGTATTATGATTACCGCAGGCGACCAGCACAAGGCACAGGGCCAAGACCAGCGGCAAAAGGACTTTTTTCATGTTTCATAACCTCCTGAAGGGATTGTTTTATCAGTATATCATATCCCTCCCTCATCCGCAAGGCAGGGCCGAAGCCTTCCTTCACAGCGTCCCCAATTCCCTAAAAAATGCCGGATCGGGGAGCGATCTCCCGATCCGGCGTAACGATGTACAGGAAAAGAGTTATTCCGCAGCCATGGCGGCGTTGATATCTGCCTCGCAGGACCGCATGGCCTGGATGGTGCGTTCCAGCAGGGTATCCAGCTCCCAGCCCAGATTTTCAGCGCCCTGACGGATCACATCACGGCTGCAGCCGGCAGCAAATTTCTTGTCTTTGAACTTCTTTTTCAGGCTGCTGAGCTCCATGTCTATGACACTGCGGCTGGGACGCATCAGCGCAGCAGCACCAATCAGGCCGGTAAGCTCATCGACAGCAAACAGGACCTTCTCCATTTCATGCTCCGGTGCCACATCAGAGCAGAGGCCGTAGGCGTGACTGACCACCGCATGGATCAGCTTCTCATCCGCTCCGGCTTCCCGCAGCAGCTCCGGTGCCTTCTTGCAGTGCTCTTCCGGCCACTGTTCAAAGTCGATGTCGTGGAGCAGGCCTACCATGGCCCAAAAATCCGCCTCATCGCCGTAGCCCAGTTCCTTGGCGTACCAGGCCATAACTCCCTCCACGGTCAGCGCGTGCTGGATATGGAAGGGTTCCTTGTTGTACCGGCGCAGCAATTCCAGCGCCTCGTCTCTTGTGTGCAGCATGATCGTTTCTCCTTTGTTAATGTAGAGGGTTTTCAGCAGAGTACTTCTCCCAGCAGGCGCATCACAGCATCTGCCCGGTGATAGGATTGCTTGCTCAATTCCATCATAAGGCCGGAGAGACAGGAGTCCGTCGTCTCCTCCGCCGCCTGCTGATAGTGGTAACCATTGCAGGCGTCCTGATGATAGCAGTGGCGCAGCGCTTCCGCAAGACTCCCGAAGCGGGTACGCTCTACGGAAATCTCAGGAACATGGCAGGTTCCATCGATCAGATAGCAGGCGGCCTGCAGCCGACGGGCTACCTCCCGTTTTTCCGCCGCGATCTGCCGCAGAAGCCGGGCGGCGTTCCGATGGCTGACCTGCCGGGACAATGCCATGGCGCAGCGGCTTTCCGCCAGCTCTTCCTCCAGAAACCCCTTGAGCGTGTCCAGGGACTGGCGGGCGTCATTACCCATACAGCAGGTGGACAAAGCGGTTTCCGGCTGGATATCTGTGTCTGCTGCCTGCCGGGAAGGGAGACAGCCTGATGGTTGCTGGGGCTGCGGCGGTGTAATTTCATTTTCTTCGCCGCGTACATGGGGGTATGGGTTCAAATCCGGGGAAACCCGCTGCCAGATACGGTCGTACATATCATAGTCACATACGGCACTGGTTTCCTGGCGAGGGGTGTAGTCAGTATGTTGCATAGAAACAGCCTCCTTCACAGGCCATTCTATGCGGCACTGAGGGAAAAGGTCATCGTTTTTCCAGAGACAGGAGATATTCCGCCGCCATACGGTAACCGGCAAAACCGTGTCCTGCAAAGGTCTTGACGCAGGCCATTCCGGCGTAGGACACCTGGCGGAAGCTCTCCCGCTCCGACACGGCAGACACATGGACCTCCACCGCCGGCAGGCCAACGGCTTTCAGAGCATCCAGGATGGCCACGCTGGTGTGGGTATAGGCAGCGGGGTTGATAACAATGCCATCCATTTTTCCCCAGGCAGCCTGAATGGCGTCCACCAAAGCTCCCTCGTGGTTGGACTGGAAAATCTCGCAGGCAATGCCCAGCTCCTGGCAGAAGCTCCGGATGTATGCCTCCAGATCGGCATAGGTCTGCCGGCCATAGATATCAGGCTCCCGGATCCCCAGCATATTCATATTGGGGCCGTTCAAGAAGAGAAGTTTCATGCCTTTGTCAGCTCCTTTTCAATCTGGTCGAGGGTGGCCTCCAGGGGGCCGTTGTTGTCCGCCGTGCAGTCGGCAAAGGCAGCATATAGGGGCGAGCGCTGCCGCCAGAGCTCCTCTGCCGGCGTCCGCTGGGACAGGGGTCGGCCCGTAGAGGGCAATGCGGAAAGGCTCCGCAGGAGATGAACAATCACGCCGTTCTGCCGGAGGGGGGCCAGGTTTTCCCGCCGGGTGACCACGCCGCCGCCGGTGCTGATGACGCAGCCGGTGCGGCTGCCCGCCGCCCGGACAGCGTCGCTCTCCAGGGCGCGGAAACCCTCCTCGCCCTCCTGAGCAAAAATCTCGGGGATGGAGCGCCCCGCCTGCCGGACAATCTCCTCGTCCACGTCCACAAAGTCCTTCCCCATCCGCCGGGCCAGGGCCTCCCCTACGGTGGTCTTGCCGCAGCCGGGCATGCCGATGAGGACCACGTTCCGCTGCCGGTCGGTCAGCTCCCGCAAAACGGTCTCCATCCGCTCCTCGGGAACGGACGTGCCGGTGAACAGTTCTGCTGCCCGCCAAGCCTGGGCCACCAGCATAGGCAGCCCGCCGGAGCAGGGAATCCCCTTCTTTTCCGCCGCCAGAATCAAGGCGGTACGAAGAGGATTATATACCACATCCAGCACCCCGGTCAACCGGGGGAAGTCCTCCAAGGACACTGGGGCCTCTCCGCAGCGGGGATACATGCCCACGGGGGTGGTGTTGATGAGGACCTGGGCGTCGGCGTGGCGGAAAAGATTTTGGTAGTTGTCCTCTCCATGGCGAGAGATCACCGTGATCTCCGCCGCCCCCAGAGCCTTTGCAGCAGCCCGGGCGGTACGGCTGGTGCCGCCGCTGCCCAGGATCACCACCTTTTTTCCAGCCATGTCCACCCCAGCCCGGCGGGCCAGGTAGATAAGACCGTCAATATCCGAATTGTACCCGATAAGGCGGCCGCCACGATTGACAATAGTGTTCACCGCGCCGATAGCGGCGGCCCGGGGCTCCACCTCATCGCACAGAGGAATCACCGTCTGCTTGTAAGGAATGGTAACGTTGAGCCCCTTGAATTCCCGGCGGCGGAGGAGAGGGGTCACCTCCTCCGGAGGCGTGGGCAGCAGGACATAGTCATACCCCGCCAGCGCCCGGTGAATCTGGGGAGAGAAGCTGTGGCCCAGCTTCTCTCCCAGCAAACCGTATTCCATCTCAGAACACCTCGCTGTATGCCCCCAGGAAGGTGAAGAACTCCTCCTTCTCCAGCTGGCTGAGGACGGTCTGGGTATCTTTGTTCCATACAGAGGCCTCCACATCAAAGTAGAAACGGAACTCAAAGTCCTTGCCGGGGATGGGGCGGCTCTCCAGCTTGCAGATGTTGAGGCCCCGGGTGGCGAATTTCGCAATAAGGCTGTACAGAGAGCCGGGGCGGTGGCTGGCAGCGGTAACAAAGGTGATCTTGCCAGCTCCCTCGTAGACCTCCAGCTGCTTGGAGATGCAGATGAAGCGGGTGTAGTTGTGGTCGCTGTTGGCCACATGGTCACTGAGGACGCTCAGGCCGTAAAGCCCGGCGCAGTTCACAGAGGCAATGGCAGCGATGTCGCTGCGGTCGCTCTCGGAGACGTACTTGGCGGCGGCAGCGTTGTTGCTGAATACGGTGACCTTTGCGCCGCTGCTTTTCAGGAACTCGCTGCACTGGTTGAGGGCCTGCTCGTGGGCCACCACTTCTTTCACGTCCTTGAGCTGGACGCCGGGCCGGGCCAGAAGGCAGTGCTCCACCTTCAGCTTCAAGCTCCGGACGATCTTGCAGTTGTAGCGCTCCATCAGGTCGTAGACCTCGGTGACGGAGCCGGCGGAGCTGTTCTCGATGGGCAGGATGCCGTACCGGCACATTCCCGCCTCCACCGCCCGGAACACGCCCTCAAAGCGGCTGCAGTAGAGAATTTGGCTGACGGGGAAGAGCTTGTCGCAGGCCATCTGGGAGTAGGCCCCCTCCGCCCCCTGGCAGGCCACGATGGCCCGCTTGGGGAACTCGCCGGTCTGCTCAGCCGCCGCCAGGATCTCCGCCACCAGGGCAGACTCCCCGGTGGAAAGACGGTCCTCCTGGTAGTCCCGGCTCAGCTCCAGGATGGTGGAGTAGAGGATCTTGGTGTATTCCTCCAGCTCCTGGCCGCACAGGCCCGTGACCCGGTAGAGGATTTCCCGCTCCCGGCCAGAAGCCATAACGGGGGTGTTTGTCTCCTTCTTATAGTCCGCCACATGGCGGACGATCTCCATGCGCTGCTTGAACAAAGCGGTCAGCTGGTCATCAATGGCGTCCAGCTGGGCGCGATAGTCTTTGAGATCCATGGCTTATTCCTCCATCAGCATATCAAGTAAAGTAAGAGCTGTTACCGCTTCCACCACCGGCAGGGCCCTGGGAACGATGCAGGGGTCGTGGCGGCCATGGACAACGAGGGTGGTGCCAACCATTTCCTGAAGATCCACGGTGTCCTGCTCCCGGCCGATGGAGGCCGTGGGCTTGACGGCCACATTCACCACCAGGGGCATCCCGGTGGTGATGCCCCCCAGGACGCCGCCGGCGTGGTTGGTGCGGGTGTAAACGGCTTTGCCATCGGTGACGAAGGGGTCGTTGTGCTGGCTGCCCCGCATCCCGGCGGCGGCGAAACCGTCGCCGAAGGACACACCCCGGACAGCAGGGATGCCAAAGAGAGCGGCAGCCAACCGGTTCTCCACACCATCAAACATAGGCTCTCCGATCCCGGCGGGGAAGCCCAGGGCAAAGCAACGGATCACGCCCCCCACAGAATCGGCCTCCCAGCGGGCGGCCTCAACAGCCTGTTGCATGGCCTCCCCGGCGCTGTCGGAAAACACCGGAAAGGGCTTTTCCGACAGAGCCAGCAGGGCGCTTCGCTCCACCCGGGCAAAGTCCGTGGCCTCGTCCTCCACGCCGGCAATGGCGGCAATGTGGCCTGCCACGGTAATGCCCCGCTGCTCCAGAAGCTGCAGGGCCAAGGCCCCGGCAAAGCAGAGGGGTGCGGTAAGGCGGCCGGAAAACTGACCGCCGCCCCGGATATCGTAGCTTTCGCCGTACTTCACCCAAGCCGTGTAGTCGGCGTGGGAGGGCCGGGGGGTGCGGCGCAGGCCCTCATAGTCCTTGCTGTGCTGGTCACTGTTGTAGATCACGGCGGACAGCGGCGCACCGCAGAGGGCACCGTCTACCATGCCGGAGAGGATCTCCGGCGCGTCCGCTTCCTTCCGCTTAGTGGACCAGGGATCCCTTCCCGGGGCCCGGCGGGCCATAAAGGCGGCCACCCGGTCCATATCCGGCCGGAAGCCTGCCGGCAGGCCCTCCACCACGCAGCCAATGGCCTTGGCATGGGACTGGCCGAATACAGTGACACGGAGCTTATGTCCCAGGGTGTTCATGGATGATCCCTCCTAACATACGATAGTCCTCCCAGAAGCCGGGGTAGGATTTGGCTACACATTCCGCCCCCCGGAGCATCACCGGCTCCCGGCAACAGGTGGCGGCAATGGCCGCCATCATGGCGATACGATGATCCCCCCAGCAATCTGTGGCTATGCCGCCGGGGAGAGTCTCCTGACCCCGAATCACCAGGGAGTCGGGTGTCTCCGTCACATCCGCCCCCAGGGTCCGCAAAACGGCGGTGACGCTTTTCAGCCGGTCACTCTCTTTCATTCGCAGCCGTCCGGCGTTGTCCAGGACAGTGACGCCGCCGCTGCGAAGAGCGGCCCAGGCCGCCAGGGGCGGCAGCAAATCCGGACAGCCGGACATATCCAGGGTCAGGGACTCCTCAGGGCAGGTCAGTTGTTTGCCGTACTCCAGAATAATCCGGTCCCCCTGGAGGGAGTCCTCCGTCATGCCGGTCACGGTCACGGCGTTGCCTACCCCTGCGGCGGCATACCAGAAAGCCGCCTGGGACCAGTCCGCCTCCACCGAGAGGGCCTGGGCCTTGTAAGGCTGCCCCCCGGGGATCTGAAAGCGGCCCGCTCCTTTCCGGGATACTGTCACATCAAAGCGCCCCATGGCCTGAATGGTCATGTCCACGTAAGCAGCGCTCTCCAGGGGTGTGGTGCTCTCCAGCACCGAGGGCTCCTCCAGCAGGGACAAACCGTACAGCAGGCCGGTGAAAAACTGGCTGGACACATCCCCCGGCAGACGATACAAGCCCGGAGCCAGCGTGCCCCGGAGGATCAGGGCTTCTTTCGTCAGGGTGCAGGTAACCCCTTTTTCCTCCAGCAGTGCCAAATAAGGCCCCAGAGGCCGTTGGAGCAGCCGGCCCTGGCCGGTGAATACCCCGCCGCCGGTGAGCGCCAGGGCAAGGGGAATGAGAAAACGCAGGGTGGAGCCAGACTCTCCGCAGTCAAACCGGGGCAGAGGTCTTCCACCATGGAGGAAGGGGCCGGGATCGCCGCAGCCCGCCAGACGGAGGGTGTTCCCCGCCAGAGACCAGGAAGCCCCCAGTGCTTCCGCACAGCGCAGGGTGGCCAGGATATCCTGAGAGAGATCCACATTGCTGATGGCGCTCTCCCCTCCGGCCAAAGCAGCGCAGAGAATCAAACGGTGAGCCTGGGATTTGCTGGGGGGCGGCGTAATGGCCCCCTCCAGCCTGCTGGGTTCAATGGTAATGTTCATAGAGCTGCCTCCGTAAATTCCCGCAGGCCCTCCAGATCCAGCCGCACGGTTTCCGCCCGGCCTACCTCCCGGAGAACTACCACGTCGATATACCCGCCGGAGCGCTTTTTGTCCCCGATGGCGGCAGCGTACAGCTCTCCGGCGGAATAGGGGCAAGCAGTGGGAAGATCATAGCGCTCACAGGCGGCAAGTACCGCCTTCAGAGTGCCCTGTCCGCCATAGCCCAGCGCCTCGGCGGCCCGGGCCGCCAGCACCATGCCGGTGGCCACGGCGTGGCCGTGGGACACCCGATAGCCGCTGCACTTCTCAATGGCGTGGCCCAGGGTGTGGCCAAAGTTCAGGAGCTTGCGTCTTCCCTGCTCCCGCTCGTCCTCCGCCACTACGGCAGCTTTGATCTCTACATTCCGGCGGACTACCGCGTCTATATGCCGGTGCATGTCCTCATTCATCAAAAAGCGAAATAATTCCCCATCGGCGATAAGCCCGTGTTTAAGGGTCTCCGCCGCGCCGTCCTGGAAGGCGCTTTCCGGCAGGGTAGCAAAGGTGTCCGTATCGCAGATTACTGCCCGGGGCTGCCAAAATGCCCCTGCCAGGTTTTTCCCGGCAGGCAGGTCAACTGCCGTTTTGCCGCCCACCGAGGCGTCAGAAGCTGCCAGGAAGGTGGTGGGTAGCTGAATAAAGTCAATGCCACGCTGATAGGTGGCGGCGGCAAAACCCGCCATATCCCCGGTGACGCCGCCGCCCAGGGCGATCACGCAGTCACTGCGGGTGATATGGTTTTCCGCCAGAAATCCCAGGATGGCACCGTAGGTGGAAAGGGTCTTGTGCTGCTCCCCGGCGGGAAAGGCGTACAGCACAGGGCTGAGGCCCACCGCCTCCAGAGAGCGGCAGACACGGGGGCCGTAGAGGCCGCAGACGGTATCGTCGCAGATCACCGCGCAGCGGCCGTTGCTGTGCCGGGCCGCCAGCTCACCGCAGCGGTCCAACAGTCCGCCGCCGATGTATACCGGATAGGCCTCGGCGGCATGTACCATAACAGTTTCCATCAGATCACTTCCGTTTCCAAATCCATCAGCCCTCCTGGTCGATGGTTTCCTTAATGGTCCGGGCACGATGTAGCATGGCTCGCAGGTTGTCCCGGTCCCCCCGGCGGATGGTGTAGGCGAAGGCTGCCAGCTCCTCCACCAGAGTGTCGATCTCTCGGACCAGAGCCTCCTTGTTTTCCAGGAACAATTCTGTCCACATATCCTCGTTGAGCCGGGCCACCCGGGTCATGTCCTTGAAGCTGCCGGCGGAAAATCCCTGAAAGCTGGGGGCGGACGGACTGCCCACATAGGCGCAGGACACCACATGGGCCAGCTGGGAGGTATAGGCGATGATGTGGTCGTGCTGGGCAGAGGTGG
>JAGHHM010000011.1 GCA_017887695.1 Oscillospiraceae bacterium | reverse complement strand
GTCCAGGATGAAGGCCTTGACCCCCTCCACCCCGTCGGAGGGGCGGAGCATGGCGATGCGGCTCATGTTCTCGCTGCCGAAGCCCTTGGGGGCCACGGTGATTTTGACCCGCTCGCCGGGCACCAGCTCCACGTGGAGCATAGCGGGGGTATTGTCCCCGGTGTTCACCCGGTCCAGAGGGTCGGCCACCACCGACTTGCGCAGATAGCCCTCGGCGTAGCCCCGGCGCACCCCCTCGTCCACCGCCGCCCGGAGATCCCCGGTGATGTGGACATCCTGCCCCACCTCCAGGAACACGCAGGCCATGCCCGTGTCCTGGCAGATGGGGGTGCCGTCCCCGATAGCGTCGTTTTCCAGAATGCGGTCCAGGATCTCCTGGGCCGCCGGCCAGTCCTCCGCCCGCCGGGCGGCGGCGATGGCCTCTGTCACGTCCTCCGTCAGGTGGGTGTTGGCCCGGATACACAGCCGGGCCACCGCCTCGGTGACGGCCCCGGCGCTCAACTCACGCATATTCCTTACTCCCTATTACAATATTATTTACAATCCAGTGTACGGTATCCGTAGCCAACATGTCGCTCCCCTCAGATGCGGGCCACGCCGGAGTCCCGTGCCGCCTGGGCCACGGCGGCGGCCACGGCCCCGGCGGCACGGGGATCAAAGACCGGGGGCACGATGTAGTCGGGGGAGAGTTCCGCGTCGGAGACCAGCTCCGCCAGGGCCCGGGCGGCGGCCATCTTCATCTCATCATTGATGTCGCGGGCCCGCACGTCGAAGGCCCCACGGAAGATGCCGGGGAATACCATCACGTTGTTGATCTGGTTGGGGTAGTCGCTCCGGCCGGTGGACACCACCGCCGCTCCGCCGGCCCTGGCCTCCTCGGGGAAGATCTCGGGGGTGGGGTTGGCGCAGGCGAAGATCACGGCGTCCCGGTTCATGGTGCGCACCATGTCGGCGGTGACCAGGTTGGGGGCGGAGTAGCCCAGGAATACGTCGGCCCCGGCCAGGGCGTCGGAGAGCAGGCCGGTCTTCCGCTCCAGGTTGGTCGCCTCCGCCATCTGGGCCATATAGGGGTTCATCCCCTGGGTGACGCCGTGGCAGAGGATGCCGCTCTTGTCGCACAGGGTGATGTGCCGGAAGTCCGCCGCCAGCAGCAGGCGGCACACGGACAGCCCCGCCGCCCCCGCGCCGTTGATGACGACCCTGACCTCCTCTTTTTTCTTCCCAACCACCTTCAGGGCGTTGGTGAGCCCTGCCAGGGTGATGACGGCGGTGCCGTGCTGATCGTCGTGGAAGATGGGGATGTCGCAGCACTCCTTCAGCCTCCGCTCGATCTCAAAGCACCGGGGGGCGGAGATGTCCTCCAGGTTCACACCCCCGAAGGAGCCGGAGATGAGCTGGACGGTGCGGACAATCTCGTCCACGTCGTGGCTCTTGATGCACAGGGGGAAGGCGTCCACCCCGCCGAACTGCTTGAAGAGCACGCACTTGCCCTCCATCACCGGCATGCCCGCCTCGGGACCGATGTCCCCCAGCCCCAGCACCGCCGAGCCGTCGGTGACCACCAGGCACAGGTTCCACCGCCGGGTCAGCTCATAGCTCTTGTCCACATCCTTCTGAATCTCCAGGCAGGGTTGGGCCACGCCGGGGGTATAGGCCAGGGAGAGATCGTGGGCGTCCTTCACCTGGACGGTGGAGACCACCTCAATTTTGCCCCTCTTCTCATAGTGAAACTTCAGACTTTCCTCCGCGATCGGGGTCATATGTTCACCACTCATTTCCGCTTTTTTAGCTTCTCGGCTGTGCGCCGGGCCGGTACAAAGTGCCGGCCCGGCGTTTGATAAGATTTATCTAGGCCCAGATGTGAATATGTGTTTCTAAGGGACAGGGGGGCTCCGCTGAATTTTGGGACGGCTCCGTTAATCAAGCAGGAAGTGTCAGATGCATGAGCTCTGGAACCGTGCAGTTCTCCAGTCCCCAGAGGGACTGGCACAGGGCCTTGGCCCGCTTTTCTCCCAAGATCGGATTGGCACACCGCAGGAACTTTTCTTTCAACACTTGATCGGGGATGGGATCGGTCAGGTGCCCCACAGGGTAGATGCGCTCGGTATGGTACTCCTTACCATCCTGAAGGGTGACGGATACAAAAGCCGGGCCTACCCCCATGTCCACAGGCAAATTGTCATACCGGTCGGCGTGCACCAATGTAGTGGCTTTGATAAGGCGCTGCATTTCGGGGGCGAAGATAACCTCCGGGCAGTAGTTGACAGGCATATTGTCCCGCCCGGTTAGATAGAGAGCAATTTGAAAACCCACACTGAACTTGGCCTCATCGCCAGTTATCGGGTCTGGAGTAACCAATTCCCGTAGGGCAGCGGCACTCAGCTCTACCCGGATACGGGCGATGTCCTCTGCACGGAAATGATGCACTTGAGCCAAATCCACGAAAGCGTCAACTGCACGGTGGGTACTGCTGCAGGAAGGATATTGCTTGATGGCAAAGCCTGGTGAGCAGATGTCATACCGGTTACCCAGGGTGGCGGCCCAGTTGTCGTCAAAGGGGCCAAACCGTTGGCCGGTATACTCGTACAGATAGCCTTCCCGCCCATCCAAAGCAGAGTCAGAGGCGGTACAGCCCTCCTTGGCCAGTTGGGCGG
>JAGHHM010000144.1 GCA_017887695.1 Oscillospiraceae bacterium | reverse complement strand
TGGTCTCCAGTGGATAGGGTTTATTGCCGCGCTCTCCTTTGTAATAGCACGGCTGGATCAGCGTAAGCCATTCCTTCCACGGGACGATCCGCTCGATCTGGGCTAGAAATTCTTTCTTCTTTGTCCATACCTGCGCCAACTCATCACTAAGCGCAGACATTGTCATCTGTTTATCCATGGTCTTATTATATCACTTCTGGCAGTATCGCGCCTACTTTTCTGTGCGGTATTGCCTTAATTTTCTCAACAGAAACCGACAGATTTTTGTGTATTCCAACAAGAGGGGGCAGAAGAAGAAACCTATGATTGATTTAAGAAGCGATACTCTGACGATGCCGGATCTTCCCATGCTGGAGACGATTCTCCAGGCAAAATTGGGAGACGATGGCCGGACGGATGCCAAGGGACGTGGCGAGGACGCCACCATCAACCACCTGGAAGACATGGCCGCAGCGCTGGTGGGTAAGGAGGCGGCCATCCTCATGCCTACTGGCACCTTCGGCAACAGCACTGCCATCATGACCTATTGTAAGGCGGGGGACACGGTGCTGGTAGACGAGGAGCAGCATATCCTGCTGACCGAAAAGTTCGTGTTTGATCCGGGCTTTGGCCGCCTGACTCCTGTGTGCTATCACCAGGACAGCCGCCACATGCCGGATCCCGCGGAAATTGACCGGCTGCTGACGGAGACCGGCGCCAAGCTCATCTGCCTGGAGAACTCCCATAACTTCTCCGGCGGTTACTGCATCGATCTTGCCACCATGGCGGAGATCCGGAAGGTGGCGGACAAACACGGTGCGGCTATTCATCTGGACGGCGCTCGGCTGTTCCATGCGGCAGCGGGCCTGGGGGTCACGGCGGCGGAGATCTGCCAGTATGTGGACTCTGTTATGTTCTGTGTGTCCAAGGGCCTTGGGGCTCCGGTAGGCTCCCTGCTGTGCGGCAGCTGGGACTTCTGCGGAAAGGCACGGGGAACCCGCAAGCTGCTGGGCGGCGTGATGCGCCAGGGCGGCGTGGTGGCGGCGCCTGCCATCTATGCATTGGAGCACAATGTGGAGCGGCTCCAGGAGGACATTGACAATGCCCGCCTGGCTCACAGTATGCTCCAGGGCAAGCTGAAGAAGGTGGGTCTCCAGGAGGAGGTACAGACCAACATCCTCATGCTGAACCTCACCAACGCGGGCATCCTGGCCGGCGAATTCTGTGCCCGGGCTAAGGAGAAGGGACTCTTTATTCGTCCTGTCCGCAACGAGTACCGGGCCCGCCTGGTGTTCTACAAGGGTATTACCCGGCAGGACGCTGTGGATGCGGCCAATATTATCCTCGCGCTGGATAGCGAGCTGTAAAATGTAAGAGAGGAAGGGACGTAAGAAAATGAAAATCGGGGGCAAAAAAATAGGCCTCAGCACCCAGGTGTTTGTGGCAATGATTGCCGGCGCCATTCTGGGTCTGGTCATCGGCGACGTAATGGTGGAGCTGGAGTTTATCGGTACCGTCTGGCTTAACTGCATCAAGATGATCGTCGTTCCCATGGTCCTTATGACCATCATCACCGGCATTACCTCTCAGAAGGACCTGAAGTCTCTGGGCCGCATTGCGGTGCGGATCATGGTCTACTATGTAGCTACCACCCTGATCGCCTCTGTGGTGGGCCTGACAGTGGCCGGTGTGATCCAGCCCGGCAAGATCGCCAACTTCACCGGCCTGGAGGGCCAGGAGATTTCCGGCAGCGCGGATATCACCGTGGCGGACTTCTTCATCAATATGTTCTCCTCCAATATGTTCCAGACCTTTGCGGATTCCAATATTCTTCAGACGGTAGTGATCGCGGTCCTGATCGGTATCGCTATCATGCTGGTAAAGAACGAGGAGCATCGTGCCAAGCTGATTTCCGGCTGCGACTCCCTGTGCAGCCTGGTATTCTCCCTGATCGGTATGATCATGAAGGTGTCCCCCATTGGTATCTTCTTCCTGATGGGCGCTTCCTTCGGCAAGTACGGCGCCGGCATTTTCACCTCCATGGCTACCCTGCTGGGTACCTATTATCTGGCCTGCATCGTTCACATTCTGCTGGTCTACGGCCTGGTGCTGTGGATTGGTGCCGGTGTCAATCCCTTCCGCTTTGTTAAGGAGAGCGCCGAGCTGTGGGTCTACACCCTGGCCACCTGCAGCAGTGTGGCAGCCATCCCTGTGAGCATGAAGGTGGCCCGGGAGAAGTTCAAAGTCCCCGACCAGATCTCCAGCTTCACCGTGCCTCTGGGCTCCCAGATGAACTACGACGGCAGCGTGATCCTTTACGGCTGTGTCATCATGTTCATCAGCCAGGTCTGCGGCCAGAGCGTCAGCATCGAAATGATGCTGCGGGTGGTCCTGCTCTCCGCCATCCTGTCCACCGGCGGCGGCGGCATCCCCGGCAGCGGTATTGTCAAGCTGCTGGTAGTGGTAGAGGCCTTCGGCCTGCCCACCGAAATCGTGGGTATTATTGCCGCCTTCTACCGCCTCTTTGATATGGGTACTACCACCAATAACTGCCTGGGCGACCTGGCCGGTACGGTGCTGGTGTCCCGTCTGGAGGAGCGGCGCAATAAGCGCCTGGCTGCCAAGGAGGCCCAGTAAAAC